>CAIWWK010000043.1 GCA_903916325.1 Candidatus Firestoneibacteriota bacterium
ACATTCTTGATTACACGGATTTCAAAAACAGATTACGCAGATTAGGGCTTGATTTAATCTGAGTAATCGCATTTCGTAATCCGCGTAATCATTTTTCAGAAATAGATCCGCTTGATCCCCTTATTGATACCGCAAACAACTTCATAGGGTATGGTCTTGCATTTTAAGGCGATCTCGGAAGCGGTAATGTTTTCGCCGCCGTTTTTTCCGATAAGAGTTGCTTCGTCCCCCGGCTTGATTCCGGAATTCTTTCCGATATCCAGCATCGTAAGGTCCATGCAGACCCGTCCTGCCACAGGATACCTCTTGCCTTTTATTATAACCTCTCCCGCGTTCGAAAGCAACCTGCTGAAACCGTCGCCGTAACCTATCGGGAGAGCAGCCAGCTCGGTGTCTTTCTTTGCCCTGTATGTGCCGTTGTAGCTTACACGATCCCCTTTCCTCGCCTTCTTGACCATGATTACCGAAGTGTTAAGAGAAAGCGCCGGCTTGAGCCTTATTTTCTTTTCCGTTCCCGAGGGATAAAGGCCGTAGAGCATAAGCCCGGGGCGGACCATGTCCATCCTTGTTTCCGGACAATTGATAAGCGCGGCCGAATTCGCGGAATGGTAAATAATATTTGCCGGGCACTGCCTTACGGTTTCTTTGAAAAGTCCGGCTTGCTTTCTTGTTACCGGCAGATCGGTATCCGCCGAGGGGAAATGGGTAAATATACCTTCAACAAAAATATTCTTAAGGCTTTTCGCCTTTTCAAAGAGCGCCGAAAATTCCGCGGCCGGGACCCCGAGCCTCCCCATGCCGCAGTCGACTTCAACATGAACCAGCGCGCACTTTTTCTGTTTTCCCGCCGCGCGGTCCAGGGCAAGCAGTTCGTCCGCGTTTGAAACAGACTGGGAAACATTTAAACTGACCGCGCCGGAAGCCTGCGAGGGGAGTAATCCGGAAATATTCAAAAGTGGAAGTTTAAAACCGGCTTTGCGAAGCTTCTCAGCGTCGCTTAAGTCGGCAATCGCAAGAAAATCCGCCCCTTCGTCAGCCATTACCGCCGCGACCGGAAGGAGGCCGTGCCCGTAGGCGTTGTCCTTTATTACCGCGCAAACAAGCGTTTTTCCGCCAGCAAGCTTTCTGGCCAGCCGGAAATTGTGCCTCAGCGCGGAAATATCTATTTCAGCCTTTATAAGGTCCATGGTTAATTATAACCGTGGAAAAGCGAATTCTCAATGAAATAAAGGTTAAGGCAAATCCTAAATTCTAAGCACTAAATTCTAAACAAAAAGCAAAAAACAAAAAAGCAAAAGACCAGTAAACCGCAAGCAAATTTTTAGAATTTGCCCATGCTTAGAGTTCGCCTTTTGCCTTTTGCTTCTTGTTTAGTATTTAGAATTTAGTGTTTGCTTCCCTCTATGTGTTTTTCCTTACGAAATGAGGGACTTCCTTCGGCAACTGCTTTACAATCTCCGCACACCCGGAACAAACCCCGTTTTCCGTTATCGGAATCTGATAAACCATCTTCTTTATTCCGTTCTTTTCAATGGAATAAATGTTCTCTTTACCCGAATCAAGCAGGGCCTTAAACTTCGTCTTCGCGGGCTCAGGGTGGCAGGTAAAGATCTCTTTGCCCGTAAGGTCGCTGCCGTAATCAACCTTGCCCTTGTCGTTCATATAGGTTACTATGCCCTTCAAATCACAGACACAAACCGCCGCGTCCATCGTCTTCGCCCAATCAATAACATTCCGCATTTCCCCTCCATTAACGGTTTACGTTACAAACGTTATTTTGCTATGCCGGACGGAGTCCGGCATGAAGAATATCCTTCCTCTCAAAACAGGACACACGCAGTGTGGCCTATAAACCTTATAAACCTTACAAACTTTTTTATTTTAGCGCCTTTCTATATATTTCTTCAAACTCCCCTTTAAACATCCTTTCCCCCGAAGGCAATTCCACGAAATCCTTCCCGCCGGCGTAAACAGTGATCAAGGTCTCGCACATGTCCGGTATTTTCTCCGCGGCGGTTTTGTCCAGACTGGTCTTCACGCCAATCTCTTTCATCCAGCGCTCCATTCCTTCAACTGCGGAGCCGTTAAACACGCGTTTTCCCAACATATCAAGGCGGTATTTGAAGAATTCATACCTGCTCATATATTCCATCCAGGCGGGAAGCAGCATGGACAAACCCTCGCTGTGCGGAACATCCGTCCAGGCGGAAAGGCAGTGCTCTATCCAGTGCAGGAATCCTTTCCCGTTCCAGGCCATAAAGCGAAACGGAGAACAGGCCAGGGTTCCGGACCAGCTCAGGTTCATCCTCGATTCCACATCAGACGGATTCTGCATCGCTTTCGGCAAAAGGTCTATTACGGTGGAAATCACTCCTTCCGCCATCCGGTCCTTCACGTAGGAATCACCCGTAGTTGTCAGGCAGGGTTCAAGCAAATGGCATATAATATCCACTCCCGCATAGGCAAGCTGTTCACGGGATAAACTCAGCGTAAGCTCCGGGTCTATTATGGCCGTTTTGGGAAAGAGCGCGTTGTCCATAAGGTGTACCTTCTGGTGCAGTTCCCAGTTGGTAATCACCGAAGTCGGGTTGCCCTCGGAACCGGTCGCAGGAAGCGTCGGTATCAGCAGAACCGGAAGAGGCACAACCTCTATCTTTCTGAAATTCTTGGAGCAGAAGATATAATCCCAGACTGAAACTCCCTCGGGCGAGACGGCTGCGAGCGCCGCCGCTTTCGCGGAATCCATCGGGCTTCCGCCTCCAAGCCCTATCGCCATATCGCACTTTTCTTTTTTCGCAAGCGCGCCCGCTCTGTCTATCGTTGTAACGCGCGGGTTCGGCTCAACTCCGTCAAAAAGCGCGAAATCAACTCCTGCGGATTTAAGCGATGCCGAAACCCTGTGAAGCAAACCGGAACTCCTGACTGAAGACCTGCCCGTGACAAGCAGAGCCCGTTTTCCGAGTTTTTTTGCTTCAGCGCCGGCTTTTTTCACTTCCCCGGCCCCGACAAGAGATTTCACGGGCCAGTAAAATTCAAAATTCTGCATCAGGTTCCTCCGAGGGTATTGGTATACTATTATTTTATAGAGCAAAATAGGGTCATTTGCAACGGAAAACCTATTCTTTGCAGTTGCAAAACGGGAGCGCATTTCCTATAATCTTTTTACGCTCTTTATCTGCAAAAAGGATGAATTATGACCCATAAAGAACTGATGATTCACACGCTCTCAAGAAAAGCGCCGGTCAAGGGTTCCCATGTGCCTCATTTTGAACTGGGTTTTTTCCTGACAATGGAAACCTTCAACCAGGTGCACTACAGACACAGAAAGTTCCACCAGTGGAACCAGATGAAAGAGGCAGAGAGGCAGCTTCACAGATTGAATATGGCGGATATAGCCATTAATACGGCGAAGATGTTCGAGCATTCCGCTATTATGATTCCCTGGTTTGATATCTATGATGTTGACGAAACTGCGCGGATGGTTGATATCATAAGAAAGAAAACCAACGACGAGTATTTTCTCGTCCACCAGGGATACGACGGCACTTTTGCCATGCCCGACGGCGAAACAATGATGGAAGTTTCCATGAAATTAGTTGACGCGCCGCAGGAGATCAAGGATCACCACCAGAAGGTCATTGACCGCTGCATAGATACTGTAAAGAAAGTGAACGCGCGCGCGAAAATTGACGGGCTCTTCCTTACCTGCGACTACTGCTTTAATAACGGCCCGTTCCTCTCTCCTGACCAGTTTGCGGAATTCACCGCACCCCAGCTGAAATACGAGATAGACGCCTTCAGGGCTCTCGGATCTTACACAATAAAACATACCGACGGAAACATTATGCCCATAGTTGAACAGCTGGTGGACTGCGGCCCCGATGCGATTCACTCGCTTGACCCGCAGGGCGGCGTTGACATCAAGCTGATCAAAGAAAAATACGGCAAGCAGGTTGCTCTGATGGGCAATGTCAACTGCGGTTTGATGGATTCCGGAACGGACGAAGAGACCATAAAGTCCGCGGAGTACTGCATGACCCACGGCAAGACGGGAGGGGGCTACATCTTCTCCACGAGTAATTGTGTTTATACGGGGATGGAGTTAAGGAAGTATCAACTTATCCTTGAGGTGTGGAAGAAAATGCGGGAGTATTAGCTAAAAGTCAAAAGTTTGTAAGGTTTGTAAAGTCTATAAGGTTTATAAAGTAAGTTCAAGAACAGTATCGGAACAAAAATCCGCTCTACTGCACTGTGTTTGTTTTTAATGTTTTACCTTATAAACCTTATGAACCTTATGAACCTTATAAACTTTTAACGCTGTATCTCCCCTCCGACCACAACCGTCTTAATCCCCACCTTCACCTTTCCATTCTTCTCTTTTATCTCCGCTATTACCAAATCCGCCGCTTTTCCGTCTTCAATTGAACCGAGCCTGCCTTCAAAACCGTAGAGTTTCGCGGGGTTTTCCGACACTAATCTACTGGCCATTGACACCGCGGAATCAAGCGAAACAGGCTTATCAAAGAGTTTGCCGGAAATATACCCCGGCTGATTTTTCGCTATGATATTCAGCAGATTCTCAAAGATTATATCCATGGTTACGCAGCTGCCGCATAAGGTGTTCTTCTTTTCCTTTAGCCAGGCC
>CAIWWK010000044.1 GCA_903916325.1 Candidatus Firestoneibacteriota bacterium
ATAGATGCGATGATTACAGGTCTAAACGATATCATTGCCCTTCCCGATCCCGTCGGCGAGGTTGCCGAATCGGTAAAAAGGCCAAACGGCATGACGGTGGAACGCATGAGGGTTCCACTTGGCGTTATAGGTATTATATATGAAGCGCGTCCCAATGTTACTATTGACGCGTCAGCATTAGCCTTGAAATCAGGAAATGCCCTGCTTTTAAAAGGCGGTTCAGAGGCCCTCAATTCCAACAGGAAGCTCGTAGAGATAATGAAGAAGGCTTTGAAGCTTTCCGGCTTCTCCGAAAATTGCGTGGAGTTCATTGACTCCACCGACAGGGCGGCTGTTCTCGAAATGGTAAAACAGAAACTCCTGCTGGATGTAATAATCCCCAGGGGAGGACAGAACCTGATAAATTTCATTCTTGAAAACTCCTCAGTGCCGGTCATTACGCACGGCGAAGGGAACTGCCACGTTTATGTCCACGAGGACGCTGACCTGAAGATGGCGGAAGAAATAGTTTTCAACGCGAAAGTGCAGAGGCCTTCAGTCTGCAACGCAGCCGAGAAACTTCTTGTGAACGCAAAAATAGCGAAAACATTCCTGCCTGTTGTAGCCGCGCGGCTTATGGCTGCAGGAGTTTCCATAAAGGGCGACGAAGAGACCAGGATGCTTGTAAAAGACTCCGCGGCCGCCACTGAAGAAGACTGGAAGAAAGAGTATTCCTGCCTGATGATTGCCGTCAAGGTAGTCTCCGGGCTGGACGAGGCAATCAGGCATATCAATCATTACGGATCGCATCATTCGGATGCGATAGTCACCTCCGACAAGGCAGCGGGGGAAAAGTTCCTGCGCGAGGTTGATTCCGCGGCGGTCTTCGTTAACGCGTCCACGAGATTCAATGATGGGTTTGAGTTCGGCCTCGGCGCCGAGATGGGAATATCAACGCAGAAGCTCCACGCGAGGGGCCCAATGGGTCTTAAGGAACTCACTTCTCTAAAGTTTGTGGTAAGAGGGAGCGGGCAAGTTAGAAAGTAACAAAAGTTAATAAGGTTTGTAAGGTCATAAAGTTTATAAAGTAAAAACTGAAAAGCAAACCCAGAGGCTTGCCTTTACCTTACAAACCTTAAGAACCTTATAAGCTTTTTTTAAACTTTTTATTAGGAGGCCCATGTTCCCCCGCATCCTTTTTCCCCTTCTCTTTCTTGTTTCTTCAGTCCTGGCCTCCGGGCAAAATTCATTTACCTGGAACCTCGGTACTTCGTCTGACCTGAGCCCCGGCAACGGCGCCTATTTCACAATGCCTGACCGAGCGCCGAAATCCGGGACAGACGAAGGCAATTCCTACCGGCAGCTGAAATCCAATGTGCCGCAATGTATATGGGCGTTGCCGGCGTTTGATTTTGATAAGGAAAACTACGGCGCAATAAATCATGCTTTTTACCTGACAGTCAAATTCAAGGATGAAGGCGGCAAGGTTGCTTTCTATTCCGGAAAGGGCGGGGACGGCCTTTATGGAAAAGGGCCAATAGGTTTTATCGGAGGCAAGTCTGACGGCAAGTGGAAAGAAGAGACTCTTATCATTCCAAGGTCAATGCTAAGGAGTTTTGACGGAAAGGTGTTTACTTTTTCCGCTGGAGGGATAGGCTATGAAATAAAGATCAGCAAGATGACTCTTTTCTCCGAAGCGGCCGAAGAGATCAAGGACAAAGAGGAAATAATAGCAAAAGCAGTTGAGGATGACGCCGGCCGGCGGGCGGAACTTAAGAAAAGCCTCTCCGGCAAGTTTCATGATCTTGGCCTCCCGGATCCCGGTTTGTCTGCCGAATTCACGAAAGAGGAAAAAGAGAGGGGTTTTAGGGTCTTTTTCCCTCCTGTAAACAGGCAGCTTTACAAGAACTCCAACGCGGCTCCCGGAGAGACAAAAACGCCCGTGGAAGCGTATGCTTGCCCGGGGCAGTTTGAATCTATCATAGTCGCCATAAAGGGAATAGGCGGAGGGCCCGGAGATATCTCTCTTTCCCCGCCAGATTTCGCTGGAGAAAAAACCGGAATAAACTGTGAAATCAGGCAGGCTGTTTATGACGACCAACGAATCGGTTCCTCCTGGGACACCACCTACAGGAACGTTCCTGAACGGCTTACACATGCGAAGACATTGAATGTGCCGGAAAAAGCGCTTGGGATTTTTTATGTTTGCTTTTCCGTGCCGGAATCCGCGGCGCCGGGCGAGTA
>CAIWWK010000045.1 GCA_903916325.1 Candidatus Firestoneibacteriota bacterium
AGAGGGCAACTGAGGGCGACCTGAGAACCGCTGAAAAAATGCTCGGGAGGCGCTACTCTTTGACAGGCAGGATAGTTCACGGAGACGGCAGGGGCGCCGGTTTAGGGTTCCCGACCGCAAATCTTAACGCGACAAACGAAGTTGTCCCTCCGGAAGGCGTCTATGCCGTTACCATAAAGATCTGCGGCAGAACCTACCGCGGCGCCTGCGGCATAGGACGGCCAACCTTCCATCCAGGCGAGAAACACCCTCCGGTTGAAGTTAATGTTATAGGTTTGAGAAAGAAGGAAATTTACGGAGAGAAAGCAGAGGTTACATTCTTTAAAAAACTCAGGGATACCAGAAAATTCGGCAGCAGAGATGCCTTGAAACGCCAGATAAGAAGGGATATAGAAAGATGCAGGAAGATCCGGATTGATTGAATATGCTCTGTTTTGCTATAATAACAAGTCAGTAAAGACCCCGGAGAGAGATGTCTAAAAAGGCCTTTTGGGACATATTGAAGAGCAGAATAACGCTGACGGCCTATCGTGACATAACATCAAACAGCGTTATAGAGCTTAGGTTCCCGGTGCTCGCCGGAATAGCTGCTGCTCTCTTGCTATCAGTGCTTTTAGGGTACGGAATTTATGTGGCGGTGCTGGACATTGACTACAGGCTTGCAAAGGAATCTTCTTCGGCATTTAAGGATAAGGCGCTCTTTTTAGTTCAGAAAGCAGGAGAACTTGAGGAGAAAGAAAAGAGGTTGGGCAGCCTTGAAAAGAAACTCAGGGACCTGCTTGCTTACAAAAATAAGAAATCCCTCGTCAGGGAGGAGGGCATCGGCGGTCCCAGTAAATCTGACCAAAAGGTGCTCGATAAGCTGCTGTCGGATGATATAGGGCAGGAAGAAGTCAGCAAAGAATACGACAATCTTATCTCTGAACTTGACTTCCGCGAGCAGAGCACAAAAGAAATCTTTCAGTATGTTTCAAAGTTGCGCTCTGTGTGGGCTGCGACTCCCAAGGGCCGGCCGGTTAAGGGGTGGATAACATCCAGGTTTGGGGCAAGAGACCTGATATTTGATTTCGGAGACGACGGAAGAGGGAAATCGCGTAAAGAATATCATGTCGGAGTTGATATAGCGAACAGAATAGGCACTCCGATCCATGCTACGGCGGATGGAACGGTTATTTTTGCCGGCCGGCTGGGCGGGTACGGCAATCTTGTGATACTTGAACATGATTACGGGTATACAACAAGGTACGGACACTGCAGCAGGTTTCTGGTATCACCGGGCCAGAAAGTAAAAGCGGGAGAAAGCCTGGCCTTGATGGGCAGCACTGGTTCTTCTACCGGCGCTCATGTGCATTACGAGATACGCAAGTTCGGTCAGGTTCTTGATCCAAAGTCTTTAGAACCTGATTTCTACAGCCCATATTACGCAAAGAAGTAGTTGTTTTGTGGAAATCAGCAATCAGCAATTAGCAATTGTTTTTATTGGGCGCTTGGCTCAGTTGGTTAGAGTGCCGCCTTCACACGGCGGAGGTCATAGGTTCGAATCCTATAGCGCCCACCATGTACCATTCGCTTCGCTCAGGTACATGGCACGCCATGCAGGATAGACCCGCTTCGCGGGCTCAGGCTGCGCCCTGCACTCGAGCGACAGCCTTTAGTCCCGCACCCGAATGTAGTAAGTGGTGCGGGGGAGTAGTGCAGGGTACATGGCACGCCACGAAGCACTCGCGGCTTTGCGGGAATCACAATGGAAGGCCAATGAGAAAAATAAAGATAAGAATCGGCGAGCTTGAAGTAGACGCCGTATTGAACTCTACAAAGACTGCCGAAGCGATATATAACGCCCTGCCTTTTTCCGCTAAAGCAAACACCTGGGGGGATGAGACCTACTTTACTATTCCGGTGAAACGCGGGCCGGAGAACCCAAAATCTATTGTAGCGATAGGCGACCTCGCATACTGGATGCCCGGCGCCGCGTTCTGCATTTTTTATGGAGAAACGCCTTCAAGTTGTAAAGGCGAAGTCAGGCCGGCCAGTCCGGTCAACGTTATAGGTAATTTCGAATTGAAATATGTCGAAAGCCTAAAGAAAACCAGAAACGGGATTTCGGTGACAGTTGAAAAGCTCCCCTAAAGCCGGCTTCCCGAGCCGGCATAAGAACCTCCTCTGGCGTTCTTTTTTAGTCATTATATTCCTCGGGATAATCGTAAGTTTTGTAAAGATATGGATCGCGGTACTGGATATCCATGCCGGCGAATCCCGTTCCATGCGTTTTTCCGTTGTGCCTGCCGAAACTCCCGCCGGCAGGCTGATAGCTCTCACCTTTGATGACGGCCCGCACCCTGAATACACGCTCAAAATACTTGATATATTGGACTGCTACGGCGCAAAGGCGACCTTCTTTACTGTCGGCAAGATGGCGGCTAAGTATCCCGAACTGGTTAAAGAAATTGACCGGCGCGGTAATGAAATCGGCAATCATACTTATGAACACAGAATTCTTACGGAACTCTCAAAACAGGAGACGCTTGCGGAATTGGAGCGTGACGAGCAGGAAATAGCATCAATCACGGGCAAAAGGCCGGAAGTTTTCAGGCCTCCTTCCGGCAGGTATAATAGCGGCACAGTGGAGGCGGCAGTTTCAATGGGGCTTTTTACCGTTCTCTGGACTAATTACTCGGATTACGGGGCCATGAGGAGTTCGGAAGTTATCTCAAATGTCATGGCCGACCCGAAAGACGGGGATATTATTCTTCTTCACAGCGGTATTGATGCCACGCTGCTCGCGCTTCCGACAATTCTCCAGCAGCTTTCCGGAAAGGATTTCAGGTTTGTCACGGTTTCAAATCTGATAATCAGAAACGGCAAGGAAAATCTCAAGCCGCGCCTGATACGCGCTGTGCGAGCGTCAGCAATTGCCGCTAAGTAAAATTAAGGACGGGGTATTCTTCGGCATAACTAAATAAAAAGGACAGTGTCTTTTAATGGACACTGTCCTTTTAACGTTATTTTACTTTTGAACTATTGTTTTATCAGTCCCCCTATCGTTTTCTCGAGATCCCCTGGCAGTTCATTCTGATTAAAAACCACATTTCCGTTTTTGTCGATGAGTACGTTCGTCGGTATTCCGACAACTCTATAGGCCTGCGCGGTATCTCCCGAAGGGTCTATGGCTACCGTATGCTTTATCCCGTTCTTGGCGATGAAAGCTTTCACCGAGTCCGGGTTTTCCTGGATGTCCACGCTTATTATCTCGAAATCCTTGCCTCCGGCTTTGGAGTACAATTTTACAAGGTCCGGCATTTCCTTGACGCAATAGGGGCACCAGGTAGCCCAAAAATTAACAAGCACGACCTTTCCTTTAAAGTTGGAAAGTTTTACGGCCTTGCCTTCCGGCGATTTCAGGCTGAAATCCGGAGCTATTGACGCAGTTTTGGGCTGAACCTGTTCCGCGTTTACTTTCTTTGACATAGCCCCGCAGGACAAGGCGATAAGAAGCACTGCGCCAACCGTGAATACTTTATTCATAAGTCCTCCTCAAAAGAGATATCAGTGATAGAACTTCCATGCGTGATAAAGAAAAGATAAGCCGGCTAAAAACAGTATTGCCCCGATTGTCCGTCTGACCCACTGCATCCAGGGACCTGGTTTTGGAATAGCCAGGAGCAGACCGGCGAAAGTTCCGGCTATGATGAGCAGGACTCCCATGCCGAGAGAAAAGACGAAGAGCAGTCCCGTGCCGAAAGCGATATTCCCGCTTTTGCCTACATAGAAGAGAAGGGCTCCGAGCACGGCGCCTGTGCAGGGACCGACAACAAGTCCTGAGATAAGCCCCAGAAAAAAGACCGTAACATAGCCCGAGCCTATTTTTTTGCTGGCAAGGTTATTGATGAAGCCGGGCATGCGTATCTCGTAAATATCGAACATTGAAAGGGAGAGAAGGATACAGACAATTCCCATAAGGGTATTCGGCCAAGCCGACGCGCTTACCAGACCGAATACTTTTCCGGAAAGCGCCGCGATTGCGCCGAGCAGCGTGTATATAAGGGCAAGTCCGAGCACATATACGAGCGAAAGCGTGAATCCTTTAAGCTTTTTCCCGCTGCTCTGCGAAGCAATGAATGTGACCGTGATAGGCAGCATTGTGTAAATGCAGGGTTCGAAGCTTACAAAAATTCCGCCAAGAAAAGCGAGAAAAAAGGCAAGGAACGAACCCTGTGCCAGTGCGCTATTTAATCCATCAAGAACCCAGTTCATATGTTCCTTTCGATGAAAGCTTTAAGCTCCGGTTCAGGAAAGTAGCCGGTTACGCGTTCGGCTTCTTTGCCATTCTTGAAGATGACGAGCGTGGGAATTGCAAGGACATTGTTTTCGGCCGAGGCCTTGACATTTTTAACGGCGTCAACATGCACGAACTTGACCCGGTCTTTGAAGTCGTCTGAAAGTTTTTCGACTACGGGCGTGACTCTCTTGCAGGAAGCACACCATTCCGATTTGAACATTGCAAATACCGGCAGGGTTGCTTTAAGGACATCTTCGCTGAATTTCGCGTCATCGGTGCTTGAAACATTAGGCATATTTGTCTCCTGTCAATGTTAACACTGCCTTTAATCTCTGTTGAACTATTACATTGTAATGCTTTGTAGGTGTTTTGTCTATGATTCCCGTCATGATTATGATAAAATCCGTGAAACGGAGGGTCAATGCCAAAAATTAAGTTCGATTTCAACAATATGATGGATTTCAACGTAGGCCGGCACGGGGTCAGGCTTTCGGAACTCAAAACCTTTTCGGCGCGAGCGGGCAAGGCCTTTAACCACCTTGCGACTGTTCTGGTGGACAGGAAGAGCAGGATAGCTCTTTCGCTTGAATGGTCAAAACTTCCTCTGCAGGATAAGAAAGTTATTGTTTCAATACAAAAACTCGGCAAAGAGATAGCCTCTGAATACGAAAATGTCATCTCCCTCGGTATCGGAGGGTCTTACCTCGGGATTAAAGCGGCTCAGGACGCCCTTTTGCCTCCCTACTACAATGATTTTCCGGGCGTAAGGAAAGGAAGGCCGAGGATTTATTTTGAAGGCAACAATCTGGATCCCGTGACACTTTCTTCGCTGCTTTCAAATCTCAATCCCCGGAAGACTTTCGTAGTGGTAATATCAAAGTCCGGAGAAACTTCCGAGACAAAAGCCGCGCTGGAGATTGTTGAGGCCTGGCTAAAGAGAGGCGCGGGAGCTAAATTCGCGAGGCAGATTATAGCCGTCACCGATCCGAAAGCCGGAACATTGAGAAAGAAAGCATCCGCGGCTTCGGCAAAAGATCCTCTTGCCTACCGCAGCCTGCCTCTCCTTGAAGGCGTCGGCGGGAGATTTTCGGAATTGAACATGGGACTGCTCCATCTTGCGATCACCGGGGTGAAGATAGCGGAAGTGCTCAAAGGTGCCGCGGATATGGCTAAAAGCTGCGCGCTCTCCGATATGTTCAAAAACCCCGCGCTGTTTTACGCGTCGCTTTCAGTCATAGCGTATGAGAAAAAAGGAAAGCAGATTTCCATAATAATGCCTTTCTCGGAGCAGTTGAAATCCACGGCTGACTGGTATATCCAGCTGCTGGCCGAAAGCACAGGGAAGAAATACGCAAGGAAAATAGTGTTTGAGCAAGGGGCGGAGAAGTGGGTTGAGGACAGGTCCAGGATTATTAACACCGGCAGGACGCCAATTTCGGCAAGGGGGACTAACGACCTTCATTCCATCCAGCAGAATAATATCGAGGGCAGGAATGATAAGGTCGTCACTTTTATCCGCGTCGAGAAATATAAGAAAGACCTTAAGCTCCCGATTTCAGAAGATTTCCTCTCCGGAAGGACTCTTTCAGGTCTCTTGAAGACCGCTCAAGAGGGTACGGCCTGGGCTTTGAACCGCGAAATGCGCCCTAACTGCACGATCAGCCTCCCGGAGTTAAACGCGTATTATTGGGGAGCCCTATTGTTTTTCTTTGAGATGGCTACGGCTTATGAAGGGGAACTTCTTGGCATAAACGCGTTTAACCAGCCAGGAGTAGAGTCCTATAAAAACTACATGTTCTATAAATTGAATAAACCCGGGATAAAAAAAGAAATAGCAGAAGAGATAAACACTAACCCTATGAAAAAAGATCCGGGATATTTTGCCTGAAACGGCAATAAAAAAAAGGACGGCTTTCGCCGTCCTTTCGGGTTGGAGAAGTGCGCTGTAATGGGGGACATTTGGAAGCGCACCCCCCGCGAACCCTTGTTATTTGCCTGTTTTTTTCTTCATTGGTTCGCCGCAGCAAACTATAGGTTTCATTGCCGCTTTGCCGCATTTCTTACAAACATAAACGCTGACATTTCCGCAACCGCAACCGCAATCACATCCTGCCATTTTAATCACCACCTTTATTTTAATAATACATCGCGCACTCTGCACCTACCATGACCACTGTCATATTACGCAATATTTCAGGGTGTTGTATTGTATTGAAAATGCATGATTTATAAATTATACTAAAGCATACACGGAGGGCATATGTCAGCAGTTAAGTTGTTGCCGGGTGTTTACTGGGTCGGAGTGGTTGACTGGAATGTCAGAGCTTTTCACGGTCACACATACATTACCAGGCGCGGGTCTACTTACAATTCTTATCTGATAGTCGACGAAAAAATAGCGCTTGTCGACACGGTATACGCTCCATTCAGCGATCAGCTGCTGCGGAATATAGCGGAAATTGTCCCGCCGGAAAAAATAGATTATATAATCTCAAATCACGGTGAGACGGACCATTCAGGTTCCTTGCCTGCATTGAAGAAGGCCTGCCCGAACGCTAAGCATTTTGGCACTGCTAAAGTGAAAGAAACTCTTGAAAAGATGTACTATCTTGGGCTTGATTTGCAGGTCGTAAAATCAGGAGATAAACTCTCTCTTGGCAAAAAGACGCTCTCGTTCATTGAAGCCCCGATGCTTCACTGGCCCGATTCAATGTTTACATATCTTATAGAAGACGGTTTGCTAATGCCGAATGACGCTTTCGGGCAGCATTTCGCTTCTTCCGCGCGGTTTGACGATGAAGTTGACAGCTCTCCTCTTTTTGAGGAGGCAGAAGCTTACTTCGCGAACATCCTCTGGCCTTTCTCTCCCATGGTGCTCAGAAAAATTGATGAAATTGTCAAAATGAAACTTCCTCTCAAGATGATTGCGCCGAGCCACGGGATAATATGGCGGAAAGACCCTATGAAAATAGTCAATTCCTATGTTGAGTGGGGAAAGCAGACCACGCGTAGAAAGGCGGTAATTGCTTATGAGACCATGTGGAAATCTACCGAGAAGATGGCTTACAGTATAGTTGACGGGCTCGTTTCCGAGGGCATTGATGTCAAGATGTATGATGTGGCCGAGACAGATAGCACGGAGATTATCAGGGAAATGCTCTATGCCCGCGGCTACCTCTTCGGTTCCTCTACTCACGATAATGGCATGCTGCCGAATCTTGCTATGTTCCTTGAATTCCTTAAGGGTTTGAAGCCTTCAGGCAGGAAGGCTGCGGCCTTTGGCTCTTTCGGCTGGGGCGGCGGCGCCGTGAAAGAAATGGAGAAATTTATTGCGACTCCAGGTATTGAGATCGTGCAGCCAGGAATCAGCCTGAAATTCGTCCCGAGTCCTGAAGAACTGAAGCAATGTTTCGAATTCGGAAAGGAATTCGCGAAGAAACTGACTTAACGCCAGCGGCTGAATATTCTGCCGCCCGGAGGTTGCAATGGATAAATATAAATGTACCGTCTGTGGCTATATCTATGATCCGGCAGTCGGAGATCCCGATAATAATGTTGCGGCAGGAACTTCGTGGGAGAAAGTCCCGGAGGACTGGGCCTGTCCCAACTGCGGGGTAGGCAAAGACATGTTCGTAAAGGGACAATAACTAACAGCTGATAACTGATAGCTAATAGCTAATAAAAAACGGAGAGGCTATGGGATTAAAATTCAACGCGGCAGAAGTGCTTGACCTTGGCGTGCAGATAGAGAAGAACGGCAGGGTGTTCTACGAGGCAGCATCAAAGAACGCGAAAGCGGGAAATGCCAAAGCTATCTTTGAACATCTTGCCAAGGAAGAAGATCACCACCTTGCTGCTTTTCTAAAAATGCAGCAGGATGCCGAGAAAACGGCGGAGCCGGAAACTTATGACGGCGAATACGCGGACTATGTCCGGATGCTCGCGGGAGACAATATTTTCACGAAAGCCGACGCAGGCAAGAGGGCTTCTGAGAACCTTAAGAATGACTCCGAGATAATTGAAGCCGCTCTGAAGTTCGAGAAGGATTCGGTCATTCTTTTCCAGGGCATGCTTGAAGGTATGCCTGAAAAGGAAAAGAAAATCGTGGATGAAATGGTAAAAGAAGAACTCAAGCATATAAAACACCTGTATATACTTAAGAAGGCCTGCGGGATAAAATAGTACTCCGCAATAATTTTGCCGGAGGTTTGATGCCTGGTATCTTTGACCTGATAATCATAGGCGCGGGCCCTGCCGGAATAACGGCAGCGGTCTATGCCGCCAGAAAGAGGCTTAATCTTCTTATGCTCACGGGAGACGTCGGCGGCCAGGCCGCCTGGAGCGGAGACATAGAAAACTACACCGGTTTCAATATGATCTCCGGTCCCGAGCTCGCGGTCAAGTTTGACGAGCATATCAAGCAATTCAAGATTCCCATGAAAGAATCCGAAGAAGTCCTCAGTTTGGCCTCAGCCGGTGGGGTTTTTACCGTTATAACTGCCAAAGGGAAGTATTTCTCGAACTCGGTGATTATCGCTTCCGGTAAAAGATCCAGGGAACTTAATGTGCCGGGAGAAAAAGAGTTCAAGAACAAGGGCCTCACCTATTGCGCCACCTGTGACGGGCCTCTCTTTGCCGGCAGAGAAGTTGCGGTAATCGGCGGAGGAAATTCCGCGCTTGACGCGGCTATACAGCTCGCGCGCTACTGCTCAAAAGTCCATATTATTAATAACACGGAAAGATTAGGCGGGGACGAAGTTATGCGCGACCTGGTTCTAAAGAGCCCTGCAGTTTCGGTCAGAAACGGGGCGAAAGTCATTTCCATAATCGGTGAAAAAGCCGTTTCTGCCGTCAGAGTAGAGAAGGCCGGTGAAGGCGTATCGGAGATACCGGTGAAGGGAGTATTTGTAGAGATAGGACTTCTCCCAAACTCGGAATTTGCGTCTCTTGTGAAACGCAACGGTTCCGGTGAAATACTGGTTGATACCGACTGCGCCACTTCCATTCCAGGGATTTTTGCGGCAGGAGATGTAACCAATGTTGCGGAAAAGCAGATAATAATAGCGGCAGGAGAGGGCGCCAAAGCGTCCCTCGCGGTATTTAAGTATCTTGTAACAAACGGAAAACTCTGAGCCGGGCAACGGCCCATGACCTTTGTCATAGTGCCCAACCGCCAAGCCGTGTATAATTATGAATGGTTTGTTTAGTCCTATGGAGGCGCGATGAAGGATATTTACCTTGACAATGCCGCCGGTACTCCGGTAGACCCTCTGGTTCGGGATGTCATGCTGCCGTACCTTTTTGAATATTTTGGAAATCCTCTAAGCATTCACCGGTTCGGAGAAAAACCAAGAGAGGCTCTAGAGATCGCAAGGCAGCAGGTAGCCGCTCTTATTAACGCTGAGCCTCAAGAGATTATCTTCACTTCAAACGCTTCCGAGGCAAACAACATGGCCGTGAAAGGCATCGGCCTTGCCAACCAGGCTAAAGGAAAGCACGTTGTAATTTCCGCCATTGAACATTTTTCCGTAATGAATTCCGTCAAGAGTCTTGAGAAACTTGGGTTTCAGACTAGTTTGCTTCCGGTAGACAACAAGGGTATTATTATTCTTGACGCCCTGAACGGCCTGGTGACAGACGGCACTGTCCTTGTTTCAGTCATGCACGCGAATCACGAGGTCGGGACAATCCAGCCGATAAAGGAACTTGCCGCAGCCATAAAGATCCTGAACGCCGAAAGGAAAGCGAAGAACCTGCCCCAGATATTTCTTCATTCCGACGCTGTGCAGACGGTAGGAACTATACCCGTGGATGCAAGAGAGCTTGGCGTTGATCTTTTGACTTTCTCCGGAACTCAGTTTTACGGCTCCAAAGGCGCGGCGGCTCTGTTCATCCGTAAGGGTACTCGCGTTTTTCCTCTTATTGACGGCGGCATACAGGAGGAGGGTAAAAGGGCAGGCGTTGAAAATATTCCGGCTATAGTCGGGATGGGAAAAGCAGCCGAACTGATAAAGCCTGAACTCGCGGCAAACGCGGCAAAGATGGAAGCCCTGCGCGACGCGTTGATTTCCGGGGTGCTTTCAAAAATAAAACATTCAAGGCTGAACGGGGATGCAAAGTTAAGGCTGCCGACCAACGTCAACATTTCCATAGAATTCATAGAAGGGGAGTCAATGCTTATGTTTCTTGACGGGGAAGGAATAGCCGCATCTTCCGGATCCGCCTGCACTTCAAGAGCGTTAAAAGCTTCCCATGTTTTGCTGGCAGTCGGCGTCCCGATTGAAATCTGTCACGGCTCAATCCTGTTCTCGTTGAATAAATATATTACGAGAGAAGATATAGAACATGTGATTTCGGTTTTTCCCGGCATAGTTGAGAGACTGAGGAAGATGAGCCCGTTGTGGAAGGGGTGAGGGGCGGAAGACAGAGGACAGAAAGGAGGATGTATGGCCGATAATAATAAAATGACGATAATACTGTTTTCGGGGGAGATGGATAAAGCGCTTGCCGCTTTTACGCTGGCTACTACGGCAGCCTCAATGGGAATAAAGGTGAGCATATTTTTCACTTTCTGGGGTTTGAGCGTGCTGCGCAGGGGCGGTGTGCTCGCGAAGCAGGCTAATTTCCTGCAGAAGATGTTTGGTTTCTTAAACAGCGGGACAAAAGAAAAACTGCCTCTGACAAAATTGAATTTTGCCGGTGCCGGGCCGGAAATGATGAAGATGCTTATGAAACAGAAAAAAATGGCCTCGCTCCCGGAACTTTTCAAGCTCTCGAGGGAACTTGGAGTAAAATTCATCGCCTGCACTACCTCTTGCAATGTAATGGGGCTTGACCGCGAAGCGCTGGTTGACGAAGTTGATGAGATGGCAGGAGCCGCTACCTATCTCGGCGAAGCAAAGGAATCCAATATAAACTTGTTTGTCTAAACTTGCGCCTTACGTTATAAACGTTAAGAACGTTAAAAACGTTATAAACCATTAATACAGGAGTTCTTTATGGAAGGTATTAATCCTAACCAAACCCTAGATTGCGTCGGCCTCTACTGCCCGGTCCCTATAATCAAGACAACACAGAAGATAAAGGAAATGAAGTCGGGCGAAATACTTGAAATTGAAGCTGACGACGAAGGCATCCTTAACGATATGCCTGCCTGGTGCAAGACTACCGGCAACATTTATGCCGGAGGAGAAAAGCAGGCAAGCGGCACTATCAAAGTCTATGTGAAGAAAGCGTAACGTGAGCATGGGGGCGACTTGTCCAAGGACGTAACGATCGGTATTTCCGGCGCGGCCGGAATGGGAATGCAGTCTATTTCTTTCACGCTCGCGAAAAGTTTTTTGCGGGCCGGCTACAATGTTTTTGTCTGGCAGGATGTGATGTCCCGCATCAGGGGCGGCAATAACACCTCAATAATTCGCATCTCAACCTCTCCCGTAAATTCCATAAAAGAAAAATTTGACATCCTGGTGGCGCTTGACCTGCTTGCCATAAAGAGGAACGCCCTGAGAGTACAGGACGGCGGAATTTTGCTTTATGACGGGGATAAGCAGCGGGCGGAAGTCCTAAAAGCAGGCTGGGTATCGGTTCCCTTTGATAAGCTCGCGGTTTCAGCCGGTGGCGATAAGATAATGGTAAATTCGGTGGCTACCGGGGCTGTGCTCGCGCTTCTCGGGGCGGATATAATAAAGGAATGCGAAGGCGTAATTAAGGAACTGTTTTCCAAAAAGGGCACGGAGGTTGTCTCCGGGAATATCAAGGCCGTAAACGCCGGTATCGCGGCGGTAACACCCGGTGTTTCAGGCAAGTTTATGCTGGCTCCTACGCTGAAAGTCAATTCAAAAAACAAGATTTTAATAAACGGCAGCGAGGCTCTTGGAATAGGGGCTGTTTCGGCAGGGCTGAAATTCTATTCCGGTTATCCGATGTCCCCAGCAACTTCCATAATGGAATACGTCGCGGCAAAAGCGCGTGAATACGGCATCGTACTGGAACAGGCAGAGGACGAGATAGCGGCGATTAATATGGCTATCGGCGCGGGATACGGCGGAGTCCGCGCTATGACCTGCACCTCCGGCGGCGGGTTCGCGCTGATGATAGAGGGTGTGAGCCTTGCCGGCATGACAGAGACACCTGTTGTCATAGGTATCTCACAGCGGCCGGGACCGGCGACCGGTTTTCCGACAAGGACAGAACAGGGAGATCTCAATATGGTCCTCTTCGCGGGGCACGGCGATTTTGCCAGAGTAATACTGGCACCGGCGACCGCGGCCGACGGCCCTCTGATAATGAGCAGGGCTTTTAACCTTGCAGAGAAATATCAGGTCCCGGTGTTTGTTCTCTCCGATCAGTATTTTAATGATTCCAGTTTCTCTGTAAATTTGGCGGATGTTAGAGCTGATCCGGTAAGCAGGGGTGGATTGCTGGCTGAATTCCCAGGTAATTACAACTATAAGCGCTACGACTTGTCGGCCGGGCGTGTTTCACCGCGGCTGATACCAGGCGCCAAGAACCAGGTCGTTTACGCCGACAGCGATGAACATACCGAGGAAGGCCATATCACAGAGTCCGCGGAGCTTCGCGTGAAGATGGTTGACAAGCGCGCTGGAAAACTTGCTGAGATAGTCTCTGATATGGATCAGCCTGTTTACTTTGGCAGTGAAAAACCGGAAACAGTGCTAGTTAGCTGGGGTTCTTCTTTCGGAGCAGTTAAGGAAGCGGCAGAGATTCTGAACGCTTCCGGGAAGCCGGCGGGACTGCTTCACTTTACGAATATCTGGCCCCTGCCGGAACTAAAATTCAAGTTCAACGAATCATCCGTTAAAAGATATATTTGCGCCGAGAATAATTATTCCGGGCAGTTCGCTGACCTGCTGGAGAAGAACACTAAACTGCGTTTCAATAAGCGGATATTGAGGTATGACGGGCATCCCTTGACAGCCGAATACATTGTTGGAAGGTTAGAGGGTTAGAGGGTTGGAAGGCGTGCCCTGTACCCGAACGAATGTCTTTAGTCCCGTACCCGAGCGAAGTGAGTGGTACGAGGGAGTGGTACAGGGTCAGAGGGTCGGAAGGTCAGAAGGACAGAACAATGTCTGAGCATCTGAACCTCCAAACATCCGAGCATCTGGTTTAGAAAGCATCTGAGCATCAGATTTTAAGGGGGGGGTATGGTTTTAGCAAGCGCATACAACAGCGTAGACGACAATGCCTGGTGTCCGGGCTGCGGCAACTTTGGCTTGCTTCAGGCTCTAAAACAGGCGCTAGTCAATCTCAGCCTTGAACCTTGGCAGGTCATAATGGTATCCGGCATAGGCCAGGCGGCCAAGATTCCCCATTACCTGAAAGTTAACTGTTTTAACGGGCTTCACGGGCGCACCATGCCGGCGGCGTTCGGGGTCAAGATGGCAAATCACAAGATGACTGTCATAGCGGCAGGCGGCGACGGAGACGCGTATGCAGAGGGCGGCAACCATTTTGTCCACGCAATGAGGAGAAATCCGGATATAACCTATCTTGTACACGATAACCAGATTTACGGGCTGACCAAAGGTCAGGCTTCTCCAACCACCGGGCTCGGGACAAAGACAGGAACCACGCCTTTTGGGAGCGTGGATATCCCGGAGAGCCCGCTCGCTGTAGCTGTCGCAATGGACTGCAGTTTTGTGGCCCGCGGTTTTGCGGGCGATATAGAACACCTTTCTAAGATAATCTCTGCCGCGGTCAAACACCGCGGATTCTCGCTCGTTGACATATTACAGCCCTGTTTTACCTTTAATAAGACGAATACTTTCCAGTGGTACAAAGACAGAGTGTACAATCTTGATGGGGAAGCTGATTATGATCCCTCCGACAGGGTGAAGGCTTTCTCTAAAGCTCTGGAATGGGGAGACAGGATTCCCACGGGGATTATATATAAACATGAACGGCCGGTATTTGAAGATTCTGCTTTTGAAATAGGATCTGCTTCACTTTCGCGCCAGCCGCTTGTCCCGCCGAACTGTCTTGAGTTAATGAGAAAGTATGCCTGAGGGCCGAGAATGAAAATGAATCTGAGTTTGACAGAGAGAGCCGGGATAAAAAGGGAAACCGGCAGTTTTAGGGAAGCGCTGGTACTTTATAAAAAGGCTGTAAAAAAGGAAAGTTCTTTTGAGTCTCTATCCGGGCTCGGAGGGTGTCTCCGGCTTACGGGAGATTTCCGGGGTGCGATAAGCGTCTACAAAAAAGCCCTCAAGCTGAATGTTTCCGATGCGCCGCAGCAGGCGGATTGTTTCATGGGCCTTGGCATGTCTCTTCGCGCCCTCTCAGACTACAGAGGCGCGGCAGAGCATTTTTCCGCGGCAGGAAAGATCTATAAGGAGTCCGCTGATTGGGCAGGTTACGCGTATTTTTGCTGGTGTCTCGGAGGACTGCTGAGGTTAACGGGCGATCTCAAGGGAAGCCATGCACATTTACTCCTCTCGGTAAAGTTCTATAAACTTTTGAAAGATGAGAGCGGAACGGCCTATGCTTTGGCCGGGCTTGGCGGAATCCTCAGGATGCTCGGGAACTTTAAAGAGTCTTTTAACTCTTATAAAAGAGCGTCAGTTATATTCAAAAAGCATGGAGACCGTTTCGGCTTTGCCTATTGCAACTGCGGGATGGGAAGCGCTTCAAGAATGCTCTTAAGGGCTGCCCTTTCCGAAAAGTACTACAAAATAGCTCTGAAAAATTACCGGCGGATACAAGACGAAGTAAATATCTCTTTTGTCCTGTGGGGTTATGCCAATTCGCTAATGCTTTCCGGCAGAAATGGCAAAGCGGCACTCCTTCTGAAAGAGTCCAAAACCCTCTTTCTCAGGCACAAAGACAAGCGGGGGTTGGTCTATTCTAAGCTCCAGGAGGGGGAACTTTTGCGGCTTTCCGGAAATATAGCGGCAGCCGTAAGTTCTTTCAAATCAGCCGGTGGAATGGCGGAAACACTCGGTATGAAGTTCGAGGCCATCCATGCGCTGACAGGCCTTTTTGCCTGCGGAAAAGCGAAAAGCCCTTATAAACAATATGATAAGCTCGGAAGCAAATGGTACCGCGTTTTAAAAAGAAACACCCCGGTTTTCCTTGATTTCCCTTGATTTTCCCCCTCTTTTTTTATAAAATACACATCTATTATGCGCGCTATTATCCTTGCCGGCGGAAAAGGGACACGTATGAAGTCCCCTCTCCCGAAGGTACTACATAAGATATCAGGAAGGCCGATGGTTAGTTACATTATCGGCAGCCTTCTTTCTTTGAAAGAGATGGAAAAGATTGTCGCAATAGTCGGCTACAAACGCGAACTGGTAAAAAAGGTTCTCCCTGCCGGAGTTAAAGCGGCGGTTCAGAGAAAGATGCTCGGCACGGCTGACGCTGTAAAAGCTGCAATCCCGGCGATGAAAGGCTACCGCGGCGACACGCTTATCGTTTGCGGCGACACGCCTCTTATAACAAGGAAGACGCTTTCCGCGCTGATGGGGTCTCATATAGGCGGTATGAACGATGTTACGATAGTTACGACGGTCCTGAAGGAACCAACCGGCTACGGCCGCATAATCAGGAGTAAAACCGGCACAGTTACAGGTATTGTCGAAGAGAAAAGCGCGACGCCGGCCCAGAAGAAAATTAAAGAGATAAATTCAGGCATCTACTGCTATGACTGGCCGAAACTTGCATACGCGCTGCTGAGGATAAAGAAGAACAAACTCAAAGGCGAATATTATCTGACCGATGCAATAGAAATTTTCAGGAAGAAAGGCTTCAGGATCGGTACCTACACGGCGGAGAATCCGGCCGAAGTTATGGGAGTTGATGACCTGAAACGTCTGCAGCAGGCTCAGGAGTATTTTAAGCGGAGGAAAAATGTTTGACGCCAAAATAAAGGTGTTCGGCGGCACTGCAAATCCTGATCTTACAAAGAAGATATGCAGGCATCTCCGCGTAAAGGAAAGCAGGATAAGCATAAAGAAATTTCCGGACGGCGAGATTTGGGCGAAGATTGATGAGAACGTCCGCGGGGCCGACTGCTATCTGATACAGCCGACCAGCGCTCCGGTTAATGAAACGCTTATGGAACTGCTTCTGATGATAGACGCTTTCAAGCGGTCTTCCGCAAAAAGAATAACAGCGGTAATTCCATACTATGGTTACGCGAGGCAGGACAGGAAAGATCAGCCAAGGGTGGCCATCAGCGCGAAGCTTGTGGCAAACCTTTTGACATCGGCCGGCGCGAGCCGGGTGGTTGCGATGGATTTGCACGCGGCCCAGCTCCAGGGTTTCTTTGACATCCCCTGCGATCATTTGCAGGCGGAACCGGTGCTGACAAGGTACTTTGCCGGGAAAAAGATAGCTAACCTCGCGATTTGCGCTTCAGATATGGGCGGGGTTAAGATGGCCCGGAGTTTCGCCGAGAGACTGGGCTGCCCGGTTGCAATAGTTGACAAGAGACGCTACGGCTCTACTCATGTGGAAGCTCTTAACCTTATTGGTGAAGTTACCGGAAAGAATGTTCTTATCCCGGATGATATGATCTCTACGGCGGGTACGATGTGCGAAGCCGCTCTCTTCCTCAAGAAGAAAGGCGCGAAAGATGTTTACGCCTGCTGCACGCATCCGGTGCTTTCAGGAAGCGCAGTTGAGAAACTAAACAACTCGGTGATCAAAGAAGTTGTTGTCACTGACACCATACCTCTCAACGAGGCGGCTAAGGCCATACATAAAATAAAGGTTGTTTCTGTGGCAGAAGTTCTGGGGGAAGCCATCAGGAGCATTCATAATGAAACATCGGTCAGCAGGTTGTTCAGGTGATTGAAACCGGTCATTTGTTATAATCAGTGCGATCAGATAAAATTGGAGGAAGTAAATGGAAAAAGTTGATCTGGCAGCTAAAATAAGGGAGAGCAAAGGCAAAGGGGCGGCCCACAAGTCGCGCGCTGAGGCTTTTGTTCCGGCGGTTCTTTATGGGAAGAAAAGGGAACCGGAGATGCTCACGCTGGTAGCCAAGGACCTTCAGAAGATTATACATTCCAAAGCCGGAATGAATATGCTGCTGAACGTCAAGATTGATGGCAAAAGCGAAGAGATGGCTATGCTCAAGGAAGTTCAGGTCCATCCGGTCAGCGGGACCCTGATACACGTTGACCTGTATTCTGTCAATATGAACGAGCCGATCGACGTTAAGGTCCCGGTGATTATAAAGGGCGAAGCACCGGGCGTAAAACTCGGAGGTATACTCGAGTTCCACCTGCGCGAAATAGACATCAAATGTCTGCCCGCGAAACTTCCGGATTCCATTGAAGTAGACATTTCCGCGTTAAATCTCGGCGACACCGTCCATGTTAAGGACCTTAAGGTCGCGGAAGGCGTAACTATCAAGGATGACCTTAACGAGACAGTTCTTCTTGTCTCAATACCTCAGGTTGAGGAAGAAGTTGCTGCTCCCGCTGAAGGCGCTCCTACCGGCCCTGAAGTTATCGGCGAGAAGGAACGCGAAGAAAAGAAAGCTGCTGCTGAATCGGAAAAAGGCGGAGGAGCGAAACCTGAAGCCAAAGCCGAAGGCAAGGGCGAGGGAAAGAAAGAAGATTCCAAGAAGTAATATAAATAAATCGGAACGGCAGGCTAATGAAACTTATTATCGGCCTCGGGAATCCCGGGAAAGAATATATCGGGACGCGGCATAACGCCGGTTTCGACGCAATTGACTCGCTTGCGGGTATCCTGAATATCAAGGTGACAAGAGAAGAATGTTTCGCGGTTCTTGGCGGGAACGGCTCAGTCGTTCTCGCCAAGCCGCAAACTTTTATGAATTTAAGCGGCGAAGCTGCCGTCTGCCTCTCAAAAAAATTCTCCGCTGCTGCAAATGAAATTATCCTGCTTCATGACGAGCTGGACCTGCCGCTTGGAACCATACGCATAAAACAGGGCGGCGGCAGCGCCGGGCACAAGGGTATTCAATCCTGCATAGAAAAACTCGGGACGAACGAATTTACCAGGATTCGCATAGGCATATCTTCGCTCGATAAAAAAACTGATACGGTGAGTTTTGTCCTTTCCAAGTTCAACAAAGAAGAAAAAGAGACCTACCTGAAATCTATTGAGCAGGCATCCTTGGCGGCGCAACTTTTGCTCACAGCAACTGTTGAAGAGGCCATGAATAGGTTCAACAGATGAAAAAAAACGCCAAAGCAGCGGTTATTGCTCTCGGAGTACTTCTTGCGGCCCTGACAGCTCTTCTCCTGGCGCCGGTTAGCTGTTATAGGGTAAGCTCGCCGGCTTCCTTGCCGGCTTTTTCGAAGAGCTACGCCCTGACAAATATTAATACCGCGACGTTTAAAGAACTCGAAGCGGCTGCGGGTATTGGTCCGGTAACGGCTGCAAGAATAATAAGCTACCGCGAGAAACACGGGCCTTTTGAGAAGATGGAAGATTTGGGCTCGGTTGACGGGCTGACTCCGGCGCTGCTGGAAAAGCTTAAAGCCGGTTTTAAAACGGAATAAAAATGACAATAAACGAACAAATAGTCGGGAAAAGCCAGGTTATAAAAAAAGTATTTAATGCCGTGTCAAGGGTGGCGCCGACCGACAGCACAGTCCTTATCACCGGCGAGACCGGCTCCGGAAAAGAAGTCATGGCTAACGCCATCCACAGGTTAAGCAAGCGGGCGGACGCTCCGTTTGTCGCTCTAAATTGTTCGGCTATCCCTGAAACCCTTCTGGAAAGCGAACTCTTCGGTTATAAAAAAGGCGCGTTCACCGGCGCGAACGCCGACAAAAAGGGGTTGCTTGAAGAGGCAAACCTGGGAACGCTTTTCCTCGATGAGATAGGTGATATGAACCTTTCCCTCCAGGCAAAGCTCCTGCGTGTTCTTGATGACGGACAGGTAAGGCGCGTCGGCGACACGGAAAACAAGAAAGTAAATGTAAGAATAATTGCGGCGACAAACAAGGATCTAAGAAAAGAGATAGAGGCCGGCAGATTCCGCGAGGACTTGTTTTTCAGGCTTAACGTTGTAATGCTTAATATCCCGCCCCTGCGCGACAGGAAGGAAGATATCCCCGCGCTTATCAGATCTTTCCTCGAGAAATATAATGAAGAAAGCGGAAAAGACGTGCTCCGCATATCCGATGAAGCGCTCGCCGTTCTGATGAATTACGATTACCCCGGCAATGTGCGCGAGCTGCAGAATACCATTAAGCACGCGGTAGTCTTTTCTGACAACAATATAATTACAAAAGCCGCTCTGCCGCCGTCCATTCCGGGGCAGCCGCTGCTTTCTTCCGGCGGGTCCTCTTCGGGCGACTCTGTCATCAGAGGCGGAAAATTCGTTAAGATATCGGAGATAGAGAAGAAGCTTATTTCCGAGACGCTTTCCCTAACCGGCAACAACCATACCGTAGCGGCAAGGTATCTCGGAATCTCGCGTTCAACTTTGTGGCGGAAAATGAAAGAGTATGGCCTAGAATGACTTCAGTCGATTACGCTGATTAGAAAGACAGATTACGCAGATTAGGAATTGATTTGACCTTGTCTGTTGGTAAGCGCGCGGAGGGCCGCAATGAAGGCGAAAAAATTACAAAAAGAAGTCGTAACATTAAAAGACGGAAGATACTTGATTTACTACTCCTGGGCTAAGGGGAGTGAAGGCAGAGGGTCAGAGGGTCAGAAGGTTAGATGCTTAAGAGCAGAGGACGGAGGGCAGAAGGCAGAAGACGAAAGACAGAGGACAGAAGACAGAGGGCAGAGGGCAGAAGACCGTAAAGCTTAACCGGAATAATTGAAGACAGGATTACAAGAATTTTAACAGGGGGCGGCAATGGCGGCTAAAGAGCGCGTGGTTGTCACAGGCGGGGCGGGATTTATAGGGTCTCATATAACGGATATGCTTGTGGAGAAGGGTTATGAGGTCCTGGTGATAGATGATCTAAGCAGCGGGAAGAAAGAGAACATTAACCCGAAAGCCAAGTTCACGCAGGTTGATATCGCTTCTCCCGCACTGCTTCCGGTTTTGAAGAAATTCTTACCGCATTATATAATTCACGAAGCCGCCCAGATCAGCGTTTCCAGGTCTGTCAGGCTCCCTTTGGAGGACGCCCGCATTAACATCACCGGCGCGCTGAACCTGCTGGACTGCGCCGCCAGAAACAAGGTGAAGAAATTCATTTTTGCCTCTTCCGGCGGTACTGTCTATGGCGGCCGCGCGAAGTGTCCTGCAAACGAATTCTCTCCTCTGGACCCGGATTCTCCCTACGGCATTTCAAAAGCGGTTATGGAATGGTATCTCAGGTTCTATCTCACTGAGTACGGGTTGCGGTATACGGCGCTGCGTTATTCCAACGTTTACGGCCCGAGGCAGGACCCTCACGGAGAGGCCGGGGTGGTTGCTATTTTTTGCAGGAAACTGCTGTCCGGAGAAACCTGCGTGATTAACGGCGACGGAAAGTACATAAGGGACTATGTTTATTGCAAAGATGTCGCGAGGGCAAACCTCTTGGCGCTTAAGTCTGCGGCGACAGGCGGGTTCAATATCGGCACAGGTATTGCCACCGATGTTAACCAACTTTACTCTAAAATAAATAAAGTGCTTGGGGTAAAGACCAAACCGAAGTACGGGCCGCACCGGGCGGGAGATATCAGGAAGAGCCTGCTCGACTGGGGTAAAGCAAAAAAAGTGCTGGGCTGGGAACCTCTCACAGGCATAGACGTGGGAATTGGCGAGACGGCGGAATTCTTTAAATCCGAAAGGAACTGAAAAGGGATAACGTTTCCCGAGGAACGCAAATGTCCGAACTCAGATGGAATCCAATGATGGAGGAGTGGGTAATTACTGCCACTCACAGGCAGGACCGCACTTTTCTGCCGCCTGCCGGCTTTTGCCCTCTCTGCCCGACTAAAAAGGGAAAGTTTCCGACAGAAATACCGGTGGAAAGTTTTGAGATTGCCGTCTTTGAGAACAAGTTCCCGTCTCTTCAGCGGAACGCGCCTGTTCCGGCGGTAAAACCAACAAAACTCTCCCCTGTTAAACCTGCGGAAGGTATCTGTGAGGTTGTCGTTTTCACCTCGAAACACGCCGCTACGCTCGCCGGTCAGCCGCTTGACGATATATATAAACTGGTAAAGGTCTGGAAGGACAGATATGAGGAACTTGGGCGCAGGAATTTCGTTGAATATGTCTTTATCTTTGAGAACAAAGGAGAGGCAAACGGGGTTACACTTCATCACCCGCACGGCCAGATTTATGCTTTCCCGTATATCCCGCCAAAAATAGAGAAAGAACTTTCGGCCGCCAAAAAACACAAGAGGAAGACAGGGCGCTGTCTTTTCTGCGATATACTTAAAGCGGAAAAGAAAGACGCCAAAAGGATTGTTTGCGAGAACAAAGAAATGACGGCTTTCATTCCCTTTTATGCCAGGTACCCTTACGAAGTTCATATTATGTCTAAAAAACACCGCGCTTCTCTTGCAGAATTCTCTGAAAAAGAACTGCAGGGTTTCGCGGAAATATTGAAAACACTGCTGCTTAAATACGACGGCCTTTTTGGCATTTCTTTCCCATATATTATGGTAATGCACCAGGCGCCAACCGATGGGAAAAAACATGATTCTTTTCACTGGCACATGGAGTTTTATCCGCCGCTTAGGACCGCGAAGAAACTGAAATATCTTGCCGGGTGCGAGGCGGGAGCGGGTTCATTTATTAACGACACGCTGGCAGAGGAAAAGGCAGTTGAGTTAAGGAAGATAAAAGTGAGCATAAAGGGAAAAACATGAAGGATCATATTGCCGCGTTAAAGAAACGCTTTAAAGAACTCTACCCTTCCGCCGGAACACCGCGGTTTTTTGCGGGACCGGGAAGGATAAATGTTATCGGAGGCCACACAGATTACAACCTGGGCTTTGTGCTCCCCTGCGCGGTTGACAGAGAGATACTGGTTGCGGCTTCGGTCAGGCAGGACGAGGTGTTGTCGTTCTATTCCGTTGATTTAAAAGAGTCCTTTGAAGTGAAACTTGGTTCTCTTAAGTTCAGCGAAAAAATGAAATGGGCTAACTACCTTATGGGAGTTTTCAGCGTTCTGCTTGAGGACGGATTTCGGCTGAAAGGCATGAACATAGCATTCGGCGGAAATATCCCTCAGGGCGGAGGAATGAGTTCCTCCGCGGCTTTGGAAGTGGCCGTTTGCACGGCAGTCCGGGCGATGCAGGACCTTAAACTAAATGATATTGAACTCGTGAAGTATTGCCAGAAAGCGGAGAACAAATTTGTCGGAGTTATGTGCGGCATTATGGATCAGTTCGCGTCGGCGATGAGCAAAAAGGGGCACCTGCTTTTTTTGGATTGCGCGGATTTAAGTTTTGAGTTAATCCCAATGAAGTTTACGGACATTTCGTTCTTTATTGCTGACACAAAAAAAGAACGCACTCTGGCCGGTTCCGAGTATAATCTCAGAAGACAGCAGTGCACGCAGGCGGCGGAAATATTCAGGAAACTTGACCCAAAAGTCAGGGGCCTGCGGGATGTGAGCATTGAAGAGTTTGAAACAAACAAGGATAAGGTCCCTCTGCCGGCGCGTAAAAGGGCGGAGCATGTGATTTACGAGATAGACAGGGTGAAGAAAGCCGCGCAGGCTCTGAAAAGGAACGATCTCGAAGCAATAGGGGTTATACAGCGCGAATCGTTTCGCAGCATGAGGGATACTTTTGAAATAAGCTGCCCGGAAATAAACGCGATGGCGGAAATATCCGATAGTGTGAATGGCGTTTACGGGACTAGGATTATCGGAGGGGGTTTTGGAGGCTGCACCATCAGCATAGTAAAGAATTCCTCGATAAAGGAACTTGAAGGCAAATTACTTAGAGAGTATCCTAAAAAAACAGGTTTGACGCCAGAATTCTGGGTTGTCAATTCCGCCGACGGCGCCAGGGAAGTTTTCTGAGCTATCAGCTTAAGCTTGAAGGAAATCAGAAGAAACTTGTTTATAATAGTGAAAGGAAAAGCAAATAGTGCTAAATTATCAGTAGTTTCACGCGCCCGGAGGCGCAAAAAAAGGAGGATATATGAAGAAGTTAATGCTGGCTGCTGCGGTTCTGGTTCTGGTTTTTGGTTTGGCTATCGCGAAGAAAGCAAATGTTATGAATGTAGAAAAGGGAGAACTTCCCAATGATGTCGGGGGAGGGGTTATCGTCAATCTTTCGGAAGAAGTTGCATTCAGCAAGGGCGGCGTAAGCTTAAAGGTGGAAGCGCCAAAATATCCGTCTGAGACTGCTGTCTATTTTGGGGAATACCAGCCTAAAAAAGGCGTTTGGGACGGATTTGACTATTTAAGATTTGAGTATTCAAATCCGGGCAAGGCTCCAGTGGGGATGATTCTCACGGTTAAGCCAACGGGGAGTGATTATCAGAGCAGATTTGACCAGCCGCTTATGTTTGCTCCCGGCAAGCATGCTATAGAAGTTGAACTTACCGGAGCCTGCTCCAACAATGGCGCTGCGATAGACTGGAAGAAAAAGCTGGTACAGTGGAACATTAACGGGAAACTGAATGGACCGCTGTATATCGGGAACGTACAGCTTTTGGGCGCGGATGATCTTGAGAAACTGAACGGCGGCGGTGACGATAAGCCTGCAAAGTCAGACGCAAAACCTGAAAAAAAGTAAGAGCAAGAACAGATTTTGCATTATTATCAAAATAACCCGCAAGTTTAGAAAGGAGGCAGCATGAAAAGGAAGACAGCTTTTTTAGCAGTGTTATTGCTGGTTTCCACATTGGCTTTTGCAAAAAAAGCGAATGTGATGAATGTAGAGAAAGGAGAGCTTCCGAGCGATGTAAGCAAATGCACGGTCAATCTGTCCGAAGAAAATGCCTTTACCAAGGGGGGTGTTTCCCTGAAGGTTGATTCGTCGACATACCCTGTCTCATGCGCTTTCGGCGAATTCCAGCCAAAAAAGAGTGTATGGGATGGTTTTGATTATCTCAGATTTGAATATTTCAATCCCGGTAAGACTCCAATGGGTCTTATTATGACCATAAAACCTGAGGGAAGCGATTATCAGACCAGGTTTGACCAGCCTTTGATGTTTGCTCCCGGCAAGCACGCTATTGAGATCGAACTTACGGGCGCGTGCTCCAATAACGGGCAGGCGATTGACTGGAAAAAGAAACTAAAACAATGGTACATAAACGGCAATTTGACAGGACCAATCTACATAGGCAATGTGCAGCTGATGGGCGCGGATGATCTTGACAAACTGAACGGCGGCGGTGACGATAAGCCGGCTAAAACTGATAAGAAAGCGGAAAAGAAATCAGAGTAAAGCGTGCTGTTGGATCTATTAAAAGGGCCGTGGATTTCCACGGCCCTTTTTTTTCAAAAAAATGCTTGAAAATGCCGGAGAGCAGGGTTACAATTAAACAATTCTAATTAATTGCGCCTAACAGGCAAACAGGAGGCAGTATGAAGAAATTGACGGTAATCTTTGCGGTGCTGTTGATGGTAACCGGGCTGGCTTTTGCGAAAAAAGCGAATGTAATGAATGTTGAGAAAGGTGAACTGCCAAATGATACGGGCGGCGGGATAACAATAAATCTTTCAGAAGAGACGGCTTTTTCCAAGGGCGGTGTCAGCCTCAAAGTCGAATCTGCGACCTATCCGACCGGAGATATGTTCTTCGGCGAATACCAGCCGAAAAAAGGAGTCTGGGACGGTTTTGATTATCTCAGATTTGAATATGTCAATCCCGGGAAAACTCCCATGGGGCTTATTCTTACCGTGAAACCTGAAGGCAGCGATTATACAAGCAGGTTTGATCAGCCGCTTATGTTTGCTCCAGGCAAGCACGCGATAGAAATAGAGCTTACCGGAGCCTGCTCCAATAACGGCGCCGCGATAGATTGGAAGAAGAAATTGAAGCAGTGGAATATAAACGGGAAACTTGCGGGGCCTCTTTATATAGGAAATATCCAGCTTCTTGGGGCGGATGACCTTGAGAAATTGAACGGCGGCGGGGATGACAAACCGGCAAAAGCGGACAAGAAAACGGAAAAGAAAGCTGAGTAATTAGAATTTTTTTGAACTCAGGGCCGCGGTTCTCTGCGGCCCTTTTTTTGTTTACGTTATTCTGCTATGCCGTACGGAGTACGGCATGAAAGATATTTTTCCCTACAGAACAAGACGCACGGAGTGCGGCTTACAAACGTTATAAACTTTAAGAACGTTAGGAACGTCCGTATTTTCATTGTATTCGGCGCATTGTTATTGTATTATTTCCATATGAATCTCATGTTCAACATCGGCAGGTTAGCCAGTACAATATTTTACAGGTCTTTCTTCCGTTTTTCCGTGACCGGGCTGGAAAATATCCCAAAGAAAGGCAGTCTGCTTATATTCTCAAACCACGCGAGCATGTTTGACCCTCCTGCCGTGGGCCTGTCAATCTGGTCCAGGCCTACCTGGTATATGGCCAGAGACACGCTTTTCAAGAACCCCTTTGCCGGCGCGCTCCTGCGTTCCATCCACGCGATACCTTTAAACCGCGGGACCGGATTCCGCGGAGGCTATGAAAAGGTAAAAAATGTCTTGAACAATGGCGGGGCTGTGATTGCTTTCCCTGAAGGGACGAGGAGCCCGGACGGGAAATTGCAAAAAGGAAAAGCCGGAGTCGGCATGCTGATGTATGAATCCCGCGCCGCCGTGATTCCATGCTATATCAAGGGAAGCGCCGATGCGCTTCCCAAAGGTAAGAAGATGCCTAAGTTATTTACGAAAATGAGTATTAACTTCGGGCCGGCAATAAATCTTTACGATATATATGCGATGCCGGACGAGAAGCAGACCTACCAGTTGTCAGTAGACAGGGTAATGGATAGAATCGCGGAAATAAAGCGTTCAGTGGAGGAGTTGTGAGAGTAAGACTGTCAAAACATGCGGGGTTTTGTTTCGGCGTTAAAAGGGCGATAAATACCGCCTTGACAGCAAACAGCATATCCGGGAGCGTTTATACTTATGGCCCGATAATTCATAACCCGCAGGTTGTCAAAGATTTTGACGGGAAAGGAATAAAGGCCGTTGAAAACCTTAAGAAAGTAAAGAAAGGCAGTACTATAATAATAAGGACTCACGGCGTCCCTCCGGAAGTTGAGAGGCAGTTCAAGTTGAAGAAACTCAGGATTATAGACGCTACTTGCCCTTTTGTCAAAAAACCGCAGGAATATATCAGGCAGTTATCCCGTGACGGCTATAAACCGGTAATAATAGGGGAGGCAGACCACCCGGAAGTCATAGGCATCAAAGGCTATGCAGGAAAGAACGCTGTTGTTGTTGGTACACCTGCGGAGGCGGAAAGAGTCCGTCCGGTTAAGAAAATGGGAGTCGTTGTTCAGACAACTCAGTCAAACGTCAATTACTCCGCAATTATGAAAGTGCTGAGCGGAAAATCAAGGGAATTCAGGATACTCAATACCATTTGCAACGCCACTCACGAGCGCCAGGATTCCGCCTTGAAGTTGGCCGGTGAAGTTGATATAATGATAGTTGTAGGCGGGAAAAACAGTGCGAATACAAAGCATTTGGCGGAAGTTTGCGAGTCAACAGGTGTAGAGACCAGGCACATAGAGGCCGCGTCTGAATTACAAACTGCCTGGTTCCGGGGCAAAAAAAAGGCCGGCGTTACGGCCGGAGCTTCCACGCCGGACTGGATAATCAAAGAAGTCGCGGAAAGAATTAAAAAACTCTAGCCCTTCCTGATCCTGCCGCAAACCGCGCGCTGTACAACCGTTCAACGGAGAGTTTCCATGTCAAACGAAGAGATTAACAATAACGGCGGGACTGATGATAATTTAACCATGGGTGATATGTTGGCTTCATCCTTCGCCGAGCTTGAAGAAGGAAAGCAGGTCAAAGCGAAGATCCTCCAAATAGGCAAAGAGCACGTAATCGTAGATGTCGGCTATAAATCAGACGGTCTTATCCCCATTAAAGAATTTCTCCTGCCTGACGGAAGCATATCCGTTAAACCAGGTGATGTCGTGAACGTGGTTGTCGACAGGTTCAGGGACGGGAGCGGGACCGTAATCCTTTCAAAACTGCAGGCCGACAGGATCAACTACCTTTCAGTGCTCGAAAAAGCTTTCAGGGACCGTGAGGTCGTAGAAGGCAGAATAGTCCAGGAAGTTAAAGGCGGCTTCATGGCCGATATTGGAGCCGAAGCTTTTCTGCCGCAGTCCCAGTATCTTCCGGAAGAGAACACAGGGCCTGTCTCAAAAAAACTCCTTTTCAAGATTATTAAATTCGGGAGAAGCCGCGGAGAGATAGTGGTTTCTCATAAACTTGCGGTACAGGATAAAAGCCGCCGCATAAAGCAGGAGATATGGGCTGCACTTGCCGAAGGCGAGATCAGGAAGGGCGTTGTGAAGAGTATTACCTCCTACGGGGCTTTTATAGATATAGGCGGTGTTACCGGACTCCTCCATATATCGGATATGTCCTGGGGCAAAGTTAACCATCCGGCTGAACTGCTCGCGCTCGACAGCGAGGTAGAAGTCAAGGTCGTGAGAATAGACCGCGAGAAGAACAGGGTCTCTTTCGGGTTAAAGCAATTGCAGGAAGATCCCTGGGCAACCATTGAACAAAAATATCCGATCGGCTCCGAGATGCACGGCAGGATCGTTAACATAGTCGATTACGGGGCCTTCATCAAGCTGGAAGAAGGCATAGAAGGTCTCCTGCATATATCAGATCTTTCCTGGACCAGGAAAGTGAAGAATCCCTCGGAGCTGGTAGCCATCGGCGACAGCATCACCGTAAAAGTCCTCAACATAGACAAGAACAACAGGAAGATACTCTTCGGGCTCAAGCAGCTTGAGTCTGACCCTTTTGCCGGAGCGGAGGAGAAATTTATTCCCGGCGCGAAAGTAACCGGAATCGTGACCGGATACTCAGTTTCCTCTTTTTTTTTGGAACTTGAAGGCGGGGCTGAAGGTGTATTGCACAAAAAGGATATTTACTGGACAAAACGCATAAATGAACTCAAGGGGCTTTTCCGGAAAGGGGAAAAACTTGAGGTCGTTGTTTTGGATCTTGATAAGGCTAACAGAAAGGTGCATCTCGGCATTAAACAGCTCACCGCCGATCCCTGGCTGGCCGAGATCCCGTCAAAATACGCCGTAGGCACTATAATTAACTGCAGGATAGTCAGGGTCGTGTCTTTCGGAGTCTTCGCGGAACTTGAACCCGGGCTGGACGGTTTTATTCATATCTCCGAACTCGCCGCTGAGCCGGTGGAGAGCGCCGAGTCGGCCGTAAAACCGGGAGAGGAGAAGCGCGTAAAGGTCATAAAACTTGACCTTGAAGGCAGAAAGATAAGCCTAAGCGTAAAGGATGCGCTCTTTGAAGCGGATAAACACGAACTGAAAAAGTATCAGGATGAAGCCGGCGGCAGGTCAACGTTTGGCGACATATTAAAAAAACCTTAAGGCGGTAGCCGGAGGCATAAATGGAAAAGAGCAGGAAACTGATAATAAGGGCCGCTTTGGTTTTTGTCTGTTTATTAGCCCTGTTTTTTTCGCTCAGGACGCTGATTGGCGGATCCGGCGACAGCCAGACGATAAGCTCGCATAAACTTACCGGGAATTTCTCAGGCAACAAGCTCGCGCTGGTCACAATATCCGGTCCGATCTTCTATTCGGCGAAGATAATTGATATCCTCGAGAAATATGGAAAGGACCAGAACATCAAGGCGATAGTGCTGCGCATTGATTCGCCCGGAGGCGGGGTTTCTGCCTGCCAGGAGATAGTCGCGGAGCTGAAGAAGGTAAAGAAGAAAGACGGCTATAACAAAAAAGTCGTTGTTTCTTTCGGGACGCTCGCCGCGTCAGGAGGCTATTATATCGGCTGCTACGGCGACAGGATATTTTCAAACCCGGGAACGCTGACGGGAAGCATCGGCGTTATCATGGAAAACTTGAACCTCGAAGAACTGTTGAACAAGGTTGGGGTTAAAGAAGAGGTTATAAAGAGCGGAAAGTTCAAGGACACCGGTTCCTCGATGCGCAAGATGACCACTGAGGAAAGGCAGCTGCTGCAGGGCGTGATAGACGATGTTTACGCCCAGTTTGTGGATGCCGTAGCCGAGGGAAGGGGCGCTGTTTTCACGGCTAGAATAAAAAAAACGGGTAATACGGCGTCTAAGGACGCCGTAACTAAGGAACAGATAGTTGCGGAAATCAAAAAGCACGCCGACGGCAGGATCTTTTCCGGCAGCCAGGCGCTTCAGTATGGCTTTGTCGATGAATTAGGTACGCAGGAAGACGCTGTTAACTGGGCCGCAAAGGCCTGCGGGATTAGCGGGGAGCCGGTGGTTATAACGCCGCGGAAGGAAATGTCCTTTTTGGAAAAGGTCTTCGGCGATAATTCTGCTGAAGAACGTTTCCGCGGCATCTTCCACGGGAACGGTTTGAGCTACATGTACGGTAAATGACATGCCGCTATTCGAATTCAATTGCGGGAAATGCGGCGCTGATTTTGAGGACCTTATCTTCGGGAACTCACTTGGAAAGGTAAGGTGCCCGGCCTGCGGCGCGTCCAAAGCAAAGAAAAAAATGTCGGTCTTTGGTTTTAAGTCCGGAACAGTATTCTCGGGTTCCTCCGGCCACTCCTGCGATTGCGGGGGCTCCTGTAAAAAGAAACATTGTTCTACATGCGGGCATTGACGGGGGTTGCTTGAAAAAAAAGATTCTACTATTCCTCGCGGTCTTCCTGCTTGCGCTGCCTGTTCTCGCCTTTTCTTTCGGAAAAAACAAAGTCGTCTATAGAAAGCTGGAATGGCAGGTTCTGGAAACAAATGACTTTCTCGTCTATTATACCGAAGGTTCGGAATCTCCGGCAAGAGAAGCGGCGCTTATAGCTGAAGGCGCCTATGCCAGGCTCTCCAAAAGATTTAAGGTCATTCCCGAAGAAAAGATAAAACTATTCGTTTACCGCAACAGGATAGATTTTGAACAGACTAACATAACCGGAGACATAATAACCGAAGGCGTCGGCGGGTTTACCGAGCCGCTTAAGGACAGAGTGGTGCTCCCTGTTTTCACGAATCGCGATTATTTTGCTCATGTGATAGAGCACGAGCTGACTCACAGGTTCCAGTTTGAGATCCTTTACGGCGGGTTCGGCAAGTCCTACAAACTTGCCAGGTCGGTGCTGCTGCCGCAGTGGTTCATGGAGGGAATGGCTGACCACGAACCCTTCGACGAGGACCGGGCAATGACGGATATGCTGCTCCGCGATGCTGTTATCAACAATATGGCGCACTCCCTGGATATGTTGGGAGGTTTTTCCTATTCCGACGGCAGGAATGTCGTGGAGATGTACAAGGAATCGAAGTCGTTCTTTGACTTTATCGCCGAGAAGCACGGAGAAGACAAGATAGGCGCCATAATGCGCGAGTTTTACCTGATATCCATGACCTGCGACCAGGCGCTTTATAACGCGACCGGCGTTACCCAGGACGAGTTGAATTCCGAATGGCAATACTGGCTTAAAGAAAAGTACTGGGCTCAGGCGGTTGGCAGAAAACGCGCGGGTGACTTCGCTTCAGCCGTGACAGCTGACACAAAACAGATGCAGGTGCACAATACAGGCGCGGTATTCTCCCGGGATGGGAAGAAACTTTATTATGTTTCCGACAGGAATAATTACCAAAGCATCAGATGCCGTGAACTTAAGACCCGCGCGGATTATGAATTCATAGGCTATGATTTTGACAGTATCGCCGGCTCCGGCGGAGGCCTTGCCGTATCGCCGGACGGGAAGTACCTGGCGTTTTCCGGAAAAATAGCCGGCAGGCAGATGCTCCGCATATACTCATCCGTTGACAGAAAAATAGCCTATGCTTTTGACTGCGGGCTTGACGCGGTATATTCACCTGTTTTTTCCGGTAACAAATTAATATTCGCGGGTGAAGTAAAGGGCACTTCAGACCTTTATTCTTCCAGGATAGACGGGGGCGGGTTGGAGCAGCTGACTGATGACCGCTACGATGACGCTGATCCGGTCCCGCTTGACGGCGGCGATTCCGTCGTTTATGTCTCAAGAAGGGGCGGCAAAAGGGCGCTTGTCAGGCTCTCCGGGCTGCTGACAGGAAAGAAGTCGGAAAAGGTGCTGACACCTGCATCTTTCGACACGATAAATCCATGCGTTTTACCGGGAGGGAAGTTCCTCTGTTCAAGCGACATGAACGGTATCTTTGACCTTTATATATTTAACCCTGAGGACGGATCTTTCTTGCAGGTTACCTCGGTTTCCGGCGGTTGTTTCTCGCCTGATTATTCTGCGGTTTCAAAGAGCGTTGTATTCTCGTGTTATGAGCAGGGTTGTTACAATATTTATCAGATGAAATACCCGGAAGAGAACCTGCTAACCGGTGTTACTCCGCCGGAATTAGAGACAACCACTGAAGATCTTCCTGAAGTGAAGTTTGGCAATCTTTTATCCAGGAAGTACGAACCCGCGGTCACCCCTGACGTGCTCTTTTTCCTTCTGGGCTATGATTCTTCAGCCGGGCTCATGGGCGGCGGTATCGCGCAGGCAAGCGACCTGCTAGGGGAGAACAGTATCAGTATCTACGGAATGGAGATCAGAGGCCTGCAGACCGGCATAACCGTTGCATATCAGAATACCGCAGGGATTCCCGGCTTCGGACTTATATTCTCCTCTTGGCGCAATTTTTACGGAGAGACAGGATCAGACGGCAATCCGGCGAGCTACTGGATAGAAGAGACGGCGCTGACCTTACCTCTATATTTTCCCGTGGACAGGTTCAGGCGGCTGGAATTCTTCATAAGCGCCGGCATGGAGACAAAAAGCTATTTTGACGGGGTGCCCGGCGCTCAGTATGGCAGGCCTGTCAACTCTATCGGCGTAGCTTGGACCGAGGACCGTCTTTCCTACAATGTCACCGAGCCCTGCGCAGGAAGCGCCTTTGCCGCCCAGCTTATTCACGGGGACTATATTTTTGGCGGCGCGAAAAGATACACGGAACTTGACCTTGAAAGAAGGGACTATATTTGCGTTAATAGAGAGACAATACTTGCAAACAGGCTGTTTGCGGGTGTATCCGCAGACACGGAAAGGGGAGATTTTGGACTGGGCGGTATGCTGACCCTCAGGGGATATCCGAACAATGATATGCTCGGCAATAATATTTTTCTCTGGAATATTGAAGCCAGGATAACGCTGATAGATAACATTGATTACGGGTTTGCGCCGTCCAACTGGCTGCTGCTGAAAAAGATCGCGCTCGGGGTATTTTCTGATACCGGCGCCGCCTGGGACGGGCATGGATTATTCCCGTTAGACAGTATAAAAAACAGCGTCGGATTCGGATTACGCGTCCACGTCTTTCCTCTCATGAGCATGCCTGTTGTGCTCCGGCTGGATTTCGGCAGAAGGACGGACAGGGACTCGCAGGGAATATTTTATATAGGTATCGGGCACCTGTTTTAGGTAAAGTAGAAGCCTGATACCCTGAGCATAGGGGGCAAGTTGAGCGGAAGGATAGGATTGTTTGGCGGAACTTTTAATCCCGTGCACATAGGCCACCTCGTTGTGGCCCAGGATATACTGAACAAGCTTAAGCTTGAGAAAATGTACTTCATCCCTTGCGGCACTCCTCCGCACAAAGTTGGGAGCGATATGCTTGAAGCAAGGCACAGGCAGGCGATGGTGAAGCTGGCTATCAAAGACAATCCCGGCTTCACGCTCTCGGATGTGGAACTCAAGAGAAAGGGCAAATCCTATTCCATAGATACCGTGCGTTATTTTAAAGAGAAATATCCGGAATCCAGGATATTCTTTATCATCGGCGCCGACATCCTTCCGGCGCTTCATACCTGGAAGGATATAGACATTTTGATAAATGAATGCGAGTTTGTCGTTATGACTCGTCCGGAACACGACACCATCGAGAAGAAAGTCCGGAATGTCGGGCATTTCCTGAATGTGAGGGATGTCGAAGTGTCTTCTACGGAGATAAGGAATCTGATACGGGCCGGCAAGAGTATTCATTATATGGTGCCAAGAGAAGTGGAGAAATATATTGCTGATGAAAAACTCTATAAACACTGAGATAAAGGCGTTCCTGAAAAGGTCTCTGCCTAAAGAAAAATACCTTCATGTCCTGCGCGTTTCAAAAACGGCTGCCGGCCTTGCAAGGCGGCACCATCTGCCGGAAAAGAAAGCCAGGCTGGCAGGGCTGCTTCATGATGCGGGGAAGAACATGAAAGCCCCGGAAGTGAAGCCTCTTCTCAGCCATATCCGGTACACCGCTGAAGAAAGGAAAATACCCGCGCTCTGGCACGCGAAAGCGGGGGAAGAGGTTGCGAGGCGGGTCTTCAAAGTTAAAGACCGCTCAGTTCTTCATGCCATAGGGAACCATGTTACAGGCAGTTCTTTGATGGACGGCTTGAGCAAGGTGGTATTCCTGGCAGACAAGATCGAGCCCGGCCGTTCTTATAGAGGAGTCAAGGAATTGCGGGCTCTGTCTCAGAAGGACCTTGATGCCGCGATGGTTCTGGCCCTGGCAAACAATTTTACCTATGTGGGGCGCAAAGGGAAAAAGCTTCATCCCCTGTCGGTAAAAGTGCTGGAATCATTTGTAAAAAAATGCTCAAGTTGATAAAATGGACAGTTATAATCGCGCTCCTGGCCGGAACGGCGGCTGCCAGTTGGTATTATTTCTCGGAGAAGGAGAGCTTTCCAAACATTCTGCTGCTGGGCGCCGATGAGGTCGAGCAGAACAGCCGTCACTCGGATACTATAATGGCGGCGGTAATTGACGTGAAAGCGGTGAAGATAACACTCTTCTCGATCCCGCGGGACACTCTGGTTAATTACGGCGGGCGGGAAATGAAGATTAATACTATCTATGCTTCCGTTTTCATAAAAAACGGGCACGCGGCGGCTGCGGACGAGGTCAGGAAAGAAGTTGAGCGTCTCACCGGACTCTCAATTCCGTACTATTTTCTTGTTGATTACGGCGCGGTTGAAGAGATGGTAGATCTTTTCGGCGGAATCAAACTTGACATAAAGAAAAATATGAATTATACCGATGTCGCAGGGGGGCTATATATAGATTTTAAGCCGGGTATTCAAAAGCTTGACGGAAAGGCGGCCGTAAAATACCTGCGGTTTCGGAGCGATCCAATGGCGGATCTCGGGCGTATAGAGCGGCAGCAGAAATTCGTGGCCGCTTTTCTGGACAAGGCAAAGACGCGCCTGTCTCTGGATAAAATCCCCAAGGTATATTCCATAATAAAAAGGAATTTGAAGACAAATGTTCCCGTGGAAACCGTTCTCAGGCTCTACGTCGCCTTCAAGAATTACAGGCTGAGCGACGCATGGATGCTGACCCTCCCCGGGGAGCCGGTCAGTATCAATGGGGTAAGTTACTGGAAAACTGACGCGAGGGAAACAAGGACCGCGCTTAGAAAGCTGAAGCACCTCAAGGAGGAATGATGGAAGGGAAAAAGCTTGTTGACAGGATCGTCGAACTCGCGGACGACAAGAAGGGAGAAAATATTTCCATACTTGACCTGAAAGGCCTCAATTATATCGCTGATTATTTTGTGATAATAAGCGGGGACTCCTCAACGCACTGCGAAGCGATTGCGGACAATATCGAGAAAGAACTCAGGCGCGACGGCGTTTGGGCCACCCACCGCGAGCAGGACCGCGGCAGCAACTGGTCCCTGCTGGATTACAGCGATGTTGTGGTGCACGTTTTTGAACAGACTACGAGGGAATTTTACGCGCTCGAGCGGCTCTGGGGCGACGCGCTATTCTTAAAGGAGAAAGTGAAAAAAAATGTTGGAAAAAGTAAGGCAAAACCTAAAAAGCGCGCTAAAAAAAGCCGCAAATGAGGCGGAATTTGACTCGGAAGGCGTAGAGATAGGGTTTGATGTCCCGCGCCACAGAAATTTCGGGGATCTGTCCACCAATTTCGTGATGCAAATCGCGAAGAGGTCTAAACTTAACCCGCGCGAAGCCGCGGAGAAGATACTCGCGCGCCTTGAAGTTGACAAAACAATGGTCTCGAAAGTTGAGATAGCGGGCGCCGGTTTCGTCAATTTCTTCCTGAGCGAAGGGCACCTCTTTGACCTGCTCCTAAAGGTAGATGAAAGCGACGAATTTGCCTCGTCTGAGACAGGCAAAGAACTTCGCTACAACCTTGAATTTGTCAGCGCAAATCCGGTTGGCCCTTTGAACGTGGTTAATGCCAGAGCCGCATCTGTAGGCAACTGCCTTGCCAACCTTTTGCGCAATGCGGGATTCACGGTTACGAAAGAATATTATTATAATGACGCGGGCAACCAGACAAATGTTTTCGGGCTTTCGATAAGTCTTCGTTATGAAGAACTCTTCGGGAAGATGATAGTTTTTCCGGAGGAATGTTACGCCGGTGATTATATCGGCGATATTGCGAAAAGAATAAAGAATGAAGAAGGGGATAAATATCTCAAGTCTTCTGAATCCGAACGTGTGACGGCCTTCAAGGAAAAAGGACTTAAATGGATGATCGAAGATTCAAAAAAGAGCCTTCATGCTTTTGGAGTGGATTTTGATGTCTGGTTTAACGAGCGCTCGCTTCACGCGCCCGGCGTGAAGGTGGCTGAAGAGTTTCCCTTGTTGAAAAGGTTTAAGGTAGATAATAAGATTAAAGAGGCAGCGGCTATACTTGCCGCAAAGGGGCTTCTGAAAGAAGAGGATGGGGCGGTCTGGTTCAGGTCAACTGCCGTCAACGCGGGAGACGACAAGGACAGGGTGATAATAAAGAACAACGGAGATTATACTTATCTGGCTCCTGACATTGCCTATCTAAAAGATAAATTTGACAGGGCTGAAAAGGTTGTCGTAATTTTAGGGCCGGATCACCACGGCTATATCCCGAGGCTGCGGGCGGCCGCGATAGCCCTGGGAAGGAAAGCGGAAGATCTCGTTCCGCTTATCTCACAGCAGGTAAACCTGATCAAGGACGGGCAGCCGTTCAAAATGAGCAAGCGCAAGGGCAGTTTCATCACCATGGACGAGCTGGTTGAAGATGTCGGCCCCGATGCTGCAAAGTATTTCTTCCTGCGGCGGAGTCTTGAAAGCCACCTGGATTTTGACATGGACCTCGCGAAGAAACATACCGAAGAGAATCCCGTGTTTTATGTGCAGTACGCTCATGCGAGGATATTTAATGTTATAGAACACGCGAAAGTCTCGGGAATAAAACCCAAAAAAGCGTCCGAAGTGAATCTTTCGTTGCTAAAGGAGCCAGAAGAACTGGAACTGCTAAAAAAGATAAACAACCTGCCGGACACGCTTCTGCATGCGGCGCTTGAAAGCTCCCCGCACCTGGTGCCAAAATACCTTGAAGAGCTTGCCGGGCTGTTCCATTCTTTCTACAACAAACACAGGGTTGTGACGGATGACAGGGAACTCTCGCTGGCAAGGCTTGTCCTTGTAAACGCTGTCCGCAAGGTGCTTAAGAAAGGGTTGGAGCTTCTTGGGGTGTCAGCCCCTTCAAGGATGTAATTTGTGACCGTCGCCGCGCCGGATTTCTGGATAATATTCAAACTCGCTTTTATTTTTATTCTTATTATCCTGGCGCTCCGTCTGAAACTTTCCCTTGGATTGTCTCTTATAATTTCCGCCCTGTTCCTTGTACTTATGTTCCGGCTGGATGCGGTCGAGATATTCAGAAACATAGCGCGGACAATCCTGGAACCTGACCCGAAAACAGGTTCATTTATTACCATCGAACTAATGCTGATACTATATCTTATCGGACTGCTTGAATCTGTAATGAGAAAGGCGGGGGTATTTGACAGCATGATAGCCTCAGCCGGGCATCTGCTGCGCGACCCAAGAAAGGTGGCGGTCTTTTTTCCCGTGCTCCTGGGTGTCTTGCCTTCCGCCGGCGGCGCGAGATTCTCTGCTCCCATGGTCGGTGAAGTTCTTAAGGGCTCTTATATGAAGCCCTCAAAAAAGGCCTTCGCAAATTACTGGTTCAGGCACATCTGGGAACCTGTGCTTCCTCTTTACCCCGGTTTGCTTCTGGCTTCGGCTTTGACGGGAGTCGCAATATCATCATTTGTCGCCTGTCAATGGCCTATAGCGCTGTTCATGCTCTTAACCGGTTGGTTCGTTTCTTTCCATAAAGTCCCAAAACCGGTTTATATGCCCAGGGACGAAAAGGCAGAGGGTCATCATCTGTTAAATCTGCTTGAAGGCACCCTGCCCGTACTTTTCATTGCAGCTGCAGTTCTGTTGAATAACAGGCTCTTTATCCCGGCGCTTATAGCAGTAATAACAGTCATTATCGCGATCTACAGGATCGAAGCTAAACTGCTCCCGGGGCTCTTAAAAAAAGCGCTTTCCGTCGAGATACTGCTCCTTATTTTCGGCGTAATGTATTTCAAGAACATGCTTGAAATTTCCGGAGCCATTAGCGAGTTAAACTTCTATTTCAGCTTCGCGAAGATCAGCCCTCTGCTTATAGTATTTGCGCTGCCGTTCATAGCCGGCCTGCTTACCGGAGTAGTGCAGGCCTATGTAGGGATTACTATCCCGCTTATCATGCCTTTTCTCTCAGCGGGAGGAATCTTGAACATTCCAATGATTTCATTCGCTTTTATCAGCGGTTATGCCGGAGTCTTGCTTTCACCCGTGCACCTGTGTTATGTTCTATCTTGCGGGTATTTTGAGGTTGAGATAACAGAAGGTTACCCGTTTCTGTGTATGCTCGTTCCGTTCCTGCCGGCAATATCATTCTGCCTGGCATTACTGAAAAATTCGGCCTTATAGGAGTTTACCGTGAAAGAACTGACAACAAGAGAGAGAGTGAAATTGATAGTTGAACATAAGGAAGCCGACCGCTGCCCGATAATAGACAACCCCTGGCCGTCAGCCATAGAGAGATGGGAAAGGGAAGGCATGCCGAAAGGCGCCGATTTTCAGGACTTCTTTGGTATGGACAAGTACTGCCGCTGGCATATCTGCGACAATTCGCCGCTCTACCCGCAGGAAGTGCTTGAAGAAAATGATGAATACATAATAAAGAAGTCTAAATGGGGCGTGACCATGAAGAACTGGAAACACGCCGGCAGCACCCCAGAGTTTATTGATTTCACTATAACTTCGCGCGATGCCTGGGAGAAGGCCAAGGCAAGGATGACGCCGTCAAGGGACCGGATAGAATGGGATTACTTAAAAGCCAATTACAAAAAGAACCGGGAAGCAGGGGCCTGGATGGGACTTGTAAACTGGTTCGGATTTGATGTGACTCATTCCTGGATGGTCGGAACCGAGCGAGTGTTGATGGCACTCGTAGAGGATCCTGAATGGATGCAGGATATGTTCAAGACGCACCTCGAATTGAATCTGAGCCAGATAAAACTCATTTTGGATGAAGGTTATGAGTTTGACGAAATATTCTGGTATGACGATATGGGCTACAAATACAACCAGTTCTTTTCGTTGGATATGTACCGCGGGCTGCTCAAACCCTTTCACAAGCAGTGCATTGATTTCGCGCACGCTAACGGAATGAGAGCGCACCTGCATTCCTGCGGAGATATAATGCCGTTTGTTCCGGATCTTGTCGGGATGGGCCTTGATATGCTCAATCCGCTTGAAGTCAAGGCAGGCATGGACCCGGAGAAGCTTAAAAAGGAGTTCGGCGATAAACTTACCTTCATGGGCGGCTTGAACGCGATGTATTACAAAGAGCCTCAGAGGATGTGGGACGAGATGCACAGGCTTATCCCGATGATGAAAAAGAACGGCGGCTATATCGTGGCAACGGATCATTCAATTCCTGACAGCGTGTCCTTGACGCAGTTTCAGGAGTTTATGAGACTGGCGAAGGAATTGGGGAGATACTAAAGAACGTTAACCGTTAACCGTTTACCGTGTATGGTAGAGGTTTTTCGGTAAACGGTACACGGTAAACCGTAAACGAAACAGGAGGCCTTATGCTCATTGGAAAAAAAATAGTGCTTCTCGTGGCGGAGCAATTCCAGGATATGGAAGTGATGTATCCTTATTTCAGATTCAAGGAAGAGGGAGCGGAGGTCGTCGTCGCCGGCACCGGCAGCGCCGAACTCTATCACGGAAAATTCGGCTATCCGATTAAGACAACTACCACGGCAGATAAGGTGGATTATAAATCCATTGATGCTGTTATCATTCCCGGAGGATGGGCTCCTGATTTTATCAGGCGTTTCAAGCCGCCGGTCAAACTTGTGTCCGACTCTTTCAATGCCGGTAAGATTATTGGCGCGATTTGCCACGCCGGATCCGTGCTTGTATCAGCGGGTATTCTCAAAGGAAAAACCGCTACGGCTTTCATGGCCGTAAAGGATGATATGGTCGCCGCGGGCGCCAATTTCGTGGACAAAGAGGTTGTTATAGACGGTAATCTCATAACATCCAGGAATCCGGACGACCTGCCCGCGTTCTGCAAAGCGATCATCTCGGCCCTGGACAAGAAATGAAAGAAATAATTACGCCGGCCATTGTACTCGACCTTGAACTGCTCAAAAAGAACATCAAACTGATGGCGGATTTCGGCAAAAAGAACCGTGTAGGCATCAGACCTCATTTTAAGACCCATAAATGCGTTGAGATAGCGAGGCTTCAGTTGAAAGCAGGCGCAGCGGGAATTACCGCGCAGACCATCGACGAAGCGGAAGCGCTGGTTAACGGCGGTATCAAAAACGTCCTGCTAGCAAACCAACTGATTGAGCATTCTAAGATTGAAAGAATTCTCAGGCTTTCAGATAAGTCTGCCGGCGTTATTCTTTGCGTTGATTCTGAACAGAATCTCAGACAGCTCGATAAACTTTCCGGAGAGTCAGGTATTAGATTGAAACTGCTTGTAGAAGTTGATATAGGAATGAACCGCGCAGGCAGAAGGCCGGGCGACGATACGCTTCATTTCGTCAAGAAAGTTATTTCCTGCAAAAACATAGAGTTCAAGGGCCTTCAGGGATATGAAGGGCATGCTGTTCTTATTCCCGGCAGGGAAGAAAGGATAAAGGCTGCTTCGAGCGCGATCGAGCTGCTTGTCGGCACTAAAAAGCTCCTTTTGGAAAACAATATAAAATGCGAAATAGTCACGGGCGGCGGTACCGGAACTTATGACCTGACCGGCAGGAATTCCCAGATCACGGATATTCAGCCCGGTTCATATGTGTTTATGGACGCCAAATACGGGCCTATAATAAAAGAATTCATCCCGGCCCTGTGCGTGCAAGCGACGATCTTTGCCTCAAGGGGGAAAGGGGAGTACACGGCCGACGCAGGGCGTAAAGCCCTGACCACGGAGAACGGCATGCCGTTGCTGCTTGATCTCGCCGGAAGCATTGAGAATCTCAACGAAGAGCATACAAGGCTTAAGCTGACCCAGGGCTCGCTTTTGCCCGGAGACAGAATCAGGATACTGCCAAGCCATTGTTGCACTACCGTCAATTTATATGATAATGTCTATGTGTCGGACGCCGGGCAGGTAATTGAAATCTGGAAAATACACAGGCAGAGGGCTGTTTAAGCTCAAGCCTTAGGAGGAATTATGGCAGGAGGCAACGGAAATTCACCGATAAACCTGGATATAGACGAAGTGACAGCCAGGGGCATGTACGCCAATTTTGCGGCGATCGCTCATACTCCCACGGAGTTCATGATAGATTTCGCCTTTGTCTTACCGCAACAGAGCAAGAACAAGGTGGGCGCCAGGATTATAACTTCACCTTCCCATATGAAGAATTTTGCTGCCGCGCTTGCGGACAACATCAGGAAATACGAAGAGCAATTTGGGGAGATTAAGGCGTGAGAAAAGGCGGCGCGGAAGAAGAAATATTGTCGCTGCTTAGAACCTCCGGGGAAAAGTATCTCTCAGGCGAAGCCTTAAGCAAAAAGTTTAAGGTCAGCAGGACCGCGATCTGGAAACATATCCATTCGCTGATGGATCAGGGCTATGAATTTGAGAGTCACACTAACCTCGGGTACCGTCTGCAGTCGGTACCGGACCTGCTTCTTCCGGCGGAGATAGAGAACGCTCTTGCCACAAAATATGTCGGCAGGGAGCTCTACTGTTTTAATGAAATTGGTTCCACAAATGATATGGCAGCTCGTCTCACCGAAAAAGAAGTCCCTGAAGGCACGGTGGTCACCGCGGAAAAACAGACCGCCGGCAAAGGGCGGCTCGGAAGGACCTGGGCCTCTCCCGAGCGCTCCGGATTGTGGTTCTCGGTGATACTTAGGCCGAAGATAAGCCCCTACCATTCCCCAAAATTAACTTTCATCGCCGGCCTGTCCGTGCTTGACGCCATCAAGAAAGTCACCGGAGAGGACGCGGAACTCAAATGGCCAAATGACGTAATGCTTCGCGGGAAAAAACTCTGCGGAATCTTGACCGAGATGAAGGCGGAAATGGACATTGTGAATTACCTTATAATAGGCATAGGCATAAATGTTAATCTTTCAAAGAACGACCTGCCGGAGTCTGTTCGCGGGCGGGCCACTTCATTAAAGATGGAATTGCGGAAAGATGTTCCAAGGGTGAAACTCCTGGCGGAAGCCTTGAAGAGCCTGGAAGAGTATTATGAACTTTTCAAACAGGAAGGGCCGGAGCCGATTATAAAAAAATGGAAGCGGAAATGCGCGACCCTGGGCAGGAAGGTAAAGATTCAGTCCGGCGGTGAACTTATTGAAGGAATCGCCGAAGATATTGACGGAGATTGCGCTCTCCTTGTACGGCTTGCGGACGGCACGGTGAAGAAGGCGGTGACGGGCGATGTCTCTTAGGCTTGTTATCATAAATATAGGAAACACTTCGGTCAAGGTCTGGCTCGCCGCCGCAGGAAAAGAGAAGGCGCTTAGAGTTTTCCCCGCGGCGCAAAAAGGGGCGGTTCTTGCCTCCAAATTCGCAAAGACTAAAAAACTGCCTGTTGTGTATTTCTCCGTGGTTCCGGCTCTTTCTGCTGTTGTGAGAAAGCGCATACCGTTGGCTCTCGAACTTACCACACGGGATGTCCCCATGGGAAACCTTTACAGGAAAAAGGAAACGCTCGGTATAGACCGTATCCTCGCCGCTTATGCAGCAAGGGAAAAATACGGATCGCCGGCGGTTATTTTAGACCTTGGTACTGCAACAACTCTAAATGTTATAAACAGTAAAGGCGAATTTGCCGGCGGGCTCATTATGCCGGGAGCCCCATTATTTACTGAATATCTCGAGAAAAGAACCGCCCTGCTGCCGCGCGTAAACTACGGCAAGCCTTCAGGTTTTGCGGCTCTTTCGACTGAGGCGGCCATCAGAAACGGGGCCTACTGGGGGTTGAGTTTAATGGCGGACGGTGTATTGTCTCGCGCCAAAAAAAAGTTTAAGGCGATAGGTGTGCTGACCGGCGGGTTTGCTCCTCTTTTGTCCGGTGATATACCTGCGGCGGATATAGTTGATTCTTCCCTGGCAGTTTACGGGGCGTATCTTGCCGCCGTCAAAAGGATGACAATATGAGAGTAAAAGTAATAGCCCTCCTGTTCCTGCTGTCCGCGGTTTCGGGTGTATTCGCGGGTACCGTTGCGGTCGTGGAGTTTAGGGGAGCGATAAATCAGTCGTCCTCTGCCTACCTTACAAGATGCATTTTTGACGCCGAGAAGATGCGAGCGGAATGCGTAGTGCTTGAACTTGACACGCCCGGCGGCATGAACGATGCAATGCGCGATATCGTGCAGAAGATCCTGGATTCAAAAATACCTGTCGTTGTTCAGGTGGCGCCGAAGGGAGCGAGGGCAGCCTCGGCAGGCCTCTTCATAGCCATGGCTGCGGATTATGTGGCTATGGCTTCGGGCACCAATATGGGCGCAGCCCACCCCGTATATATGGACGGCAAACTTGCCTCAGACAAAGTCACGAACGATGCGGCGGCATACATTCGTTCTCTTGCGGGCAGGCGCGGCAGGAATGCCGCCTGGGCGGAGGATGCCGTAAGGAAGAGCGTATCAATAACAGAGACTGAGGCGGTGAAGCTCGGTATTGCCGATGCCATAGCCGATGATACAACTGCTTTGCTTGAGAAACTTGACGGAAGAAAATTCAGGCTTTTAAACGGCACAGAAGTAAAAGTAGACACGAAAAAGGCCTCAATCCTCCGGCTGAAAATGACATGGCGCGAGGGTTTCCTCAATGCTCTTAACGATCCTACTATTGCCTATGTGCTCTTCTTGATAGGAATCTACGGGCTAATCTACGAACTGACTTCCCCTGGCGCAGTTTTTCCGGGGACCGCAGGCGTTATCTGTATGATACTGGCGCTGATATCCTTTAACAGCCTTTCGATAAGTTTCGCGGGGGTCGCCCTGCTTGTTCTTGCGGTTGCGCTCTTTATTCTGGAGATAAAGGCGACAGCTCACGGGGCTCTTGCCGCAGGAGGGGTTGTTTCGCTCTTTCTCGGTTCTCTCATGCTCTTTTCGCCGATGATTCCGTATTTTAAAATGTCCATTGCCGTTGTAACTACAATGGTAGTGATTAGCACAGCATTTTTTGCTATAATCATCTCAATAGGCATAAAAGCGCTCAAGAACCGTGTTGTGATTGGAATTAAGAGTCTTGTGGGCGCCTCCGGAGAGGTGCGGGTTGCAATAGAACCTGTCGGAATTGTCTCCGTAAACAAAGAAGACTGGTCTGCCTGTTCAGCCGACGGAAAGCCTATCTTGAAAGGCGAAAAAGTAAAAGTTCTGCGTTTGGAAGGAATAAAACTTATAGTGGAACGAACCGGAGAGTCCGCTAAAGTTTAGCATGCAGGAGGGGTTATGACGCCGGGAATATTCATGATAATTGTGCTTGCGGTAGCGGTTTTCATTATGGTTGTAAACATAATAAGGATAGTCCCGGAGTATAAGAGGCTGGTGCTGTTTCGCCTGGGAAGGACCCAGGGTGAGAAGGGGCCGGGAATAGTAATAGTTGTACCCATCATAGACAAAGTGGTTGAAGTTGATCTTCGGGAATCCTATCTTGAGATTCCGGAGCAGACCTGCATAACCAAGGATAACGCTCCCATCTCGGTAGATTTTTTAATTTACTGGAAGGTCATAGATCCTTCAGCCTCGGTCATCCAGGTTAGAAACTTTGCCGGTGCCGCGCAGGGAATAGCCACCACAACTCTTCGCGCTGTAGTCGGTGATATCGCGCTTGACGATGTTCTTGCAAAGAGAGAGCAGATAAACGATATATTGAGGACCAAACTGGATGAAGTGACCGGCAGGTGGGGTGTTAAGGTAACTTCCGTTGAAATAAGAGAGATCCAGCCGCCTGTAGAAGTCCAGACAGCGATGACCAAGCAGATGGCGGCGGAAAGGCACAGAAGGGCGGTGGTAACGGAATCAGACGGTACCAAACAGGCGGCTATAACAATTGCCGAGGGCGAGAAGCAATCAGCTATACTTAAAGCGGAAGGCAAGAAACAGGCCCAGATGCTGGAAGCAGAAGGTTACGCGCAGGCGCTCGCGAATATTTTCGGAGCCGCAAAGAGCATAGACGAAAAAACAATGAGCCTGCAGTACCTTGAAACGCTCAAGGCGCTCGGCAATTCGCCTTCGACCAAGTATATTTTTCCGATGGAATTCACAACAATGCTCCGGCCTTTGGTCTCGAACATTGAGCAGGGGTTAAGGAAGACTAAAGAATAACCTGTTTGCAGTTATGGAGGACTTGATGCTGAAAACGAAAGGCGGGATATTTGTTTTTATTCTTGCGGCGCTTGCAGGGGTATTGATTTGCGCCGGCTGCTCTAAATACATAAAGCCTTCGGACAAAGCTGCTTATGGTTCCGCGTCCGCGGCTGTAGAGAAGGCGGAGAAAGACCTGAAATCGGCCGAGGCTTCTCCCAACAAAGACGATATGCAGGAAACTTACAACGACGCAAGGTCAAAACTTGCGGGCGCGAAGGAATTTATGGGCAAGGATGATTACGCCAAGGCGCAGGATTCTGCGGAGAAAGCTTCTCAGCTTGCGATTGATGTGAAAGAACTTCCCGGCGAGGTGCAGAAATTGATAGCCGAAACGGAAAAGAGTCTTGTTTTTGCGACCGAAGTCGGTTTGGACAGGTCCTACGGAAAGAAGATAAAGGAAATAAAGGACACTCTGTGGGACGCCAACAATAACGTGCGTCTTCGGAGGTTCGCCGCCGCAAAATCCATGGCTGCGAACGCGTACAATGAGGCCAGAAAGGCGATAGAAGATGTGGAGAAAGCCAATGATTCAATGGCGAAAGCTAAGACCGCCGTTATTGACGCAAAAGACGCCGGGGCAGAATCTACTGTTGCAGATATTTTAAAGAGCGCGGAAGACACTCTTGCCGGGGCAAAGCTGGATATGGATAACGCCAACTTTCAGAAGGCCAGGGAAGGAGCGGACAAGGCCTGCCAGCTCGCGAAAGACGCGCTTGAGAAGGCAAAAGCTGTAAAACAGAAGTAACTGATTAGTATCATAGTGCCGGCCGGATTGGCCTGATATAGTGAATACGGAGGGTACAAAAATGGCGTTAACTTTTACGGATGCGAATTTTGAAGCGGATGTGCTGAAATCGGCTGCGCCTGTACTGGTGGATTTCTGGGCGGAGTGGTGCGGGCCGTGCAGGATGCTTGGGCCTACCATCGAAGAACTCGCGAAGGAATACACGGGCAAGGTAAAGGTAGGAAAGGTGAATGTCGATGACAACCCCGGGATAGCGGCAAAGTACAGCATCAGGAGCATTCCAACGGTGATGATCTTCAAGGGCGGGCAGGTGGTGGAGCAGTTAGTCGGTGTACAGCCCAAGGAATCATTAAAGAAAAGGATTGATGCCGCGGTAGTATAAGACGGCGGCAATAGAAAATAAATACTTCTCCCTTGCGACCCAAGGGAGTTTTTTTAAGGAGAAAGAATGCCGGAAGTAATTCCTTTCAGGGGGTTTACATATCATACCGGAAAAACAGGAAGCCTTAGCAGGCAGTTGACGCTTCCTTATGATGTCATTTCCCCTGAAATGAGAGAGGATTATTACAAGTCCTCCCCGTATAACATCGTGCGGGTGGACTTCAGAAAAGGAGAGGACGAGAGAAGATATTCCGCTTCAGGGATAGAGCTTTCAAAATGGATAGCTAAAGGCGTGCTGGCGCGTGACACTCAACCGTCTTTTTATTTACTGGAGCAATCTTTTAAAATGAACGGCCGGCTGCTGAAGCGAACCGGGTTTTATGCTCTGGTCAAGGCGGAAGAATTTTCCAAAAAAGAGGTTCTCCCTCACGAAGAGACCTTTCCAAAACACAAGCAGGACAGGCTGAATCTGCTCAGGGCCTGCAAGGCGCATACCAGCCCGATATTCGGCGTTTACGACGGCAAATTTGACTGGTCAGGGTTTAAAAAAGAAAAACCTGACCTAAAATTCGCTCTGCGCGACGGCGGACAGTCCGTGAAAGGAAGGCTTTGGAAGATCACGGATACCGCGGCCGTCAACCGGATAGTTTCATTCATTAAAAGACGCATGATTTTTATCGCAGACGGGCATCACAGATACGAGACAGCTGTGGCTTACAGAGAAGAGAGTAAAAAAAAGTACGGAAGAAACCGGAAAGCTCCCTGGAATTTCACTCTTTTTACTCTGGTTTCATTGCAGGACAGCGGACTGATCGTTTATCCAACGCACAGGGCCGTGAAGTTTTCGCGCCCGGTATCGGTAAAAATGCTGATAGACAGGCTTGAGGGGAAATTCACAATAACCCCCTGCAAAAAAAAGGCTTCCGCAAAGAATATAGTGTTTTACTCAGGGCATAAGTTCTATGAACTTGCGCCAAAAAACACAAATGTACCGCTCTCAATCCCGCTAAAAAGGTCCGCTGCCTGGAAAAGATTATCCACCAGCGTGCTGCACCATCTCGTATTAAAAGCGCTTCCCAGGGTTAAAACCATTTCCTATATAAGGGATTCTAAAGAGGCTATTTCAGCCGCGGATTCAGGCAGTTTTGACGCTGTATTTCTCGTTCCGGCAATTTCACCCTCCGACATAAGGAAGACCGCGGTAAAACTGGAAAGGATGCCTCACAAATCCACATATTTCTTCCCCAAACTTCCTGCCGGCGTTGTGATAAATAAGTTCTAGCTGGCTGCCGCAAGCTTCTTTCATGCCGCAACTCCTCCAAAAAATCGTTTTTTCTTTCAAGCCAAATGTTATATAATCAAACGGATGCATTACTCAAGCGGGGGCCGCAGATGAACTTTAGAGCTGACTTCCACATTCACAGCAAATACAGCCTGGGAGCAACCCGCGATATGGACCTTGAGACGCTCTCCAGGTGGGCGAAATACAAAGGGCTTGACCTGCTCTCGGTTGGTGATATAACGCACCCCTTATGGCTCGGCGAGCTCAGAAGAAAACTGAAGCCGCTAGGCAACGGAATCTTCCGGTTCAATGACACGCATTTTATTCTCTCGGGTGAAGTTAATTGCGTTTACATCGGTATGAACGGGAGCCGAAAGGTTCAGCTTCAGATATTTTCTCCGGGCTTTGAGCATATTGAGAGGATAAACAAAGCTCTTTCGAAATACGGTGATTTAAACGCCGGCGGGCGTCCCCAGCTGAACCTTGAAGCCTCGGAACTCGTCCGGATCATCTGCGATGTTTCCATGGACTGCTTTGTCATTCCGTCGCATATATTCGCGCCGGGATTTTCTGTGCTTGGCAGCGGCGGCTACGGTTCGCTTGAGGAATGTTTCGGCCAGTACGCGAAATATATCTTTGCCGCGGAGACCGGACTTTCTGCGAATCCTAAGATGTGCGCCAGGCTGTCATGCCTGGACCGGGTCACGATGATTTCCGGTTCGAACGCTCACATGCCTGGAACCATAGGCAGGGAGGCGTGCGTTTTCGGAGCCGCGCTTCACTATTTTGAAATAAAAAACGCGCTTCAATATAAGCGCCGGGACGAACTGCTCTATACCATCGAATTCTATCCTGAAGAAGGAAGGTATTACCTGAGCGGGCACAAAGAATGCGGGAGCTGCTTTACGCCGCTTGAAAGCGCGAGTCTCAGCCATATATGCACGGCCTGCGGTAAGCCCGTAAAACGTGGTGTTCTTCAGCGGGTAGAAGACCTCGCCGACAGGGCTGAGAACGAAACCGGCGGAAAGTATCTTCCGTTCAGGAATGTTATGCCTCTTGACGAGATACTGGCTTTCTGCATGAACGCCGGCACGGAGTCGCAGAAGGTAAGGGACGCGTACATAAAGCTTGTTGAAAAGTCTGGGAGCGAGTTATCTCTGCTCCTGGACCTGCCTGAAGAAGAAGTCAGAAGACTCGCTCCGCTGCCCGTCGCGGAAGGAATTCTGAAGTCCAGAAAATCGGATGTCAGGGTGTTCCCCGGCTATGACGGAGTTCCCGGCAAAATAGTGCTCTTTGACGAGGGCGAACTCGCGAGATACTCTCAACTGGAGTTGTTTTAAGGAGATGTTATGGGCCTCATAGATAAAAATCCCAAAAAGGCGCCGGCCGGCGCGGAAAGCGGCACAATTAAGCTTTCTTCCGGGAAGAAGGTCAAGAAGCCGGCCGCCGGACTTCTCGCCAAAGCCAGGGCGAAACTCTCAAAAAAAAGGGTGCTTGCTCCCGTTAAGCCGGTCAAAAAGAATACCAGGGCTGAATCAGTTCCCGCGCAGCCGCCTAAGGCCGTGGAACCAAAGCAAACTCAGGAAGCAAGACAGGACTTGCCTTCGAAAATATTCAGCGAAAAACCTTTCTCTGTTTTCATTCCCGATGAAGACTATAACGCGCTCTTTCCGTCATTTTACAACGAGACGCGCATTGTTCTTATGGCCAGGGATCCGCACTGGCTTTTTACCTACTGGGAAGTTAATCAGGATTCAGTGGCCAGGATGAGGCAAAATCTCGGCGGCAGTTTCGATTCCGGGGTGACTACCGTCCGCGTGTATGATGTGACAAATGTTATCTTTGACGGCGGCAACTCGAACAGAAGCTTTGATGTCAGGATTTCTGAAGGCTCGTCTTCGTGGTACCTGCACGCGGGGGATCCTAACAGGCGCTGGGTTGTGGAGATAGGGGTGCTTCTGCCCGACGGCAGGTTTGTTCCCTACGCCAGATCCAATACTATTAAAACGCCAGCGGACTGCGTTGCCTCGGTTATGGACGGGGAATGGGCAATCTCGGAAGAACTAATGAAGAGGGCCTATCCCAAAGAATGGCATTTGCAGGGAGCCGGGCAGGGACCGGGGGCGCAGGCAGGTACGGCGGGAGAGGCAGGCGTTTCAAAAGGATCGGCAGGAACTCTAAAGACTCTCGGCGGTTCCGAAAGCGTCCACGGAGGCTCGTCAGGCTGGCTTTCGAGCTGGTCAAGCCCGGGAAGCGGCAAAGAAAAAACTCCGCTCTTCTGGCTTCGAGTCGGAACCGAACTGATTATTTACGGGGCTACCGGGGCTGACGCTTCGGTGACCATGAACGGCAAACCCGTGAAACTCGCGGGGGACGGAACTTTCGGCACGAGATTCAATCTTAACGAAGGAGAACACACTGTCACGATTGAAGCCAGGTCCGCGGACGGGATATTCACAAGGGCCTATACAATTGATGTTACAAAATACACCGGGGAGGGCAAATAAATGAAAGGCTACCTTGCCGTCGTTCTTCACGCCCACCTGCCATATGTCAGGCATCCGGAACACGCGGATTTCCTTGAAGAAGATTGGCTTTATGAGGCTATTTTTGAGACCTATATACCTCTTCTGCTGGTCTATGAAAGGCTGATAAGAGACGGGGTGGATTTTCGTGTCACGATGTCGCTTACGCCGCCTTTGCTTTCCATGCTCGCGGACCCTCTGCTGCAGGACCGGGCCCTGCTTTACGTCGAAAAACTCATAGATTTAACGGCGAAAGAAAAGAGGCGCACCGAATACCAGCCGGAGTTTAGAAAAACCGCGGAGATGTACAACTGGAAGTTTGTGGAAGCGAGGGATTACTTCTTAAGTTACGGCAAGAACCTGGTGAACGCGTTCCGAAAGATACAGGACGCGGGGAAACTCGAGATAATAACCTGCTGCGCGACGCACGGCTACCTGCCGCTTATGATTAACCAGAAGGCGATAAACGCGCAGATAAAGGTGGCTGTTGACACGCACGAAAAACACCTCGGAAGGAAACCGAACGGCATCTGGCTCGCCGAGTGTGCGTATTTTCCGGGCGTTGATTACACGCTAAAAGATCACGGCATTAAATTCTTCTTCGTTGACACCCACGGCGTTATGTACGGGGTGCCGCGTCCAAAATACGGCATCTTCGCGCCGGTCTTTTGCCCGTCAGGAGTGGCCGCTTTCGGCAGGGACGTGGAATCAAGCAAGCAGGTCTGGAGCGCGAAGGAAGGCTATCCGGGCGACACCAACTACCGCGATTTCTACCGCGATGTCGGTTTTGACCTTGAGTACGAGTACATCAAGCCTTACATAAATTCAAACGGCACCAGGACTTTCACCGGGGTAAAATACTACAAGATAACCGGCGAGACCGTGCACAAGGAGCCCTACGACCCTCAGGTCGCGCTGGACAGAAGCGCCGAGCACGCGGGGAACTTTCTTTTTAACCGCGGGAAGCAGATAGAGTGGCTTGCTTCGGGGATGGATAGAAAACCTCTGATAATATCGCCCTACGACGCCGAGCTTTACGGGCACTGGTGGTATGAAGGACCGGATTTCCTGAACTTCCTCTTTAGAAAGATGCATTATGACCAGGACGTTATCAAGATGATAACTCCGTCTGAATACCTTGCCGAGTATCCGGTTAACCAGGTCTCTGCTCCTTGCGAATCCAGCTGGGGTTATAAGGGCTATCACGAGGTCTGGCTTGAAGGAGGGAATGACTGGGTTTACAGGCATCTTCATAAGGCGGCCGATAGGATGTGCGAGCTGGCGGAAAAGTTCACCTCGCCGGCAGATATTGAAAAGCGGGCTCTCAACCAGGCGGCCAGGGAACTCCTGCTCGCTCAGTCCTCGGACTGGGCGTTTATCATGAAGACAGGCACAAATGTTAATTACGCGGTCCGCAGGACGAAGGAGCATATCGTCAGGTTCACGCGGCTCTATGACAGTTTGAATGGCGGAAAAATAGACCAGACCTACCTATCGGAGATAGAATATAAAGACAACATCTTTCCTGATATAGATTACAAAGTTTACAGATAAGTGTAATTAAAGACGGTTGTATTCTGACAGGTATTGTGAATCTCCCCCGATTATGTGGACGCTTTGTTAAGTTGGTAATAGTTTTTCTCAGCCTGCTCGGGAGATTTATACCCGTTGTACGAGTGCCGGCGCTCCGTATTGTAGTACCCTTCCACA
>CAIWWK010000046.1 GCA_903916325.1 Candidatus Firestoneibacteriota bacterium
AAAAGAAGTACAGCGAGACAGCGCGACATAAACCTGGCCGTGCGCGAAGATTCCGCCGGAGGCGTCTATGACAACTTTTTCAAAGGTCTTTCCCTGGCTTTTGTGGATGGTCATTGCCCACGCCAACTTTAGGGGATACTGGGTGAACTCACCCACAGCTTCACTTTCTATCTTTGTGCCTTTCTCGTTCAACTTGAACCTGAAGAGCTCCCACTTGTTGCGGTAAACCGCTTCAACGCTGCCGTCCGGAAGCTCTACATAGACAACTTCCGTCCCGTTATCGTCCTGCTCCACGCCTCGAACTTCAGCGATGGTGCCGTTTACCCAGCGGCCGCCGCGGTCGTTATTTAAGAGCATTACGCGCGCCCCTGCTTTGAGCTGCAGGCTGTGCTCCGCGGGATAATATTCCCTTTTGAACTCCCCGCTGGAACTTGCCGCGAAAACTGACGGCTCTCCCTCCAGGCGGGAAAGGTACTTCAGGTTCATTGACTCGGCGGCGGCGTTTCTTGAGGTAAGAAGAACATGGTCTTTCAGCAGGTCCTCGTCCTCAAACTCAATGACGCGGCTGTTGAGAGTCTTAAGCTGCGAGGGCGTTACGGTGTTATTTCTTATGGCGTTAAGGAGATTTACAAAACCGCTGTCGTGCTGGCGGTAAACTTTCATGAGTTCAATGTACCTCATCCCTATTTTCTTTAGCGAGACTGCGTCAAAGAAATAGGGGGATTTGTAATGGGTACGGAAGAGCTCGCGTTCAGCGGAGGTTACCACCGGAGGCAGCTGGTAAAGGTCGCCTATGAAGACCATCTGGACGCCGCCGAATGGTTCTTTTCTGCCGCGGTTCTTCTTGAGCGCTTTGTCCACGCAGTCAAGCAGGTCGGCGCGCACCATTGAAACCTCGTCTATAATTAGCGTTTCAAGGCGCTCAAAGAGGCCGAGGTATTCTTTGCGGGATTTTTTTACTTTGGCAAGCGTGATATCAGGCTTGAAGCCGAAGAACGAATGGATAGTCTGTCCTGAAACATTTACGGCGGCGACACCCGTGGGCGCGAGAACGACAATGTTCTTTCTCGTGTCCTTGCGGAAAAGTTCAAGCAGGGTGGATTTTCCGGTACCGGCTTTTCCCGTGAGGAAAATATGCTCGTTAGTGTTCTCAAAAAGGTCCAGGGCGAGCCGGAATTCGTCGTTAAGTTCTATCTTTTTGTTTATATTCAAGTTAACACCGCTCCCGCAATACGGGTGTGGGTCACTTCTTGGCGTCTTCCATCATAAAAGCTTTTATCTCTTTTTCAAGATACGCCTGCAGTTTCACGGCATCATTGCTGAAGGAAATGAGTTTTTTTAATTCCACCCATTTGACTTCCTTCCCGTCCTTTACCAGCGAGAGAACGACAGCGTTGCTCGCAACCAGCTCGTAATCATCGGAAAAATGAGCTTCGCCTTTCTCAACATCGTAGACTTCTATGATTATCTTACCTGATTCAGCCTCTTTTTTGAATGTTTCCGCGACCGTTTTTTTGAGCGTGTCTTCAAACATCTGGCAGGTCTGATTGCGCAGCCATGCGTGGAAATAATAGGCGGTGATATGCGGGTTCGCGGGTTTTACGGCGTCAGCCGCGGAAAGAGCGGAAGCGAGAATAAACGCCATTGCAAACAAAACGACTGCCTTTTTTATATACATATATATGTCTCCTTTAGACGCAAATTCGCGCCTTTTAGAATACCATAAATGAAGAAAAATTCGAAGAATCAAATTCGAAATTCGAATATAGGGCAGAACCAAAAGC
>CAIWWK010000047.1 GCA_903916325.1 Candidatus Firestoneibacteriota bacterium
AAACTCTGCGGCCTGAAGGCCGGAGTTTCTTTTTATAGGTGTGTTAATATTATTCATGCCGGATTCATCCTCCCCCTAAAGGGTGAGGTTTTCTCCGGCATCTGAAAGATAAAGTTTGTAAGGTAAGGTCAGAACCCTCACACCTTATAAACCTTATTAACTTTACAAACCTTACAAACTTTTGTTTTTAGTACCTTCCGTATTCTAATGCCGATTCATACATCGCTATTATATTTTCCACCGGCGTGTCGTTCTGTATTTCGTGGCAGGCCGCAAGGATATAACCGCCCTTCTTTCCAAGCGTCTCTATTTTGTGCTTTACTTCCTTCTTCACGTCCGAAACTGAACCGAACGGCAGTATATCCTGCTCGTCTATCGCTCCGTGAAAGACCACCTTATCCCCAAAATCTTTCTTGAGGCGTTCCGGTTCCATATTCAAGGCCCGGGTCTGCACCGGATTAATTATATCAACCCCGTCCTCAATCAGGTCGCCCAGGAAAGAGTGAATGGAACCGCAGGAATGAAGGAATATTTTTGCCTTGGTGTACTGCCTGATATCGGCAATATAGGATTTATTAACAGGCTTGATGAACTCTTTGTAAAAATCGAGCGAGAAGAAGGTTCCGTTTTGAGTTCCGTAATCATCCCCGAGCTGAACCATATCAAGATACTTACCCACAGCGCCGTAGAAAACTTCCGAGGAATCCTTCTGAAGTTTATGGATAATACCGAAGAGCTTAACCGTGAATTCCGGCTCAATAGCCATTCCCATAAGTATTCTTTCAAAACCGCAGAGCCAGCAGGCCCTTTCAAACACCCCCGCAGACGCGGCCTGACCGACCACAACATAAGGCGTGTCGTTGTGAAGCCTTTTAGCCTCCTCAACCACTTCATCCCGCAAACCCATGGCGTGAAAATCAGGCCACAAATATTTGTCCAGGTCTTCAAGGGCAGCATCCTTAAGAGGGAAGAAGACATTCTGCTGGTCCTCTCCGGAAAACTTGCTCCCCACGCCCCAGACATCAAAGCTTGTCCCGTCGGCAAGGGCCGGCCTGCTTTTTGAAGGATTCTTTGACCGCGGAGTTACCCTTCTAAAATCTATCTGAAATCTTTCGAGTACTCTGGAATCAAAATCCTTGTACCAGGCAATAGGTCCGCCTTTAAGTTTCAAGGCGTCCTTTAACCGCTCATAGACATCTGGTTTTATGCCGGAAAGCCAGCCGCCGAGGTCCAGCGGCACCCTGTCGGCTTCCTGATGAGCACAAATTTTATAAAAGCGTTCTCTGGGATTCAATGCGCCTCCTTTGTAAAGCATGTACCGTTCACCGTGTACCGTGTACCGTTTACCGTACAAAACAAAATTCATCACACTGAAATGGTTAACGGTCAACCGTAAACGTCATTTTTACAGTCCGTTCTTTTTCTCTTCCGCCAATTTTTCCTTGCCGATTTCAAAAAACGGTTCCGCAAACTCCGTGGCCCAGACCCGTTCCTCAAATTTTCTATTCTTCACGGTCTCAAGGAATTTCTTGAAATCATTGTAGTAAGAACCATATATATGAAAACTATTGGCATAATGAACATAGCGCCCGACGCGCACCTTCTTTCCTATCTTTTTGCCTATCTCTTCTGCTATCATCTTCTGCAGTTCGGTCAGCGCGAAAATGTTCATAAACGCCGCTTTGTAGGCGTCGTTAGAACGCCATATGGTATTGACATTGAGCACAGGCGTGCCGTCAGAATCAGGCAGCAGGCGGGCCCAGAGCATCTGCAGGCAGGGCGGATCATAGGAAGGCGGATCCTTAAAAACGTTCCAGGTAATCGCCTGCGCTCTCCTTGAATGTCCGCTCACGATAAGCTTATTGATAATGTAGGCAATCTGATCGATACTGGTCCCTTCCGTCTTGTAATTGAAGAATCTTTCGTGATAGGTATAGGTCCACTTGCCTTCGGCAGGATTTATCCAGTGGTCGTGCACGCCGTTTACAACTTCCTGGCGGTAGACCTCAAGGTCTTCAAGGCCCCCCGGGAAAGCACGGTGAATTCTCGGTTCCTTGAAAGGGTCATTGACCACCATCATCATAGTGCAGTCTTTGCTGGGAGGATCCCCCGGCTTGTCATACTCGGTCTTTATATCACAACCCTTTTCCCAGGTCTCTATAACCGCTTTTTCCCAGGCTTCGGGAAGCGTGTCCCCTTCC
>CAIWWK010000048.1 GCA_903916325.1 Candidatus Firestoneibacteriota bacterium
ATTTGCTCCGCAATACTCGTATTTATTGCTTTACGTTATGAACGTTAAGAACGTTAAGAACATTACAAACGTTACAAACTTTTTATTTTATTCATACCTAAGAGCCACTATCGGATCCGTTTTCGCCGCCTTAACTGCCGGATAGGTGCCGAAGAAGACCCCGACTGCCGTCGAGAAAAGGAACGCGACTATGATAGATGTTGTATTGGCTTTTAACGGCATCGGCATCTTGTCTCCGAGCGCCGCCATTACCCCGGCAATTAACCCGACAGACAACAGTATGCCTGCGACGCCGCCGCTCACCGAGAGAATTACTGCCTCGCTGATAAACTGAAAGAGAATATCGCTGTATCTGGCTCCCACCGCTTTGCGAATCCCGATTTCCCTCGTGCGCTCCTTCACGGTGACCAGCATGATATTCATTATGCCGATGCCTCCGACAAAAAGAGCTATACCCGCGACGCAGCCCATGACCACGCTTAAAATATTGGTAAAAATCATAAATGTGTTCAAAAGTTCGCTGGAACTCCTCAGGGTAAAATCCTGTTTATCGAGCTGAGTGAGCATTACTTTCTTTATCTCGCCGAACGCTTTTGTGACATTCGCCGGATCCGGAACTTTTATGAGTATCTGGTTGATTTGCTGAGTTCCGAGCAGTTCATGCAGCGTCGTTATGGGCATGGCCGCAAGATTGTCGCTGTCCTGCCCCATGGTCCTTCCCTTGCGCTCAGTAACGCCGATGACCGTAAACCTGTTGCCGGCCAGCATTATTTCTTTGCCTATCGGGTCATTCCCGCCGTAGAGATCTTTTACCACAGTTTCGCCGATTACGCAGACCTTGCGGGCCGACCTTACATCTTCATCCCTGAAATAGCTGCCTGTTGCCACGTTCCAGTTGCGCACGTAGGGGAAGTTCGCGTATGTTCCGGCAAGCATTACGTCATTCTTGCTCTTGCTCCTGTATTTGACAATGCTTCCTATGTTTATAGCGACCGGAGTGGCTTTCACGCCAAAACTGCTCTTTGTCTCTATGAGGTCTACGAACTTGAGCTTGAATTTATTTACGGTCATGGTGCCGGGGGGACCGTGCATCTCCTCGGAATTTCCAGGAATGCACATTAAAACGTTAGACCCCATGGACCTGATTTCGCCTTCTATTTTATCCTGTGTTCCGGCAATGACGGAAATCAACAGGACTATGGACATAACGCCGATAATTATTCCGAGCATCGTGAGGACGGATCTTACTTTGTTGGAAGAGATATTTTTGTACGATATGAAGAGGCTTTCCCTTAAGTTCATTTCTTTGCGGCTCTCACTTTCACTCCGGCTTTGACCTTTGAAAGGTTATTCTCTATCACGGCCTCCCCTTCTGTAATCCCGGAGACTATCTCCGTGCTGTCGTAACTTTCCAGCCCGGTCTGTACGGCCTTTCTGACCGCCTTGTCCTTTTCAACCGCCAGGACGTACCTGCCGTCTTTATCGTCGCCGATAGCCGTGTACGGAAGTATTATCACAGCCGGCTTGCTGGCGGCGTTAATATAGACATCTCCTGTCATTCCGAGCCTCAACATCTTTTCGGAAGGATCGAGCTTGATTTTGACCAGGTAAGTTATCCCTTTCTCTTTAACCTCAAGACTGCTCCTGGCAATAAATATCACTTTGCCGTGAAGTTTAGTGTCCTTATACGCGTCCAGCACAACCTCGGCGTCCTGCCCGATGCTAACCTGTCCTATGTCAGATTCATCAATATTGCTCTCGACCGTCATTTCATTCAAATCGGCAAGCATAAAAGCCTGATTGCCTCCGTAAAGAGTTTCACCTGCTTCTACAAACTTTTTCACAACCGTTCCGCTAAACGGAGCCGCAATAAAAGTGTTCTTCCACTGTTCCCGGGCCTGCTCTGCAGACTGGAAAGGCATAAACCCTTTCGAGGCAAGCGAGGCAGCTCTCCTATAATCTTTTTCCGCTTGAGCCGTGGAATCCAGTTTCAGAAGGACTTTATCTTTCGCGACCGATTCATTTTCGGATACAAATATGTCGCTTACCCTTCCGGAAGCGACCGTTGTCAGTTTTGCTTCATTGTTTGATCTGACTGTCCCTGTTGACTGAACCTTAACGGTCAGATTGCCCCTTAGCGCCTTTACGGTGTTGACTTCCTGGCCTCCGTTCCCCATACACCCGAGCGAAACAGCCAATACCGCGAAAAACATAATTATTATTCCGATGGTGATTGCTTTTCTCATTACTTTACCCCTCCAATAGAGTACTCAAGCTCGTTCACCTGCATCCTGTAGTTGAAAAGCGCCTGCTTGCTGTCCGTAACTCCTGCCGCCTTTTTGGACTCGGCGTCTATCAGGTCCGTAATACTTGTTAGGCCGACGTCATACTTTGCTTTCATGGCTTCATAATTCTTTTCCAGGTATTCCTGTTTCTTGTTCGCCGCGGCCGCGTCCTCGCTCTTATCAAGAGCGCCATAATAATTCGTCTTGACCTGAAGCAGAAGAGCTTCCTTAAGCGAAGCGGCTGAGGAAACGGCGTTTTTCCTGTCAGCTTCGGCGGCGGCAAGTTTCGCGCTGCTTGAGAAACCTGAAAAAAGCGGGATGTTCAGAGTCACGCCATAGGAGTAGCCGCCCTGATCAAGCGGAAACTGCGTTCCCGACAAGTCATACCGCGCGTTTCCCGAAAGCGAAGGCAGCCAGTCAGAATAAGCGCCGGCGATGGAAGCGGCGGCAGACTCGACCGAAAGATCCGATGCTTGAAAGTCGAGTTTATTCATTAGCGCGAGCGCGAAACATTTCTCAAGGCTCGTTACTCCAAGAGGCGCGGCCTCTATTGCCGGCAGCGTTTCCCCGGACAGCCGGACATTTTCTCCGGACTTCTTCCCGAGCACAAGAGCAAGTGAATCGGCGGCAAGCTCTAAGCGGCGCCGCGCTTTTGAGGCCTCAGCGGAGAATTTCACATATTCCGATTCGGCGTTTAGCGTGTCGACCGGAGTGGCTACTCCCTGCGAATACCTCTCTTTTACCGAATCATAGAGGCTTTTCATCTCGTTTTTTGTCACCTCAGAAAGCGCTGCCAGAGCTCCAGCCTGCAGTAAACCGTAATAAGCTTTTTTCACGTTATAGCCGATTTCCTGTTTCTTTTGCTCGTACCTTAAGAGCGCGGACTGCTCGCCCAAAAACGCCTGTTTTTCGGAAGCGCCGGTCCTTCCGAAATCATAGAAAATCATCTGCGCGGAGACAGCTGCTGAATAGGTTATAACATCGGAAGTGCTGCTAAGCCCGGGAATGCTGGAAAGTAGTGAACCAAAACTTGTGGAAAGCGGGGTCACCGTTCGGCTGAAACCGAAAGAACCGTTTATCTGCGGGAAGTAGGCAGAACGAATCTGGTTGGTCCTGGAAGTACTTGCTTCATAGGCGCTTTTTAGCGCCTTGATGTCATTATTGTTTTCCAGTGCGGACTGAACGCACTCTTCAAGGCTCAACCCGGCCGCAAAAGAGACCGAGCAGGCTGCGAGCGCCGCAAGCAGCTTGGCGATTTTCATTATTCCCCCTCTGTCCTTACTATTTCCCCGTCTTTGAAATAGATGCGTTTTTTCGCAAAAGCCGCAATATCCGGCTCATGAGTTATCAGCACGATCGTCTTTCCCTTGTCATTCAACGCCTTGAAGATTTTCATTATTTCTTCACCGGATTTAGAATCAAGATTCCCGGTCGGCTCATCGGCAAGAATAAGAGGCGGGTCGTTCACAAGCGCGCGGGCTATAGCAACCCGCTGCTGCTGCCCTCCCGACAGTTCATTCGGTTTGTTTGCGAACTTTTCAGCCAGGCCTACGCTCACAAGCGCCGCCTCCGCCTTCTGCTTTCTGTTCTTGGCGCCAGAATAGACGAGCGGCAGTTCCACGTTCTGAACGGCCGAGGTCCGCGCCAGCAGGTTGAAAGACTGGAAAACAAAGCCTATTTTTTTATTCCTTACCTCTGCCAGCTGTGAATCAGAGAGTTTGCTGACATTCTCACCCTCAAAGAGGTATTCGCCGGAGGTTGGCCTGTCAAGACAGCCTATAATGTTCATGCATGTAGATTTTCCGGAACCGGAATGTCCCATGATGGCGGTAAAGTCTCCGCGTTTGACTGTCAGGTTAATTGACTTCAAAGCGGAGAACTCTACTTTGCCGGTCAAATAGACCTTCGTAATGCTCTTAAGCTCGATAACCTGTTCCATTTTTTCTCCCGCGAAATACTATTTTGGCGCAGTTATTCCTGAACGATTGCGGAGGTTATTTCAACAATGTCATTATCAAGAAGTTCGGTGTAAACGCCGTGGAGTGTCTGATAGGGTTTTGAATTAACGTAAATGCCGGTGAATCTGCTCGCCTTCCCGTCTTTGCCGAAAACCACTGGGCTAAGACCGGGGTGGTCCTTTTCAACTTCCTCAAAAAGGCGCTTTAAGTTTAACTTTCCGGGGGGCGCTGTGAAACACAACTCGGCTTTATTCGCCGTCACATGCCGGAAAACCGCTGGAATCTTAATTGTTATAGGCATAGCCTATGCTATCATAAATATAGCTTTTTCGGCAAGAAAGTTTTGGAGAGCGGGTATTCTGGTATGCCCGGTGAACCCGACAAACTTCTCAATAACTTTGTGTTCTTCCCTGCAGAATATCTTAAAATCCTTAATTGTGAAATAGTGCAGGTTCGGGGATTCATCCCACCTGTACGGCAGAGCGGCGGTCCTCGGTGTTTTCCCGAGTATACCGAGAGAGAATCTTATTTTGTAGTACGCAAAATTTGGGAAAGAAATTATTACCTTCTTCCCTACCCTGAGGGCTTCGCGTATGACGAGGTTCGGCCTGCGGGTCTCCTGCAAGGTGAAGTTTATTATCACGTAATCAAAAAAACCGTCAGCAAAATCGTGCAGGGCGTCGTCTATGTCGGCATGCTCAACTGTCACACCGTTCTTTACGCTCTCATACACTACTTTTTCGTCAGCTTCAATTCCGACGCCTTTAACCTCGTTATAGTCTATTAGATGCCGTAGCAGCCTGCCGTCCCCGGAACCCAGGTCAAGAACCTTAGAACCGTTTTTTACCATGCCGGAAATTATGATGTAATCAAACCTCTCCATTTATTCACCCTTCCTTACATTCTCAAGAAAATTGCTAATGAGAACGCCCTGTTCTTCGTGCGGAATAAGAAAAGCGTCATGACCGTAATCCTGTGCTATTTCGCAATAAGTAACATTTACCCAGGAATATTTCAAAACCCTGACTATCTCTTTTGACTGTTTAGCGGGATAGATCCAGTCGTGGGAATAGGAGATTACCAGGAACTTTGTTTTAGACCCGGAAAAATGCTTTATCAACTCCTGCTTATTGCCCAGATCAAAATTATCAAGGGCCTGGGTAATATAAATATAAGCGTTAGCGTCAAAGCGCTTCACGAAGGCTTCACCCTGGTGCCTCAGAAAACCCTCAACTTGAAAAACAGAATCTATCGGTTTACCTGCGCTGTCAAGGGTCTTAACCTCTCTTCCGAACTTTCGCTCCATTGAATCATCGCTCATATATGTAATATGCCCGATCATCCTGGCCAGTCCGAGACCGTCAACCGGGCCTCCGGCGTCGCTTCCGGGACCGGTGTAATTTCCGGCATATTCACCCTTGTTCCAGGCAGGGTCATTCTTTATCGCTATTCTTCCCAAAACATTGAACGCTATCTGCTGAGCCGAGTGCCTGAAAGTCGTGGCTATAGGTATAGCTGTCCTTACCCTTTCAGGATAGGAATAAGCCCACTCAAGCACCTGCATTCCGCCCATTGACCCGCCTGCGACGCTGAACAGTTTAAAAATACCGAAAGAATCTACCAGCTTTGCCTGGGCATTCACCATATCTCTTATTGAAACTGCCGGGAAATTCATCCTGAATTCCTTTCCGGTCTTCGGGTTGATTGAGGCCGGGCCTGTTGAACCGTTGCAGCTACCAATCACATTTGAACATATTACAAAATATTTATCCGTGTCAAACGCCCTGCCCGGGCCGATCAGAAACTCCCACCAGCCGGGCTTCTTGTCTCCTGCGTGAAAACCGGCCACATGCGCATCGCCGCTCAAAGCATGACAGAGCAGGATTGCATTATCTTTTGCCGCGTTAAGTTTGCCGTAAGTTTCATAGGCAATCCGGACAGGAGAGAGGACTTCCCCGCTCTCGAGCGTCAAAGCATCGAAGTCATAGAACTTCGTTTCAACTATGCCGTTCGGACTCTCTTTAGTTATGTCTTTTTTCTCGTCAGTCATCTATTAAACCCCTCCGATTTTGCGCATCCGCCCATCTGCGACTCTGCGCATCATATTGAATAGTCTTCTTCATCTCCGTTCACAACTTTCCCCGCTATATCCTCAATTGTTGTAGTATCAACAATTGCATTTACGCTGTCCCTTACCTTCTCCCAGGTTGAACGGAACGGGCATTTCTTCTCGTCCGCGCAGCGGGAAAAGCAGCTTCTGCTGACACAGGTTATCGGGGATGTGAAGCCTTCCATCACCCTTATCACCTCGCCAAGAGTAATACTTGCGGCAATCCTCGCGAGAAAATAGCCTCCGTCCTGCCCCCTCTTGCTTTTCACAAAGCCGGCCCCTTTTAACTGAAGCAGAAGCTGCTCAAGATACTTGAGCGGTATATCCTGTCTTTTCGCTATGTCTGATATTTTAACCGGCCCGGCATTTGCCTTCACGGCAAGATCGAGCAAGGTTTTAAGAGCATAATCACCCTTAAAAGAAATTCTCATATTTGCTTCACTACCATGTCTATCTGCATAGTAGTGATTGTACCAAATACTACAACTTTGTCAATAGCTTGCGCAAGGCTTCGTTTTGCCTTGCATTACAAAGCATTATTTTGTATTCTATCCTTATGGAAATGCGCAATAAATACTCACGATATCTTGCTCTTGCCGCTTTTCTTATTCCTTTTCTTTTCTATCTCCTCACCTACTGTTGTACTGTATATGTAGGCGATTCCGGCGAAATGATAACCGCCGCCTACTATCTGGGCATACCTCACCCGCCGGGCTATCCGCTTTACACAATTCTTGGCAAATTTTTCAGTTTCATCCCGGTATCCAATATCGCGTCCAGAGTAAATTTGCTCTCAAGCGCTCTCGCCGCTCTTGCCTCATTTTTTCTTTTCATTCTTTTAGACAAGGTCTTCAATAAACAAACATTCTCCGACAAGCTGATTATCCTCGCGGCCGTGCTTGCCTCCGCATTTTCTTTTACTTTCTGGAATCAGGCCCTGATGACCAAGGGCGGGCTTTATGAACTCAACGCGCTTTTGCTGATACTTATTATTTACAAACTCGCGTTCGCTAAAACGCGTAAAGACATCCTGTTTGCAGCCGTCTTTTTCGGATGCGGTCTGGCGAACCATTCCACCATGGTTCCTCTCTCTGCCGTATTCGTGCTCTTTGTCTTCTTTTTTTCTCTCCAAAAAGGCATCCTGACAGCGGCGGCAGACACTCTAACTTTTATTTTCTTCTCCGCATTAACAGCCGGTCTGATCTATCTTTATCTCCCAATCCGCGCGGCGGCTTCTCCTGTAATCAACTGGGGCAATCCTTCTACCTTCGAAAACTTTTGGAGGCATGTTTCCAGGCAGCAGTATAAATTGCCTGACCCGAACGACCGCACACTTTCGCATATTTCGGACCAGACATTCGGTTATCTGAAAGCTATCTACAAGCAAAACAATCTGCTTGCATTACTTGCGCCGGCCGGCACTCTCTATTTCTACCGCAACAGCAGGAAAGTTTTCTTTATAACGGGAGCGGTATTTCTTTTTACAAGCGCCGGCATTATATATTTCATCAATTACCTGCTCAACAGCCACGACCTCTACATTGTAGACCCTTTCCTCATCTCCTCTTTTATAATGATCTTTATTTCCGGCGCGGCCGGCCTCTTTTTCATAAAAGACGCTTTTCCGAAATCCGGAAAAATACTTTTGATAGCGTCCGCCGCCTGCGCGTTATTCCCTCTGGCTGCAAATTATTACCGCACAGACAAGAGCAATAACGATTGCGCCCTTGTTTACGGCAAGAACCTGCTGCGGACACCCGAGAAGGACTCCCTTATCTTCGTGGCAGGCGACAATTCCACCTTCATTACCTGTTACCTTACTAAAGTAGAAAAACTCCGCCCGGACCTTAAGGTTTACGACGAAACCGGAAACGTTTTTGACAACATTTACGGCGAGGAAGTTCGCGGAATGACTGACTTCGGGACTTACACAAAGAGGATCAACGAGGTTGAATGGAACACAATCAGCTTTTTCAAGGGCCATATTTATTGCGTATCCGGAACGTCCGTTCACTCCCTCCCGAACCTGACCGTCAGGTCCTATGGCATGATCTTCGAGATAATGAAGGACGGCAGGAGCAAGCCCGGAGTATTTGACAGAAAAAGATACCGTGCTGACTCCTACACAGACCCTTCCTTCTACAAAGATTTCCTTTCCAGAGAGGTCATTGCTCTCTATTACTTCAACCTTGCGGAATCAGCTTTTGAAACAGGCGGCAAAGACACTGCTGAGGGGCTCTATAAACAGGCGCTTGACGCGGGCTTTGATATGGACATGATTCAGAATGACATCGCTATTTCATATATAAACAAGGGCATGCTCGAGGATGCGGAAAAATACGCACTTAAGGCAGTCGCCATAAACCCGCGGTTCGCGGACGGGTTCAATAACCTCGGAATTATCAGTTACAAAAAGGGGCTTTTCCAGAAAGCTATCGAGTATTATTCAAAGGCTATCTCCATTTCCGGGAAAGACGCCTATCTTTACAATCTGGGAGCGGTTTACCGCCAGGCAAATGTTCCTGAAGGCGCCCTGAAAGCCTACCAGCAGGCTCTGGCCGTGAACCCATACAGCTCAAAGATGTACTTCATGATTGGCAATGTCTACCTGGACAAGAGTGACCCGGAGAACGCCGCGAAATACTACGAACTTGGACTAAAGCTTGAACCCGGTTCGGCGGAAATGCTGACCAATCTCGGCGTTGCTTACGCCCAATTGAAGAAATATGCGGAAGCGATGAACGCTTTCAACAGGTCTCTGGCTGTTAACCCAAACATTGCCGAGAGTCACTACGGAATGGGCTTCGTTTATTACGGACAGAAGGATTATCAGAATGCCATAAACGCCTACATCAAGGCGCTGAGCGTAAATCCGTCAATGATACAGGCCTGGACCAGCCTGGCCATAACCTATACAGAATCAGGGCACGCGGATAAAGCCCCGGAATGCTACCAAAATGTGACCAGGCTCAGGCCTAACAACCCTGACGACTGGAACAATTTAGGCATATCTTATGGTATACTTGGCGATAATGCCAAAGCCATTGCAGCCTGGGAACAAGCTCTTAAGGTGTCTCCGGGATATACAAACGCCAGGCTAAATATCGAAAAGGTTAAAAAAGGTAAACAGTGAAAAGACTAATATTTTTTCTGTTTCTTTGCTTATTCAGCTTTCCGGCGCTTTGTGACGTAACTGTTTCCGAAAGCGCTGCCACGATAACAACCTACAAGTTTGACAACATCCTCTATCCTTCCGCTCCCTGGGAGCAGTGCTATCCCTATCCTCGAATAGATAAAAGCGAAGAGAATTTTCCGGTCGGAGTCTCTTCCAAAAAGGACTTCAAAACTGTGGTCATTGAGAACGAGCGGGTAAAAGCCGTCTTCCTGCCTTCTCACGGCGGAAGACTCTACAAACTTTTCGATAAACTCTCTGGGAAAGATGTCTTATACGATACCGCCATGACAAAACCGGCCACATTGTATTCTCGAGGGCCAGGATACATTACGGTGCTCGGCGGCTTCAAACACGGGTTTCCTTCTTACGCGCATTCGCCTACAGACTCTATTCCGTGGGATTATTCGGTAAAAAAGAACGCGGACGGCAGCGCTTCTTTTGTCACCTGGCTCAAAGACCTGGAAACAGACATGAAACTCACGGTTGAAAACATCGTACGCCCCGGCGCCTCCTATGTGGAGTTCAAGATCTTGATAGAAAACCCGACTCCCTACGCCAGAAAGTTCTATTACTGGCTCTGCTGCCCCGGAGAGCAGACAGATGAGGTGGAATTCACTTTCCCTACCGACAGGATGGTGCTGCACGGAGACATGTTCGGCTGGCCAATGAGACAGCTCATCGGCTGGCCGGTCTATGACGGGACCGACTACAGCCGCTACGCCAACTGGGATGACCAGCAGGGACTGTTCCAGCTAAAACCCGATGAAGATTTCATGGGAAGTTACGACCACGGCAAGGATGAAGGAATTGTCAGGATATTCCCGCACGAGACCGCGAAAGGCACAAAACTATGGTGTTTCCAAAAAAATAACCCGCCGGTCAAAATGTATTCTAACAATAAGAACATTTACTATGAACTCTTCGGAGGCCTTACCGAGTCCCAGGATGACTACGCCGTAATGAAGCCCGGAGGGTCCGTCACCTGGAGCGAATTCTGGTACCCGATAAACGCAACAGGTGGATTTATAAAAGCCACAAAAGAATGCGCTTTGAATGTTCGTAAAGACGGCACCGCAAACCTGAATGTTAACGCTTTCCTTGCCGACAGGATGCTTGGCGACGGCATTGAGCTTGAAATTCTTATCAACGGTCTTAAGTACCCCCTTACGCCTTGCGCGGAAACAGGAAAGCCTGTAATTTCCGCCAGGCTTGCCGGCGGGGACCTTAAACCCGAGGATGTAATTGAGGTAAATGTACGAGATAAAAGAAACAGGCTCATTAACTTTAAGTCAACCTGGGGCTCAATAAAAAATGAATAAACTCAGACTTGTCCTTATTACCTTAATAGCGTTGCCGCTTTTCGCGCAATATAACTCCATGTGCTTCAACGACAAAGGCGCTCTGTGCCTACTGTCGCAGGAATCAATTGAAGTAAAAGGCGCGCAAAAAGCCTTTACGGTTTCCGAGGACCTTTTCAGGCCGTTTGGCCTTGACACGCTCCCTGACGGATCCTTTCTTGTCGCGGACAGCGGCAACTCAACGATAAAGATGCTCAACGACAGCGGACAGCTTCTAATCTCATTTGGCGGAAAAGGCAGCTCTGACTCTTCTTTGTTGCGACCTCTTGGCGTTTGTTTCGATGGAACGGGGCGCATTATTGTTTCAGATACAGGTAATGACTGCGTCAAAGTGTTTGACAAAGACGGGGCTTTCCTTTTTAAATTCGGCAAGCGCGGTTACGGGGGAAGCGAGTTTCTCAATCCCTTCCATGTGTTTAAGGGCAAAGACAACTCAATATTCGTGGTTGACCCAGGAAATATCTGCGTCAAAAAATTCAGCGCGACAGGGAAATTACTGCTTAAATTTTCGGAACGCCTGCTGTCTGTTTCGGATGCAGCCGTGCATCCTGACGGCAGCGTCTACATATGCGACTATCTTGACAGGTCAGTAAAGATCTTTTCTCCCGCAGGGGAGTTCAAAGGATTCTACAGGGACAGATTCTACTACACAAAACCGACAATTATCGCCATAAGCAGCGAAGGTTTTGTGGCTGTTCAGGATTCCGGAACAGGAATAATTGAAACGCTTTCCCCAGAAAACAAAGTTGTGCAGAAGATTGAAACCAGGAGCAATTACCGCGGCGGTAAGATCTACGCCGCGTGCGCTGACAAAAACGGCGTAATTTTCAGCACTTCTTTTCAGGATGATTACGTGTACAGGCTGGGAAATGACGGAGCCGGCGTTTCCTTTGGCGGCAACGGAACTGCACCCGGACTTTTCCGGGAACCAAGAGGTGTCGGAACGGATTCAAAAGGCCGCGTCTTTGTATCCGATTCTTTTAACGGCAGGATAGAACAATTTGACAATAACGGAAAGTTCCTGGCTGAATTCAACGGATATGACTGGCCATTACAGCTGGCCGTAGGGGCGGATAACAGCATCTATGTTTCGGAGACCGGCAGAAGCCTGATAAGGAAGATAGATGCTTCCGGAAAAACTCTCATGGAAATAAGACCCGGAGAGTATTTTAATCCCGGACCGATCGCGGTTGACGCTGCAGGGACAATCGGAGTAATAAACACTCTCAATAAAAATTTTGTGATGCTTGCCCCGGACGGCAAGGCTTTAAAATCTTTCAGTTTTGAAAATAAATGGCCTGTTTCTGTTGCCGCAGGCGAAGCCGGAACCTTCTATGTGTTTGATTCCCTTGAATCAGTCGTATACATGATGAACACAACAGGGCTAGCCTCGCAAATAAAGCTGGAACTTTCCGGGCGCAGAAGGGAAAAATACGGAGTTTTGGTCTACAAGGAAGGGAAACTGTTTTTCTTAAACTCAACCAAACTGTCGGAAGTGATTTTTCCAACACCACTCCTTAAACAACAATAATACCTAACCAACCGAAAATTTTTGCTTTTTATTAGCTATTAGATATTAGTTATCAGTTATTGCCTTTACACCGGAACACTTGCTCGCAATCGACTCGCTGCTTCGCTGCTCGTCGCTCGCAAGTACTGCAGTCAAACCCGCGTCCAAATGCAGACCGGCGCCTGAAACTACAGTAAC
>CAIWWK010000049.1 GCA_903916325.1 Candidatus Firestoneibacteriota bacterium
CAGCGAATGCAAGAAGGTTGACAAGATGCCGGGGGAAGGAACCACCATCAGGGTCGCGATGCAGGTCCTAAAGAAAGCCGGAGTTTGTAAAGAGGCGCTCTGGCCCTACAAGCCGCATCAGACTGACAAACCCAAGCCCGGGTACCTTTCCGACGCAAAGGCAAACCGCGTGAAAAGTTACGCCAGGATAGTTGACCTGTTTGAGCTCAAATCTTCCCTTGCTTCCATAGGGCCGTGCGTGATAGGTATTCAGGTATTTAACGGTATGATGGATGCCGCGTCCGGCAAGGTGCCGATGCCGCGAAGCGGGGAGAGGAGTATCGGCGGCCACGCAATCTGCGCGGTCGGGTATGACGAGAACAAGGGCCTGATAAAGTTCAAGAACTCTTGGTCCGAAAAGTGGGGCGACAAGGGCTACGGGTATTTGAAGTATGAGTATATTGATAAGTATATGATGGACGCCTGGTCGAGCGTGGATATCGTTGATAACAACCCTCTGACGCTGGGGAGCATAGCTAGGTTCCTGTAGAGAACTCAACCGGGAGCCCTTAATTAGCAATTAGTAATCAGCAATCAGCAATTGCTTTTCACGCGGAGCGGCAGACTGCGTGCTGCAAGTGTACTAATACAATACATATGGTTGACAGATAAGCGAACATATCGTATAATATGAAAAAGCAGCAACAGGAAGCAGGAGGGAAGATGAATGTAGGAAGAAAAATCAGAGAATTGAGGCAAAAGGAGCTGATGTCTCAGGCTGATTTGGCAGGCAAGCTCGGCATCCAAAGACCCGCAATATCCCAAGTCGAGAACAACGAGAGGAAACTTAGCGGTGATGAATTGGCAAGACTCTCTGTTATATTCCAGGTTAGCACCGATTATCTGCTTGGCCTTGAGAATATCCCTGATGTAAAGATTGAAGAACGTAAGGCCGGGTATGTAGTAAAGAATGATGCAAGGGTCTCTGTGCCGGAGTTTCAGCGCAACAAGTTTGAAGAAGTCCTTCTATATCTGCTTGAAAAGACGGCAGGCAAGCCGAATATCGGAGAAACTGTAATATACAAGCTGCTCTATTTTGCCGACTCTAACTACTACGAGATGTATGAAGAGCAAATGACAGGCGCCACATACAGAAAACTCCAATATGGGCCGGTCCCTGCGGAGTTTACGGCGATTGTCGAGGAAATGGAAAAGGCTAAAGTTCTGCGTGTCATAAAAGACAGGTATTACGGCTATCAGCTGAAGCGATATATTCCGGAAAAGAAACCCAACCTCAAACTATTAAAGGCCAGTGAAAAGGATATTTTGGATAAGGTCATTGAGCAGTATTCTGATTGGAGCGCCAAACGGATAAGCGAATATTCGCACAATGATATGCCATGGAAGGCGACAAAACAAGGAGATATAATAGATTATGAGCTGGTTTTCTACCGCACAGCGCCTTATTCCGTTAGAAACTACGAGGGCGAATAAGAAGTGCAATTCGAAACCCTGCCCGAATATGACAAAGACTTGAAAAGACTTCTGAAAAAGTTCAGGACTCTTGAAGAAGACATTGAAATCCTGAAAAAGGTCCTGGCTGTCCAACCGAAAGAGTCCCCGCCTTTGAGTTTTAGACTGACCGGATATAAAGAAGAGTATTTTATCGTGAAAGTTAAGAAGATAACCTGCAGGGCTTTAAAAGGACGCGGCGCGAACAGCGGGCTGAGACTGATCTATGAATACAAAGAAAGTGAAGGGAAGATTGTGTTGGTTGAAATATATTTTAAAGGTGCTGATGAATCTGAAAACAAGGAAAGATTGCAGAGCTATTACGGAAAATAGAATATAGGTAAAATATTAAGGCTGTTGTGTTTCGATGCAACACTCCCATGAGCCCTTAATTAGCAATTAGCAATCAGTACTTAGCAATCCGCGGAGCGGCAGGTGCATCGATGCACAAGAGCTTTAATAACTATGAGTAAATGTATGGAGTGCAGCGTCCGTGACGCTGCGCCACGGTGCATCGAATCACTGAATCCATGAGCTTGCAATCAGTAATCAGTAATTGATTTTCGCGCGGAGCCGGTAACGTCAAGAATCTTTCGCACTTTTAGGTCGCCGCAAGCACTACGCGGCCACCTCCTTTGTGGAGTCGTTTAACGGCAAGATGCGGGGAGAGTGCTTGAATATCAATGCTTGCGGAACAGTTCTTGAAGCGGAGTTTGTAGTGAGAAACTGGATTCACGAGTACAAAACAATCAGGCCTCACAGCTCTCTCGGGGGCAAACCTCCGGCACCGGAAGCAGTACTTGTAACATCGTGGTTGGGGAGGGCAAGCGCTTGTTTAAATCTCAACTGAAAAGTGGTATATATTCTGGGG
>CAIWWK010000050.1 GCA_903916325.1 Candidatus Firestoneibacteriota bacterium
AGTATTAAGAAAACTGGCAGGCAAGTGCAGGGAGATTGCGGAAGACAAGTCTATGCCGGAAAGACGCAGGCGGCTCACCGCGCTGAATTCCCTAAAAGCAGATCGCCCGGTCGTGCTGGTTTTTCCGGAAGGTTCCTGGAATGAGCTTCTGCCCGATTCAAGACTTGAAACTTCTGACCCCCTCCTGCGTGAGTGGGAGCACGAGCTTAGGTCAAAGATAATATGGTGGGAGAACTTCAGGGATGACAACGCGCTTGAACCTGATTTTATGATAAACAGAGTGCTTAAAAAAAGCGATTATGGCGTTCCCTATGTAGAACACCGAACTTCCGAAAACGGAAGCGTTGTCTGGGACGCGCCGATTAAAAACCTCGATGAAGATTTTTTGAAACTGAAAATGCGGACTTATAAGTATGACCGGGAAGAGACCGGGCGCAGGGTTGCTCTTGCAGGCGAGATATTCGGAGACCTCCTGCCGCCGCGCGAGATAAGCTCCTTCTGGTGGACTCTCGGGTTGACGATGGACGCTATATATCTTGTAGGGCTTCAGAACTTTATGCTTTATATGTACGACAACCCGGAAGGGGTTCACCGGTTGATGACTTTCCTCCGCGATAACGCTATGAATCTGCTGGACCTGTGCGAAAAAGATAACCTGCTTACGCAATATAACAAAAACGAGTACGTCGGTTCCGGAGGTTCGGCCTATACGGATGAACTTCCCGCGAAAGGCCGGAAAGAAGGCTCGCCTGTCAGGCTAAAGGACATTTGGGGCTTTGGCGAATCGCAGGAAACGGTCGGAGTGAGCCCGGAACAGTTCGCCGAGTTTATATTCCCCTATCAAATTCCCATACTTTCACGGTTCGGATTGAACTGTTACGGCTGCTGTGAGCCGGTTGATAAACGCCTTGATTACATATTGCAGATACCTAACATCAGAAGAGTCTCGGTCTCTCCCTGGGCTGACCAGAATATTTGCGCGGAAAGGCTGAAAGGCAGGGCTGTTTTTTCAAGAAAGCCGAATCCGTCCCTGCTCAGCGCTTCTTTCAGCGAACCTGAGCTCAGGAAAGACATCAGGAGCACTCTGGAAGCGGCAAAGGACATAAGAAACCAGACAGAAATAATAATGAAAGATACGCACACCTGCGGCGGAGATATTACAAGGTTTACGAGATGGGTGAAATTTGCTTATGAAGAGATAGAGGTTTAATTTACAAAATTTGCGCTAAAAAGGAAAGAAAATATGGCCGGCAAGAGCAAGCAAGCCTGGAAATTGGACCGAAATATGAGTATTATCGGAGAGCCGCTAAAAGGCATAAAATGGCAGTCGCCAAAGCCTCCTGTGGTTGTAGCCGGTTTTGCCTGGTTCAAGAAGGAAGGAATATTTCGCAGGCTTCCGCGCCGCCCGAACTGGAAAATAAACGAAAATGTTGATTCACTCGCGAACAGCACGGCGGGCGGGCAGCTGCTGTTCCGCACGGATTCAAAGCGGCTGGCAATAAGGGTTGAATTGACGGCTCCCGCGGGAATGTATCATATGCCGGCGACCGGGCAGTGCGGTTTTGATTGTTACCTGGGCGCCCCCGGGAAAAAAAGTTTTGCCGGCACCGCCAAATTTGACCACACGAAACTTTCCTATGAGCATCTTTTCTACGAGCAAGCCGGCCGGAATCTGCGGGAAATAACGCTGAACTTTCCGCTCTACCAGGGCGTGAAGCGGGTGCTGATCGGAACAGATCCGGGAAGCAGGCTGCTTTCCCCTATCCCCTATAAGAACCCGGGGAAAATAATCTTCTATGGAACCTCCATAACGCAGGGCGGCTGCGCCTCCCGGCCCGGAATGGCTTTTACCAATATTCTGAGCAGGCGGTTCAATCACGAGATTATCAATCTGGGATTCTCGGGCAACGGAAGGGGTGAACCGGAGCTGGCTAAGCTGATACTTGAGATAGAAAATCCCGCTTGTTATGTCCTTGATTACGAAGCAAATTGTTTCAGCACCGAACTTCTCAAAAAGACACTTCCAGAGTTTATCCGAATATTAAGAAACCGAAATCCCCGGATACCGCTGCTCGTTATTTCCCGCATACCCTGGCAGCACGAGAGCGCAACGCAAAACCGTAAAGATTTTGGAGAGCGGCGCAAGTTCGAAAGAGAGACAGTAAAGCGATTGGAAGCAGCCGGCGACAAGCGCATATATTTTCTTGACGGCTCAAACCTGCTCGGCAGGGATTCTGAAGAATGCACCGTTGATGGGGCTCATCCTACGGATCTTGGTTTTATGAGAATGGCGGACAGAATCGAGCCGGTGTTAAAAAAGATACTAGGGTAAAGCAAAAATATAAGTTTATCTTTCAGATGCCGGAGAAAA
>CAIWWK010000051.1 GCA_903916325.1 Candidatus Firestoneibacteriota bacterium
ACTAAACGCCGCCTCCGTCAGAATCTATGTCGCGGTCGCGGATGTTGACTCGCTGGTCAAAGGCGGGACGGCGCTGGACGAACACGCGAAGGCGAACACCACATCTATCTACACTGCCGGCGGAATCTTCCCGATGCTTCCGGAAAAACTTTCAACCGACTTGACCTCGCTGAACCGCGGGGTTCCGAGAAATGCCATGATAGTTGAGATGAATATTTCTGGTGACGGAAATCTCTCGTCTTCCAAGGTTTATCCGGGAATCGTAATGAACAAAGCAAAGTTAGCGTACAACCGCGTGGCCGCCTGGCTTGACCGAAAGGAGCCTGTGCCGGAAGGCGTCGCGGCGGTTCCGGGTCTTGATGAAAACATCCGGCTCCAGGATCAGACCGCGCAGAGGCTCAAGTCCAAGAGAAGGGAAGCAGGCGCGCTTCAGTTGTCCACCTTAGAGACCCAGCCGGAGTTTGATGATGAAAAACTAACGGCTCTTAAGGAAGACGAGAAGAACAGGGCCAAGGATATCATAGAGGATTTTATGATAGCCGCGAACGGAGTTACCGCGCGGTTTCTCACGGGAAACGGCTACTCTTCCGTCAGGCGCGTGGTGCGCGTTCCAAAAAAATGGGAAAGAATTGTGTCCTTCGCGGGGGAACGCGGTTTCAGGCTGCCGCAGGATCCTGATTCAAAAGCCCTTGACAGGTTCTTAATAAAGGAAAAAAACTCCAACCCCGAGACCTTTCACGATGTTTCGCTCAGTATCATCAAACTGCTCGGCCCGGGAGAATATGTCGTAGAAGTTCCGGGAGAGCCGCCGGTCGGTCATTTCGGGCTTGCGGTTAAGGACTATACTCACTCCACCGCTCCCAACAGAAGGTATCCTGACCTGATAACTTTGAGGCTGCTTAAGGCGATTGCCTCGGGCGGCAAGCAGCCCTATACGAATGAAGATTTGAAGTACCTTGCGAAACAATGCACCGACAGGGAAGACGACGCGAAGAAGGTGGAGCGCCGCCTGGAAAAATCCGCCGCCGCGCTGCTGCTCGAGAAGAAGATTGGAGCAAAGTTTGACGCCATAGTCACAGGCGCTTCGGACAAAGGCACCTGGGTACGCCTTTTCGATCCTCCCGTGGAAGGCAAGCTGATAAAGGGTTTTAAAGGCCTGGAAGTCGGTATGAAATTGAGGGTAAGGCTCCTGCACACGGACGCGGAAAGGGGCTTTATTGACCTGGAGAAGATTTAGCAGGGTGCTGAAAAACTCTAATTATGCACCCTAAGCACCCTGCTACCCCCTAATTTGGAAGCAAATTAAGGGATCAAATGCCGGCGGTTATCCTCCGCCACCCTGAAATTCTGCAAAAGTGTGTTATAATATTACAAAGGATTTGCGCAAAAGAGGAGGCAATATGTTCTTCATTCACACGGTTTTGATGTTCCTGATGTGCGTCCTGATAGTCATCGCCGCCGTTATAGCAAGGAAACGCGCCGACGGCTGGCTGATGAAACACCGCGTATTCGCGGTTCTGGGCGTTCTGTCAGGCTTGATTGGTTTCTCCGGAATGTTCTACGTAAAGCTTATGGCAGGCTGGCCGCATTTCAAAACTCCGCACGCCATCGGCGGCGGCATCGCAGTTCTTTTGCTCCTGGTGACTCCCGCTCTCGGTTTTATGGCCACAAAGGGCAAACTCAACGGCGTGCATAAAATATTTGGAAGAATAACGGCTATTCTCGCGCTCCTGGTGCTTATTACCGGATTAGATAAACTGTATGACAAATTGACTGCTGTCGCTAAACCGCCTGTCGTTAAGCCTTAACTGTATGATTATTGGAACGGACTCCGCCTGAAAATTTGGTTTTCGGTGTAGTCCGTTCTTTTTTTTTGTGCTACAATTATCCTCAGTCTCATAAATACATAATCCGAGTAAGCGTATCCAGTAATCTGAGTAATCGCTTTTAACCGGAGGAACGATGAAAAAGATATTTTTCTTTGCGTTCTTGCTCGCCCTTTGCCTGCCCTGCGTAGCTTCGGCGGCTGACAGCAGCGAGGACAAGTACTGGAAGGTCTATCAACTGGACCATAAAGAGACAAAAGATGTAGTAACAACCGTCAAAATCTGGAAAAAACTCGGCAGGCTTAAAGAAACAAAATACTCCGAGAGCAATTTTTTCACCCCTGCCGCAGAGGATAAACAAAGAGGCTACACCCTGTTTTCAAAAGGGGCCGGCGAAGACATCTATCCGAATAACAAACCCGGAAAAGACGACACCCTTAAAGAATTGTCCGGCTCAGGAGTAAAAGGCCAGTATGTTCCGCTCGTATTCTGCCTGCTTGCCCACGAAGACCTGTCGGGAGTGAGCTTAGAGGTTACCGATCTTGTCAAGGAAGGCGGCAAGAGCATCCCGAAAGAGAGCGTCTCGCCGTTTCATATTCAGTACGAGTATATGCGCGCTGACGCGGGGCAAATTCTGAAAGGCAGATACCTGGCCCCCGGCGCCTGCGATGTTCCCGAGGGCATCACCCGCGCTTTATGGCTTAC
>CAIWWK010000052.1 GCA_903916325.1 Candidatus Firestoneibacteriota bacterium
GAAGCGTGACAAGGAATATAGGAATAAACCAAGCGGGCATTGCCTTGGTTATAAAGAGCGGAATGATATTATCGGTGATGGCTCCTTTCGGCCTAATAGATTTTGGGGCTGCAGCAGCAGGGGCAGTCTTTGCCGCAGGAGCCTTTATCTCGATTTTAGCCGCCGGCTTTGCCGCAGCTGAAGCCGCGGGAGCGGGAGGAACATAAGGTTTTCCTTCTTTTTTCGCGGCCTCCATCTTTGCCGCTTCAATGGAGATGGTTTTGTATTCCGGATTATTCAGGAAATATACATTTGAGAGCGCCCCGACTGTGTAAGCCACGCCGACCATCATGAATATGAAGAAGCCGCCGATAGGTACAGCTCTATTTATCTCCCGTCCGCTCTTGACTGTCATGAACCTTACTATCAGCTGCGGCTGAGCCAGAACTCCGACGCCGACTCCAAGCGCCAGCTGGGTTATCATTTCAAGCCACATTTTAGAACCTGCAACAGGCATTGAGGTCCAGCCCTGATGTCCCTGAGCCTTGAAAGCCTGCGGCACAAGTCCCGCCATGTCGGTCAGCTTCTGGTGGGCTCCGGTGACTCCCGCGCCGATGGCCGAATAGGCAAAGTAAAGCAGAAGACCCATTCCTACAAGCATAAGAGCGCCCTGAAACGCGTCTGTATACATGACGCCTTTTAATCCTCCAAAGATAACATATACCGCCGTAATCACCGTAAAGATGAGCAGTGCGGCACCGTAATCCATCCCGAGGTACTGGCTCATAAACTGTGAGCCGCCGATGAGAACAGAACCCGCGTAAATCGGCATTCCTATAAATATAAGAAGACCCGCTGCTGTCTGGATGAATTTTGAATCAAATCTCTTTCCGAGAAGCTCGGGGAAGGTGTGCGCGTTAAGGTTTAAGCCTATCTTTCTGGTGCGCTTCCCGAAGAAAACAAACGCCAGAAATATTCCCACGAAAATATTCAGGCCGGTCAGCCACATCAGCCCCATTCCGTAAACAGCGGCTGCTCCTCCAAACCCTATTATCGCCGCCGTGCTGATGAAGGTGGAGCCGTAAGAGAGAGCCATCACAACCGGGTGCTGCTTTCTCCCGGCCACAAGATAATCCGAGGCGTTGTTTGTCTGTTTATAGCCCAGCCATCCGAAAAACGCCGTGATTGCAAAATAAATAATTACTACTGTAAGCAGGTATAATCCGCTCATTTTCCGGCCTCCTCTGTGTCTTCGTCGATTTCATTCCATTTCAGGATGCCGTAGAAAATGCATATCAGTACAGACAGGATGGTGAAAGCATATGCGGTCCACACGCCAAGATCTCCGAATCCGAACATATCGCCCCCTCTACTGACTTATGATATTTTGAAAATGCTTTTCTTGGTTATAATTAATAAACCCTAATCATGAAGTATATCAGCAGAGTATTGCGCGGTCAACGGCGAAGGCTGGCATTGTAAAGTTGTTATAACGGAAAGGTTGACAAAGGATAATACGGTTTAGGTGTTAGAATGAGGCTGAAATGCCGCTTCCAAAAGTCCTTCCGGGCATTGGCAGTCCGAACACTTCCTGGTAGGGCATATCTCCAAGGTTATCTATTTTAACATAGACGCTGAAATTGCCGAGTTTCTTTGCCAGGCGTAGGTTCGAAACTACATAGGAAGAAGAGTTATATCTCTCTTTGTATGTTGTCTCAGAAGCAAGTTCAGTATCAAACGGAAACGGCAAACGCGCTTTCAAAGCTCCCTGCTCTTTCGGGAACATCAGGGAGTATTTCGCGAAATAGGGCAAATCCTTTTTCATGTCGATTAGGGAAAAATTTAGAGAGAACTCTGCTCCGAGCAGAGCTGCGGAAGAGGAAAACTCAAGTCCCGCGGATTGCGCCGTTGAAGTATTCATTGCCGTCCAGGGACCTGTCGGGGATGCGGATACCCAGTCTATTCCGTTTGTTTCGCTCCTGACAAATAAAGACAGCCCGCCCTTGCCTCCCGCGCCTCCGTCAAAAAGGAGAGATATGTCGCCGGAGACCGCCGTTTCCGGCGAGAGCGAGGCATTGCCTGTGTTTGCAGGGTCTTTGTAGTAAAGTTCCGTGAAGGAAGGATCGCGGAAGGAAGAACCTGCCGAAATTGAAAGTTTTAATCCGCCTGCAAACTGGGTTTTTGAGGCCGCCGAAGCAGTCATCCTTGTGCCTCTGTCATTTGAGTCGGCTCTTGCGGAAAGAGAGTATTCTCTCCCTGCGTCGTCTCTAAAGCCTACCTCGGTAAATACCGCGAGATCAGAGACCTGATGGCTGCCGATTGTATTGCTGTCTATCGTTTCCAGCTGAAACTCGGTTCCCGCCGAAAGCGGAAGGTTTTTGAAGGCAAAATTGATTTCCGTGTCCAGGTTGTGTGAAATATGCTGTGAAGAGAAGTATGCCGGCCGTGTCTGATCCAGAATAAAGGCATCGTCATGCCTTCTGATAGAGGCCTTTCCGGATATGTCCGCGAAATCAGCCGGTAATAAGATTGCTTTTATTCCCGCGAAGTAAGCGGTGGTTCTTTCCCGCGAAGGAAGGTTGAGGCCGGGAGTATAAAAGTCATAGGCTCCGAATTGTTTGTCCATGACACCGAGCACAATTTCGCTGCTGCCCAGCGTCAACGAGGAACAGTAGGAGCTTATTTTGTAGTCCGTATCCGGGCGGAAGCCGTCCGAGCGGGAGTTGCCTGCCGCGATAAATATTGACCCGTCCGGCAGAGTGGTCCCGTAGGACGCGGAAAGATTCATAGTGTTAAACGAAGAATAATCGGCAGAGAGCCCAAACTCCTCTGAGACCGGGTGTTTCAGTATCGCGTTCACGGTGCCGCCGAAGGCGCCCGAGCCAAAGATAGATGAACCTTGCCCGGGGGAAATTACCGCGGCGCCAATCCCTATGGACGGAACAGGAATATCCATGTTATGGTGGGCGGTCTGCGGATCCGTGAGCTTAAATCCGTCCAGAAGTACAAGAACCTGCTGATAGTTCGCGCCCCTGATGCTTATATCCGAAGTTACCCCGCCGGGGCCCCTTGACATAAGGTCCACGCTTCCGATGTTGTTGAATAATTCCTGCGGCGCTGCGGAGAGGTCAGGTTCCGTATTAATGAATGCAGGCCGCGCTTTCTCCGGATTATTAAGCCTGGAGCCGGTTATTCCGGCGGGAGGGAGTTCGTAAATTGAGGGTTCGGCGGCTATAGGGCCTATGGCCGGGAAAAGCAGCAGCGCAGCCAATAAAGTATTATTTGTATTGTTAACCATAAACGACATTATAGGATAACAATATCATATTTCCGCCGACAATTCAACTAACCGTAGAAAAAAGGGCGGCAGGTTTCCCGGCCGCCCCAGGGAAAAGCTGTGTTTAGAATGCTTTAAAGAGGTAAGTAACCGTCAGGTAGAAGTTGTGCGCTGAAAGTTTAGGCGTGCCGTTTGCCGCGTTGCCCACTCCGGCCGAGGCAAGGTAAGTGGTTGAATAGATGTACTGCGGCGTGATTGACAGCTCCGGCGATATCTTATATGTGAAACCCGCTATGATTCTGTTTTCGTCTATGCCTGACGGTGAGAACCCGGGCCCGTAGACTCCGGCATAATTTGCGTCCGTGAGAAGTCCCACAAAAAGCTCGTCGCCGGCGAAGAACGTGCAGGAAGCGTCTATCGAATAATTTACCAGCACCATTTCCCTGAGCAGAGTTGAGAAACCGAAACCTCCCGTGCTTCCGCTGCCGTTAATGCTCGCGAAGAAGGTGTTGTGGAATATAGACCTGCTCGAAAGCATAAGCGCCGGAGCGAATTTATATTCAACGATAGGAAGTATCTCAAGGTTGTGGCTGAAAGGATAGGCGCCGCTGGATTTTGTCGGGAATCCCATGTAGTAGTACCATATTGGAAGTTTAATTTTTAGCGAATCCGACAGTTTGAAAGTCCAGGTCGGGCCGACGAAGAGTTCTTCGAAATAAGTGTCGGCAGTTGAGGTGGTGTTATTGGAGAATTCCCACCTGTGGCCGGGCATTACGGTAAAAGCCAGGTCGGGAGAGCAGAGTATCGTGAAGTTGAGGTTTTCCCACATCCTTCCGGCGATGGGTTCCGCCGACGCCGCGGTGAAGACGGCGCATAAAAGAGCGATTACAACCACTATCTTTTTCATGCTTTCCTCCTTTGGTATGATTACGCAGATTGGTTCAATCGCTTTAATCTGCGTAATCTCATTTTGTAATCCGCATAATCATTTTACACTTTTTCAATGCCGTTAAAGCATTTTCTTAAATGTTCTTTGTCCATCGGCGAGCTCAGAGCCGAAACCAGGAGCGAGACAATTATTGAGACCGGAAGCGCCGCGATGAGGGGATCCAGGTTCGAGATCCAGGACTTAGAATCAAGTAGTGAAGCTTTTCCAGTAAGCGCCAGGCAGATGCCAAGAGGAGCGGATTCGGCCGAGTGGACGAAAACCATCCACAGCAGGCTTACGGCTACTCCTGCGACAAACCCCCACTTTGCCGCCGATTTCGTGAAGCGCGGCGAGTAGAGAGCTCCCACATACATCGGGATAATGGCGCAGGCGCAGAGCCCGAAGAAGATCGCCGTTCCTTTTGCGATTATCGCAGAGCCCGTCTCAAAGAACCTCGGCAGATAGATTGCGACGCCGAGACTGAGTATGATGGTAAAGAGCGTACCCATTCTGTTTACGAGCACGGTATTTGTGCTCTTTATGTTCAGGCCTTTCTCATAGACGTCCCTTGCCAGGGCCGTGCCCATAGTGTGAAATTGCGAGGAAAGCGTTGACATGGCCGCAGCGAGCAGGGTTATTAGAAATATCGGAATGAACCACTTGGGCATTGCTTCATTAATAAAGAGCGGAATTATCGCATCCGTCAAGGCGCCGGAGGATTTTGGCTTTGCCGCCGCCGGAGCTGCAGGCGCCGCAGCGCCGGTCTTGGCTGCCATGACCGCCGGTTGTGTTGTTGCTGCAACGGGTTTTGCGGGTTCGTTCCCGGTCTTAGCCGTCGTTGCCGGAATCGGATTAAGGAGAGCTGCTGCCGCGTCCGCTTCGCGTTTTTTCGTCAGTTCAACGGAGACAACCGGCTTATAAATTTTTCCTTCTTTCTCCGCCTGTGCCATCTTCACCGCTTCAATGGCCACCGTCTGATATTTCGGGTTGTTCCAGAAATAAACATTGGAGAGCGCGCCGACCGTGAAAGCAACACCGGTCATGAACAGGATAAAGACGCCGCCGACAAGCACGGCCCTGTTTATTTCCTTGTTGCTCTTGACCGTCATAAATCGCACTATAAGCTGGGGCTGCGCGAGAACGCCTATGCCGACTCCCATTACAATTGTCGTAACCAATTGCATCCACATTGCCGAGCCGAAGGCAGGCATTGAGGTCCAGCCCATATGCCCGCCTTTCCCGAAGAGAATCTTCGCTTCAGGCGCGAGTTTTGAAAGAGCGGTATGCCCTGCCATAACTCCGCCGACGGAAGTGTAGGCGTATATGAGCAGAAGCGCCATGCCGATGAACATCAGTACTCCCTGGAACGCGTCTGTGTACATAACGCCCTTAAGCCCGCCGAATACCACATAAACAGCTGTTACAATTGTGAACCCGAGGACTGCTGCGTCATAGGATATTGAAAATGTTTGGGCGATAAAGATCGCGCCCCCGATAAGCACCGAGCCGGCATATATGGGCATGAAGAGGAAAATCAAAAGGCCCGTGGCGCCCTGGATGAACCTGGAGTCGAACCTCTTGCCGAGAAGTTCCGGAAAGGTATGCGCGTCAAGGTTGTGCCCCATCTTCCTGGTGCGCTTCCCGAAGAAGACGAAAGCAATGAAGATGCCGACGAGTATGTTCAGGAAGGTGAGCCAGAGCAGGCCCATTCCGAATACCGCGGCTGCTCCGCCAAAGCCGACAATTGCCGAAGTGCTGATGAAGGTGGCTCCGTAGGAGAGCGCCATGATGATGGGATGCTGCTTCCTGCCGGCAACCAGATAGTCTGCCGCGTTCGTTGTCTGCTTGAACCCCAGCCATCCGAGATATGCCGTGATGGCGAGGTAAACAGCGACGACTATTCCTATATATAATGTGTCCATTCTGTTTCCTCCTTAAAGGATTCTTACAGCTTCTCCTTTATTTTTTCGTCCTTCTTTTCCCACTTGAGTTCTTCTTTGACTTCCTTGCCTTCGCGCTCATCAGATTTGTTCCAGTTTATGACGCCGTAAATCACGCAAAGCAGCGCGGCGGCAATAGTGAGGACGTAGGCAAGAACGACGCCGATTCCTTCGAATCCAAGCATAATTTCACCCCCTGTGTTTTAGCAAACGGTATTTGTTGATGATGGCGGTGTGCTGCTGAGAGCGGTAAGATAGGGTATGCATTAAGGTATTCTAACAAAATCAAATTCTGATAGTCAATTAAAATGGCAGACTTTGGTTAACAATTAAAATATAAGGCTTTTCCCGCCCGCTAATCTGTCCTCCGGGGGGGCGAAAGCAAAATTCCGGCTTTTCTTTAAATCCGTATTGTAGTAAAGTAAAGAAGTCTCAGTAATGGAGAGATTGCCATGAATTGCAGGGAGCGTTTTAAGGCTGTAATGAACTTTCAAAAGGCGGACCGCCTGCCTGTTATGGAATGGATAAGCTGGTGGGATAAGACCGTTGACCGCTGGAAGACCTTTCATATAATCACGGTCCTATGATGAGCAGGGAGCAATTCTTTGAATTTGTCGCTCCGTATTATGCTAAGCTGGTCCCCGTGGTCAAGAAGGCCGGCATACTCCAGATGGTTGATACGGACGGCGATGTGAGCGGCGTCATACCCTGGTTCGAGGAAGCCGGAGTGCAGGGTTGCCTGCCCTTAGAGAGAATGGCGGGAGTTGACGTGAATAAGATACGCAAAGAACATCCAAAATGGAGAATGATAGGAGGGTTTGATAAGACTCTCATCCGTCTCGGCGAGCCGGCCATACGAGCCGAATTCGAACGCCTGCTTCCGGTCATGAAAAGCGGCGGCTACATTCCGACTGCGGATCACCAAACGCCTCCGGATGTAAGCCTTGAAGCCTATAAAACATATGTGAGTATTCTCAAGGAATACAGCTCAATGATCTAAATTTGCAAGCGGGAGAGAAAATGGTGAAAAAAATACCGGTAATACTCGATACGGACATCGGAACGGATATTGACGATACCTGGGCGCTGGCAATGGCGTTAAATTCTCCGGAACTTGACATCAAGCTAATAACCACCGCCAGGGGGGATACCGTTTACCGGGCAAAACTGGTTGCAAAGTTTCTTCAGGTCGCCGGCAGGACGGATATCCCGATAGGGATAGGGATACAGTTAGGATATAATGCAGTCCGCGAGCCGCAGGCGGACTGGCTAAAAGGCTTCAATATGAAAAATTACAAGGGAAGGGTTTTTCAGGACGGCGTTGACGCTATTATCAAGACTATCACGGCCTCAAAAAAAAAAGTTACCGTCATAGGCATTGCTCCGCTCCCAAACATTGCCAGGGCGCTTTCGCTAAAGCCGGAAATAGTAGAGCGGGCAAAGTTTGTCGGAATGCACGGCTCAATAAAAATGCAGCACGAAGGTAAACGGGGCGCTATCCCGGAATGGAATGTCTGTTCTTATATGCGCGACGCAAATGAAGCCCTCTCGGCGGATTGGGATAAAACAATAACGCCTCTTGATACCTGCGGCAACATC
>CAIWWK010000053.1 GCA_903916325.1 Candidatus Firestoneibacteriota bacterium
ATAAGTTCCAGAACCCTTGAGTACTAAATTAGCAATCAGCAATCATCAATTAGTAATCCGACGGAGTTGCGCCGAAGGCGCACCGATGCACAACAGATTTTAGAACCTTGAGTTAAGGCATGGAGTGCAACGACCACGTCGTTGCGCCAAGGTGCATCGTGGCGCACGATGCACTCCATAATGAGAAAAGCTTAAGCCCATGGAGTGCAGCAACCGTGTTTCCTGTACCACTCATTTCATTCGGGTACAGGACTGTAGGTTGCGCCAAGGTGCATCGAAGGCGGAAGGTTAGAGGATTAGATGCTCAGAGGCTTGGACGTTGGAGGAAACGAGAGGTAATTAAAAAAGCAAAACAAGGAGAATACGATGGGAAAAATAAAAGTATTGTTTCTCTGCACGCACAATTCGGCAAGGTCGCAGCTTTCGGAAGGTTTGCTCAACGCGCTCCAGGGGGATAAATTTGAAGCAGTAAGCGCCGGCACAAGGCCCGGAACGGTTAATCCTTTCGCGATAAAATCCCTCGCGGAAATCGGCATTGATATCTCAAAGCATCACTCAAAACACGTGAAAGATTTTACCGGAAAGAACATTGATATAGTTGTTTCGGTCTGCGACTCCGCAAAAGAAGAATGCCCGATATTTCCTTTTGCCAAGGTCATCCTGCACAATTCCTTCAAGGATCCCTCTGCAACGCAGGGCAGCGATGAAGAGAAGCTAAACGCCTTCAGGAAGACCCGCGAGGAGATTAAGAACTGGCTTGCAAAAGAATTCGTTCCCAAGTATGGCAAGGACAAATGAAGGAATACAAACTCCGTTTCAAACATACTGACGGCAAGCCGGGATTCAGCGGCCTGCTCGGAAAAATCAGGATGCGGGTAGGAATGAGCCGTTCTGACTACACCGTTAAACCCGGTCTTTACGCCCTAAATTCTCCGGACAAGGCCTCGCCTGTTCTGGTTTCTGCCAATTACAAGTACAGTTTTGATGTGCTGCGCGCGGCCGCGGGAGAACTGAACGCGTGGATACTTGTTCTGGACACAAAAGGCGTAAATGTATGGTGCGCTGCGGGTAAGGGCACATTCGGGACCGAAGAACTGATAAAAAGAATAAATAAATCAGGGTTTTCAAAATACCTGTCCCATAATACGCTTATTCTGCCTCAACTCGGAGCAAGCGGCGTCGCGGCTCACAAAGTAAAGGCAAAAACCGGTTTCACCGTGAAATTCGGTCCCGTGGAAGCGTCGGATCTTAAAAAGTATCTGGAAAACGGACAGAAGTGTGATGAAGCAATGAGGACAATTAAGTTTCCTCTCGGCGCCAGGTTGGTGCTGGCTCCTGTTGAAGCGGTGCTGGCCTGGCCGATACTTTTAGGTTCTGTGGTTCTATCTGTGTTATGCGCTTTTATTTCCGGCGGCCTTTCTGTTTTTTTAACGCTTTTATCACTGTCTGTGATTTCTGTCTTAACCGGAACACTGCTAGTGCCGACGCTCCTTCCATATATTCCCGGTTCCTCTTTTGCCTGGAAGGGTTGGATAACGGGTTTAATTTCATCGGCAATATATTTGCTGCCATCGGGAGCTCCATCCGCCACCTTCATAGCAGGAGTCTTTCTGCTGTTTCCGGCTGTCTCCGCGTTTCTTGCCCTGAATTTCACGGGCTCAACCACATTCACTTCCCCGTCAGGAGTAAAGAAAGAAATGTTTTATGCCATTCCCGCATGTGTTATTTCGGGTGCGGTCGGGATTGCGCTGTTGCTTTTTTCGGCGTTTAAGGGGAGCCCGCAATGAGATACCTGAAGAATGTTTCTACTCTAAAAATTGACAGGAAAAAGTGCACCGGCTGCGGAATGTGCGCGGTAGTCTGCCCGCACAGGGTCATAAAGGCTGCCGAAAAGAAGGCGTGGATAATAGAGCCGGATCTTTGCATGGAATGCGGGGCCTGCGCGGTAAATTGCCGCGAAAACGCGGTCAGCGTGAAGAGCGGGACCGGTTGCGCCTATGGAATGATAAAGGCGAAATTGAAGGGAAGCAGCGAAGAATGCGATTGCGATTGTGGTTAAAGGAAATAAAAGTTTGTAACGTTCATAACGTAAATATTATTGGGCATGGTCTGCCAGGGTTTGTGTTATGCTGCAATCGGCAAAAATAGAGCGACCATAGATTGTTTTAGCGATTTGTGGTTTTGCGTATTTTTTTCTTAGCTTTTTCTTTTGGTTCA
>CAIWWK010000054.1 GCA_903916325.1 Candidatus Firestoneibacteriota bacterium
CATAAAAAGAAAGGGTTTTTCAATCAAACGTTATGGAAGGAAACGCTATAAACAATCAGTACAATAACATCAGCTTGACTGCTGTTTGTTTCGAATTTCGTGCTTAGAATTTCGAATTTTACACTACATGCTTTCTATGAATTGCTTAAACAGGTATTCCGCGTCGTGAGGGCCCGGGGAAGCCTCAGGGTGGTATTGCACGCAAAACAGCGGGTATTTTTTATGTTTAAATCCTTCTACGGTTTTATCATTGAGGTTAATATGCGTTACTTCTACTTCGCCCTTTGGCAGGGAATCAATATCAACGCAAAAACCGTGATTCTGCGAGGTTATTTCCACTTTCGAATTCGGAAGGTGCATGACCGGCTGGTTGCCGCCCCGATGTCCGAACTTTAACTTGAATGTCTTCCCGCCAAGCGCCAGGCCCAGCATTTGATGTCCAAGGCAGATACCGAATATAGGTTTCTTGCCAATAAGCTTTCTCACGGTATCCACAACATAAGTTACCGCCTCAGGATCTCCCGGGCCGTTGGAAAGCATAATCCCGTCCGGGTTAAGCGCCAGTATCTCTTCCGCTTTTGTGAACGCCGGCACAACCGTAACCCTGCAGCCCAGAGAGACCAGGTAGCGCATGATATTATATTTCGCGCCGCAATCCAGAACAACAACATTATGGTTCTTTCTTTTACGCTGGTCTTCAAAAAGCTGCAGCTGCTCCTCGCCTTTCCCTTCTTTCTCATAATCGTACAGCGGCTCATGCCAGGCGTATGTTTTTCTGCAGGTAACTCTTTCGACCATGTCAACGCCGACTATAGACGGCGAGTCTTTCGCTTTTTTTATCAATCTTTTCTTGTCGAGGTCAACAGTGGAGATCACAGCCTTTTTGGCGCCAAAGGTACGCAGGTGTTTTACAAGCATGCGGGTGTCAATGCCTTCAATCCCGATAATGTTGTTCTTTTCCAGATATTTTCCGAGGCTGATATTCGAACGCCAGTTACTAGCTATTTTGCTGTATTCTTTTACGACAAAACCGCTTACCCTTGGTTTTGTTGACTCCATATCCTCTTCGTTTACCCCGTAATTGCCTATCATCGGATAAGTCATCGTAACAATCTGCCCGCAATATGAAGGGTCGGTTAATATTTCCTGGTATCCGGTTATACTTGTATTGAAAACTGATTCGCCGAAGTATTCTCCCCCGGCTCCGAAAGCGATGCCTTCAAAAACAAGACCGTCTTCCAGCGCGAGTATTGCCTTTTTTTCTTTTGCTTTCACAGTATCTTACCGTCCTTTAATTTTAGAGTCCCGCCCACTATGGCGGCAAATATTTTGCCTTTCAGTTTTCTGCCGTTAAAAGGAGAGTTTTTGCTCTTAGAATAGAACTTCGTAATATCAACCGTATATTCATTTTCCATGTCAAACACTGCTATGTCAGCGTCCGCGCCGGCCTTCAGACTTCCTTTTTTTATTCCCAGTATCTTTGCAGGACTTACCGACAATTTTTCAATAGCCTGTTCCAGGGTAAGTCGTTTCTTCAAGACCAACTCGGTTATTGCAAGAGGCAGCATTGTTTCAAGACCTATGATACCGAAAGAAGCGGTATTAAACTCTACTTCCTTGTCGATTCTGCCGTGCGGAGCGTGATCTGTGGCTATGCAATCTATTGTCCCGTCTATCAGACCTTCAATAACGGCCTCTACATCCTTCTGAGTGCGGAGAGGCGGGTTCATTTTTGTATTGGTGTCATAGCCTTTGACGGCTTCATCCGTTAGAGTAAAGTAGTGCGGGGCTGTTTCACAGGTAACATTAAGGCCGGTCTTCTTTGCCCACCTAATGACATCCACGGTCGCTTTGCAGCTTACATGGGCGATATGAACCCTGGCACCCGTGTAATTGGCTATTTCGATATTTCTGTAAGCCATAATGCTTTCCGCTATATCAGGCATTCCACGCAAGCCCAGCACAGTAGAGGTGAAGCTTTCGTTCATAACCCCGTCCAGCGTCATATTCTTGTCTTCACAGTGGGTAATTACAGGAAGGTTGAACTGGCTCGCGTATTCCATCGCGCGCCGCATCAATTCGGCGTTCATTACCGGCGCCGCATCGTCGGAGAAAGCAATCGCGCCGCTTTCCGCAAGACTTCCAAGTTCGGAGACTTCCTCGCCTTTCGCGCCTTTGGTGATGCTTGCGATAGGCAGGACATTTATTACCCCTTCGCTTTTCGCTTTGGAGATAACAAGATCAACAACGGCCGCGTTGTCAATAACCGGCTCGGTGTTCGGCATGCAGGCAACTGTCGTTACCCCGCCGGCAAGCGCCGCCCTGGTTCCTGTCTCTATGGTCTCTTTATATTCAAACCCGGGCTCCCGAAGGTGCACATGCATATCGATGAGGCCGGGAACCACAACTTTTCCTGATACATCCAAAACCTGTGCGCCATCGGCCCTTAAGCCTTTTTCAACTTTGGCTATCTTTCCGTCCTCAATCAGGAGGTCAAATTTGCCTCTGACTTTATTTGCGGGGTCGACTACCTCACCCCCCGTAAGCAGCAATTTCATTGGCCTCACCTCCCGCGAGAAGAAACAATACCGCCATCCTGGCGGCAATCCCGTTGGTTACCTGGTCATTAATTACCGACTGCTTGCAGTCCG
>CAIWWK010000055.1 GCA_903916325.1 Candidatus Firestoneibacteriota bacterium
AGGCGATACGATGAAGCCGTGGGAAGAAGCGCTCGCCGAGTTCATTTCCAAGGACCTAAATTACAATGCGAGACCCTAAGACCAAAGCCCGCAATTATGTCTATATGCTGCTCTCCAAGAAGTCTTACACAAAAAAGGAAATAGTTGACCGCCTGAAACGCAAGCTTTACGAGCCGGAAATAATTGCGGCTGTCATTAAGGAATTTGAGGACGAAGGCTGGCTCAATGACAGGCGCTATGCCAGGGCCTTCGCGGCGGACAGCAAGACCTTTAACCGCGTCGGGAAAAGGCTGGTCCGGATTAAGCTTATGCGCAAGGGTGTGGACAGAGAGATAATAGAGAGCGCGGTTGAGAAAGCCTACGAAGGCGTTGACGAGTACGAGATGGCTCTGGAACTCGCCTCAAAGAGGATGAGGAGCCTGCAAAAACTTGAGAAACAGGCAGCTGCAAGGCGGCTTCAGGGCTTTCTTGCGAGAAAGGGATATAATATGGATGTGATTATAAAGGTGGTAAAGAAAGTGCTGAGCGGAGCAGTATACGATGAAGGTTGAGAGTTTTAGGGTAAACTGCTAAAATACATGCAAATTTCGTAGAGAGAAGTTTGATGACACCGATGTTAAAACGATGACACTGATAGAGCAAGACGGTTTATCGGTGACATCAAGTGACTTTATCGGTGTAATCAATAAAAGCCATTTTCTTTTGTGATCTTGATTAAAATCAGGCTGGTAAAGGATAAAAATGAAGACGAACGAGATAAGAAAGTTATACATGGAATATTTCAAGAGCAAAGGACATACGGTGGTTGCGAGCGATTCGCTCATCCCGTCAAATGACCCGACGCTGCTATTTTCCTCCGCCGGGATGGTCCAGTTTAAACCGCTTTATGTCACGAAGGGGCCTATACCCTACAACACCGCAACCAGCTGCCAGAAATGTTTCAGGACGCCTGACCTGGAAAGGGTTGGACTGACGCCGCGCCACCACACGTTTTTTGAAATGCTCGGCAACTTCTCCTTCGGAGATTATTTCAAGAAAGAAGCGATTGAATACGCCTGGGATTTTTCCGTCAATGTCTTAAAACTTCCCAAAGAGCTCCTATGGGTAACAATATTTGAAAATGATGACGAGGCCGGAGAAATCTGGCACAAGCATATCGGCCTGCCGAAGGAAAGAATTGTAAAGCTCGGCAAAAAGGATAATTTCTGGGGGCCGGTAGGCGGCACCGGGCCTTGCGGACCCTGCAGCGAGATCTACATTGATTTCGGGGAGGAGTTCGGCTGCGGAAAGCCGGATTGCAAGCCTGGCTGCGACTGCGACAGGTTTGAAGAGTTCTGGAATAATGTTTTCCCGAGCTTCGACGCCCGGCCGGACGGGAAGATGCTGCCGCTGGCAAGGCGCGGCGTTGACACCGGGATGGGGCTGGAAAGGCTGGCTTCGATATTGCAAAATACAAAAAATAATTATGACATAGATATAATAAAACTGATAGTCCTGGAAGCAGCGAAACTTACCGGTTCGGAATACAAAAAAGACGCCAAGAAGGATGTTTGGCTGAAGATTATCACGGACCATGTCCGAGCTTCAACATTTCTCATAAGCGACGGCATTCACCCTCTTAATGAAGGGCGCGGATATGTACTGCGCCGCATCATCAGGCGCGCGGTCAGGTACGGCAAGCTGCTCGGAGAGGACAATTCGTTCCTCTACAAACTTTCCGGGACGGTCGTTGATATTATGAAAGAGGCCTACCCTGAACTGGGCGAGCGCAGGGTGCAGATATCGGATGTCATCAAGCAGGAAGAAGACAGGTTCCGCGAAACGCTGAACCAGGGAATCAACCTGCTGGAAGAAGTTATGGCGAAGTGCAAGGGAGTGATACCCGGAGCTGAGGTCTTCAAGCTGCATGACACCTACGGTTTCCCTCTTGAGCTTACAAAAGAAATTGCCGCCGAGAGAAACCTCAAGGTTGACGAAAAGGGGTTTGAAGCCGCGCTGGCGGAACAGCAGGAGCGGGCAAGGGGCGCATGGAAAGGCTCGGGCGAGAAGGAACTGCCCGGCATGCTCTCTGAGTTCCCAAAGACTGTGTTCACCGGTTATTCCGGAGAAGAGAGATACTCAGGCAAAGCAAATATCCTTGGGATTATAGCGGCTTCCGCAGCCATCAAATCCGCCAAGAAAGACGACGAAGTTCTGATTGTGCTCGACAGGACGCCATTTTACGGAGAGTCCGGAGGGCAGATGGGGGATGTCGGGCGGATTTTGGGGGATAAGTTTGAAGCGGAAGTAATAAACACGGAGAAGTTCCAGCAGAAGGTTTTTGTTCACAGGGTGAAGATCCTTCGGGGGGTTGCTTCACCCGGGGATGCTGTTCTTGCCTCGGTTGATATTAAGAGGCGCAAAGCGATAATGAGAAACCACACCGCGACCCACCTGCTTCAGGCGGCTCTGCGTGCTGTGCTCGGCGATCACGTGCGCCAGTCAGGTTCTTTTGTCGGGCCTGACTACTTCAGATTTGACTTCACGCATTTTAAGTCCGTAACTAAGGATGAACTTGACAAAATTGAGAACGCTGTCAATGAAAGGATACTCGATAGTCTAAATGTCACGATGGACGAAATGGATGCGTCGGAAGCCAAAAAGACCGGCGCGCTGGCCTTTTTCGGAGAGAAGTACGGAGATAAAGTAAGAGTTGTCTGCATAGAAGGCGTGAGCAAGGAGTTCTGCGGCGGCACGCATGTGAATAACATTGGCAAGATCGGAGTCGTGAAGATAGTCTCAGAGAGCAGCGTCGCCTCGGGAATCAGGAGAATTGAAGCGGTTTCGGGCGTCGGCGCGTTTAAATTGATAAAGGACAAGGAAAGGATAGTTACGGAGCTCGCCAACAACCTGAAGATTGATCCCGCAAAACTTATCGAGCGCGTCGGAAAGATGTCGGAGGAGATTAAGACGCTTGAGAAAGAGATAGTCAGGCTCAAGCGCGGTGAAGGCGCTGTGAAAACAACTGACCTGGCAGGAAGCGCGAAAGAGATAAAGGGAATGAAGGCGGTAATCGCCAAGCTTGAGGGCGTAGAAGCAAAGGATATGAGGGACATCGGAGACAAGCTCCGGGACAAACTCCAAAGCGGCGTCATTGTCCTTTTCGCGTCAAACGAAGAGAAGACCTCGTACCTTTGCATGGTAACAAAGGACCTGACAGATAAGGTAAACGCCGGGAATATAATCAAAGAGATAGCAAAGCTTACGGGCGGAAGCGGCGGCGGCAGGCCGGATATGGCGCAGGGCGGCTGCAAGAAAGTTGAGGACCTTGACGCGCTTGTAAAGAAAGCCGAGCAGATAATCTAGCAGAGTGCAAATCCAAAGGGGCGTGTCTCTCAGTGGCGCGCCTCTTTTGTTTTGGAGCCCCGCGGTCATAGACATTGTATTGACGATTGGTTATACTAAATAAGGAAGAATAAGTGAATTGTGCTCGCAAGGCGCGAGTAGCGCCAAGGGGGATTTATGAACAAAACATTGAAGGACCTGGTGACTGCCGGTTTCGGTTTGGCAGCGGTGGCGGAAGAAAAAGGGCAGAAGTTGCTGAAGGAAGTTATGAAGAAAGGCGTGATCCCTGAGGCGAAAGCCAGGAAGATGTATAAAGATTTTGCTGCAAAAGCAAAGAAGAGACAGGCGGAAGTGGCGAAATCTGCGGAAGCAGAACTGACAAAAGCCCTGAAAAAGCTGCATATTGTCACGGTAGAAGATCTTGCCGCTCTTGAAAAGAAACTGAAAGCGAAAAAAACAGGGAAGAGACGTTAGCAAGTTCCGTGTACCGTTTCCGGTTTACCGTTGACCGTTTGTTGTGTGCTTCGCACTCTGATTGCCGAAAAACATTCTTGAAACGGTAAACGGTACGCGGTAAACGGTAAACGAACGCATACAGTTTTCTCGGGGGTTTTTCAGGAAAATGTCTATTTTTACGATTGGCAGAACAGGAAATAATGTCCGCCGGCTTGGCGAGATTGTTAATGTTCTCGCCAGGCATAGTCTCGGCTACCTGGTGCACAAGCTTAACCTCGGGCATCTTCTGCATTTGAATAGCAGGATCTTCAAAGATACCGGTCATCATCTGGTAGAGCAGGAAGTCGAGAAGGCGTGCGAGGAGCTCGGGCCTACCTTTGTGAAGTTCGGGCAGCTGATGAGCATGCGCACGGATATGCTTCCGTTAAAGTTCACGAGGGAGCTTTCAAAACTGCAGGATTCCGTAAAACCTTTTCCGTTTGCCGAAGTTAAAAAAATACTCGAAGCCGAATACAGGCAACCCATTCTATCCGTCTTTTCAAGCATTGATGAGAAGCCGCGGGCTTCGGCCTCCATCGCGCAGGTGCATTCCGCGGTAATTAAGGACACTAAAGATCGCGTGGTGGTTAAAGTTCAGAGGCCGAATATTGAAAACGAAGTGGAGAGAGACATAGACATTCTCTTTTATCTTGCCAGGCTAATCGAAAAACACGCGCCTGAGCTCAAGGTCTATAATCCTGTTGGTATTGTAGACGAGTTTGCCAAGGCTATAAAGAAAGAGCTGGACTTTACCTATGAAGTCAGCAACGCCGACAGGTTCAGAAGGGCTTTTGCAGGGAATAAGTCGGTCCACATTCCAAAAATATATTTTGATTTTTCCGGCAAAAAAGTTATAGTCATGGAGCATATAGACGGGATGAAGATATCGTCTTACATTCGCTCCAAGGCTCCGGCTGCCGAAAAGAGGAAAGTAGCGGAACGAATCATTGATATTTACTATACTATGATCTTTGAGCTTGCCTTCTTCCATGCTGACCCGCACCCCGGCAACATTCTGATAAAGAAGGATGGGACCGTGGGGCTCCTGGATTTTGGTTTGGCGGGCAGGCTTGACGAGTACATGCTGAAGAGACTCGCTTTTATGCTCCTTTCATTCGCGGACGACGAGTTCTCGGCTGAAAAGCTTGCGAATGTAGGATTGGTCAGCGAGTACGAGGAAAATCCGGAATTCCAGAAGGAAGCTATAGTGCTTTTGGAACGATACAAAGGGTTTCCGCTTGAAAAGATAGATATCGGCATGGCGCTCTCGGAACTCGCGGAACTCGCGAGGAGTTACGGTGTGAAGTTCGAAAAGGAATTCACCCTGCTTGCAAAGACGATGTACGCCGTGGAACGTATAATCCGCGACCTTGTCCCGGATTTTGACTTTGTCTCGAGCGCAAAACCGCACGCGAGGAAATACATAGGGACCAACCTCAGCGCAAAGAAGCTGTTGCGCGAGCTGGAGAAACAAACGGCAGCTTTTTACAATTTGTTCAGGTCGCTGCCCTCCGAGATACTAAATATCATAAGGCTTGTAAAAAAGGGGACGCTCAAGATGGAATTTGAGCATGTCGGGCTGGAACCTTTGATCAGCGAAATAGACCGCGCGTCAAACCGCATAACTTTCGGGCTTATTATCGGGGCGCTGGTGATGGGTTCGGCGCTGGTAATTCATTCGGGAGCCGGACCAAAGATTTATGAGGTGCCGGTGTACGGTATAGTGGGATTTGTCATAGCCGCAATCTTCGGTTTGTGGCTGGTCATCTCAATATTCCGTTCCGGTAAGCTATGAGAATACTCGGGGTTGATTACGGCGATAAAAGAGTAGGACTTGCCGTGACTGATGAAGCCTGCATGCTCGCGCACGCCTTAAAGACGGTTCCGCGTTCCACGGCTCTCCGCGACATCCTTGCCGTTGTGAAAGAGTACGAAGTGCAGATTATTGTTGTCGGCATGCCCTATAATAACCGGGGCGAGATAGCGTTTAAGGCAAAGCAGGTTTTGAAATGGCTGGAAGAACTTAAAGCGGCCGTCGCCGTTCCGGTTGAAACTTATGACGAGCGATTTACAACATTCTCCGCCAAGGAAGACCTGATTGCGGCGGATGTAAGCAGAAAAAGACGCGACGAGGTAATTGACAAACTTGCCGCAGCCAACATACTCCAGGGCTACCTGAACGAGAGGAAGGAAAATGACAAAAAGTAAAACAGGCGGAATTCCGCCGTACCTGAAAAAGACGGCAATTGCCGCGCTGGCGGTTTTTGCGGTTATTTTCTGGGTGCTGTTTGTCCCTCACCGGCTAGGCCATACGCCTACACTTGTGAGTATTGACCGGGGAATGCCGGCAGGCAAGGTCGCGGAGCTTTTGAAGAAGGACGGTATCATCGGCGATGTCTTTTCATTTAAATTGACTAGGTCGCTCCGCAAGGCGAAATTTAAAGCAGGAGATTATGAACTCTCGCCTTCCATGAACAACTGGAAAATTATATCAATGCTGGCTTCCGGCAAGGTCAAGCAGTACAAGATTACCGTGCCGGAGGGTTACTCTACAAAACAGATAGCGAGGCTCCTGGCCGCCCAGCACGTAACCTCGGACACGGCATTCCTGAAGAAGTGCGCCGATGCCGAGCTCGTCAGGAGGAAAAAACTGGAAGGTAATACCTTTGAGGGGTATCTTTTCCCTGAGACTTATCTTTTTAACGTAAACATGAAAGAAGAAGAAATCATCGGAATGATGTACGCCAATTTCAAAGCAGTGATGGAAAAGAACGGCGTTTATAAAAAATGTGAGGCGAAGAAACCGGGTTTTTATGATGTGCTCAAGCTTGCCTCGATAGTGGAAAAGGAGGCCGAGAAACCATCTGAAAGAGCCCTGATTGCCGGGGTTTTTACGAACCGCCTGAAAGCCAGGATGAGGCTTGAATCCTGCGCCACAGTTTCTTTCGCCCTCGGCGACCGGGTAAAAGGGAAGACGCGGCTGAGCTTAAACGACCTTGAGGTTGAATCCCGCTATAACACCTATAAATATTACGGGCTTCCGCCGGCTCCAATCTGCAATCCCGGCCTGCCTTCAATCCTTGCCGCGCTAAATCCCGCGGAGACCAAGTTTATGTTTTTTGTTTCAAAAGGAGACGGCACTCACGAGTTCAGCGAAACGCTCGAACAGCACAACGCCGCCAAGGCCAAGTTCGAAAAATAGCGGTTTCTTGTCCGTAATCGAGGGACCTAATAGCCTTGAATTGCCCTTATGGCGGTGTTAAAATATTAAGATGATAGAGTTAAAACACCTCGTCAAAAAGTACGGCAAGTTCACCGCAGTGGATAATCTTTCCATAACCGTCAAAAAAGGCGAGATCTTCGGGTTTCTCGGCCCAAACGGCGCCGGCAAGACCACAACAATAAAGATAATGACCGGCCTTCTGAAACCAACTTCCGGCGAAGCTCTAATCGGCGGTTTTGATATACAGAAAGACCCCGTCTCTGTTAAAAAAATAATAGGTTTTATCCCGGACCGCCCGTACATCTACGAAAAGCTTACCGGTAAAGAGTTCCTTGGTTTCATCTCCGGCGTTTTCAGACTTGACAAAAAAAGCGCGGATAAAAAAGCGGCGGAGCTGCTTGAGCTTTTCGAGATAGACAAGTGGGGGGATGAGCTAATCGAGAGCTACTCACACGGAATGAAACAGAAACTCGTTATGGCTTCCAACATACTCCACGATCCCGCAATTTATATCATAGACGAGCCTATGGTAGGGCTTGACCCTAAGAGCGCAAAAATAGTAAGAGAAATGTTCCTGGACCTGAAGAAGGCCGGAAAGACGCTCTTTATCTCCACTCATAGCCTTGAGATAGTCGAGAGCCTCTGCAACACGATAGGCATAATTCAGAACGGCAGGATGATTGCTAAGGGTAGCATGGAAGAACTGCGCGCTTCCTCGAAGAGCGGAAGTTCAAACCTTGAGGATATCTTCCTCAGCCTAACCGGAGCGCCGGATCTTACCGGAGTACTAAATTATATCAGCGGGGAAAAATGACCGCTGACCTTCTTGCGCTGCTTCGGATAACCTCACGGACCGTTAAGAACTCTTTTCTTAAGGCCGGGAGAAGGGGAGCGGGCAGAGGGGCAGTTCTGGCTGTTATAGGCGCCCTTTTTCTTTTCGGAGCCTACAGAGGCTTGGGCCGGGTGCTTGCGGCTTTTATGAATATCCCCGGAGTCGGAAGTGTTCTTATTGAAAAACTGCTGGCGATGGTCTTCCTCACTTTCCTGTTCCTGCTGCTCTTTTCCAATATTATTATCGCTATTGCTACTTATTATCTGTCCGACGATATGTCTTTGCAGTTGTCTCTGCCGGTGAATAGGCGCGCGCTTTTTCTTTCCAGGTACGCCAAGGTCACGGTTAACAGTTCCTGGATGGTCTTTTTCATGGGCTTGCCTATCTTTGCCGCGTACGCAGCGGTTTTGAAGTCAGGCCTTCCGGGTTTTCTTGCAAGTTTTGCCGCCCTGGGTCTTTTCCTGCTCATAGCTTCTTCGCTTGGCGTGACGCTCACCGTATTTATGATGAAAGTATTCCCTGCCAAAAGGATACGGGATTTCTTTGTGTTTTTAAGCGTGGCTGTCGTCTGCGCCCTGCTCGTTTTCATACGCCTGCTCCAGCCGGAGAAGCTCACTAATCCGAACGAACAGATGCTCTTTAAGGAATTTATCGCGTCGCTTCAGGCGCCCTCGGCTCCGTATCTTCCGAGTTTCTGGGCCTCGCAAGCGGTCTTCGGTTTCCTTTCCGGCGCATATTATAACGCGCTCAAATATCTTGGTTTTCTTACGGCCGCAGCCGGCGCGACTTTCGCGCTGATGCTTTCAGTCTCAGGAAATATTTTCCTGCGCGGCTGGTGGAACTCGGCGGAAAACCAATTGATGCGCTACCGTAAGAAATTCTTTGACAGGATAGATTACAGGAAATACCTGGGAAGGCTGGGCCCTGCGGTCAGGGAGATGGTGATAAAGGATGTCCTCGTCTTCGTAAGGGATTCCACTCAGTGGCCGCAGCTTATGATAATTGTCGCCATAAATATTATTTACGTGGCAAATATTTCGATGATTGATCTTTCGAAACTTCCGGCGGGCTATTCCATCATAATCAAGGATGTGCTCTTCCTGGTCATAATGGGGTTCGCGGGTTTTGTAATCGCGTCTATTGCGGCCAGATTTGTTTTTTCTTCCATCAGTATTGAAGGCAGGAGTTTTTGGGTGGTGCGCATGGCGCCGATGACTCCCGGAGAATTCTTAAAAGAGAAATTCTGGATTAACTTCTGGCCCTTGCTTGCGCTCTCCGAGGTGCTGGTTTTCTTGTCCGCAATTTTCGTGAAGATTGATCTTTTTACGTGCATAATCTCCGCGGTCATGGGCGTTTTCTTCAGCGTCTGCCTCACCGCTATGGGTATAGGTCTCGGCGCGATATTCCCAAAGTTCGATGCGGCGAACACGGCAGAGATAGCCACAAGTTACGGCGGCATCCTCTATATGATATTCGCCATCGGTTATATCGGCATCTCAGAATTCCTGCTGGCCTATCCGATGCATATGTATTACACGCGCGGTATTTCCTTCTTCGCCGGGACTGAAAGCCTGCTTTGGGCCTGCCTGGCGGTTTTTGTCTTCCTGCTGGTTCAGGCGGCGGCCTTCGCGCTGCCAATGATGCGGGGAAAGAGGGCGCTTGAAAGACTGGAGCTATGATGAAAAAAATCGTATTGTTGTTCGTTTTGATACCTACGGCGCTGCTTTGCGACGGTGATTTTGTCACTTCAAGATCTTCCGCCGCTCTGCTGCAGGACGGATACACGGGGGATAAGTATACCAGCCTCAAACTTGAAACCAAGATTGGAAAAGTTAATTTAGCAGAGGAAAATACCGCGCCGGCTTCCGACTCAGGGTTTGCGCTCTTCTCCAGGAATTACCTGCTTGATGTTTCAGCCTCTTTTATTCCTTCAAAGGAGGAGTTTGAGGTCAAGAGAATAAACTTGTTTGTGGCGCCGGGAGAGTACGAACCGTTTGTCATCGGCGTCTATCCTTTTGAAACCCTTAAGAATTGCAAGATAACCTGCGGGGTGTTTAAAAACCCGGAAGGCGCGCTCCTGCCCGCGGAATCCTTTGAGATAAACAATGTGCTCATGCGCCCGGTTGGCACAACCTTTGTGACTGTGAAAGGGGAAATCCTGGAACGCGCGGATAATATTCCTTCTCTTGCTCCGTTGGTTCCGAAAGCGGTGTGGATAAATGTTCATCCTCCGGCAGGTACTCCCGCCGGGTTTTACTCGGGCATGATAAATTTCTCTCCTGAAGGGAAACCCGCCGCGGAAATTAACGTTCAGGTAAGAGTCCTGCCTTATGAACTCAAGAATCCTCCTCCCGACAGGATGAACTGGCTCGGGATAATGTCGGGTTCGTGGGATTTTGAGCGCCAGGCCGAAGAGTTCCGCTGCATCAGAGAGCACAATTACACAGGCGAGGTAACCAACGCGCTCGCTCCAGAAGGCGACGATTTTACCAAGGCTAACCGCTACATGGAGCTGGCAAAGAAGGCAGGAATGCCCGGAATATTTATTCACACCAACACGCATTGCCAGGGGGGGCTGAATCTGGACAACAGTTACGGGCCGAACGGACATGGGCTGAACATGTTTAACAGCGAGTCCTACGCGAAAACGGCCGCGCTGGTCGCCAAAGTCAAGGCTAATGCGGAGAAGAACAAATGGCTAAGGACCGTTTTTTACCTCTCTACCGAGCTCGGCACGACATTCGGAGAGGGTGGGTCGGCGGATTTCACTTTTCTTATGAAGAGCATAGAAGAGTATTATGCGGATATTAAGGCTGCGGGGGTTGAGACGTTGGCCACATTCAACAGGCACGAAGAGTTTGCGCTGCATGCGGGTCTTCCCACCCTGGACTGGACGGGGTTTAACGGCGAGATGTTTCCTGGATGGGAGAAGAGCCTGCGCGTAAAACCTTCTTTGATGACCTTCATCGGAATTGACCAGAGGATGGGGCACGGTTTTTACATGTGGAAGTTCGGATTCAAGGGCGTGCGCCCGTGGTGCCTGGATCCGGGAGTAATGTATCCGCGCGAGCAGGGGCTGGTCTATTACTACAATAAAAAAGCCCACCCGAGCGTAAGGTTTGAGAGGATACGCGAAGGAGCGGATGACTACAGGTACCTTTACACGCTATCAGAAGTCATGAAAGAGGCGGAAGCAAAAGGAATAGATACAAAAGAAGCGTCCAATATGATAAATTTAATAATGGGATACATTCCCTACAACCACAAGAAGGATACGCCGGGGGTAGATTACCTCAAACAGGATGAATACCGTGGGAAAATAGCGGATGAGACCGAGAAATTGCTCGTAAAACTCGGCAAATAGAGGGCAAGCAAAAGGAGAGAAATGAAGATAGGTATAATAGGACTGCCTCAGACAGGGAAGAAGACTTTGTTTGAGCTTATCACGAAACACAAGCTTACGGAAAATGAACTGGCCGGGAACAAACCGGTTTCCGGGCTCGCGGAAATAATAGACCCGAGATTCGAAAAGCTCGTTGAGCTGTACAATCCGGAAAGCGAGGCGCGGGCACGCCTAAACGTGGAGTTTATTCCGAAACTTGAAAAGGGTTCGTTCGCGAAGGAAGAGGTGCTGAAGGCTCTTGATGGAGCCGATGTGCTCTGTCACATTGTCCGGGATTTTCAGGATGAAGCTGTCTATCACATAAACGGGTCAGTTGACTCAAAAAGGGACATCGACGAGATCAATTCAGAACTCATCTTCAACGACCTGGCTTTTATTGACAAGAGGCTTGACCGCCTGAACCAGACTTTGAAACGGACCAGCGAAGAGAAGATGATGAAAGAGCGGGATGTCCTTGCTAAGATGAAGGCCCAGCTTGAAGCCGAACTGCCGCTCCGGCTTTTGACGCTTACGCCTGATGATATGAAATACCTGGTTTCGTATCCTCTGCTCACGCTGAAAGAGCTTATAGTTGTCCTCAATGCTTCGGAAGCGGATTTGAAGAATACCTCGAAGCTTGAGTCCTATAAAAAAGAACACGAAAAACAGCGCATCTTCTGGATGCAGGTATCGGTAAAGGTAGAATCTGAGATAGCGGCTTTTGAATCCGCGGATGACAGGAATACCTTCCTCGCGGAACTCGGCATAAAAGAGCCCGCGGTTGATACGCTTAAACGCACCTGCATAGAGGCGCTGAATCTTATTTCGTTCTTTGGCGTAGGAACGGATGAAGTTAAACAATGGACCATTCCAAGAGGTTCCTCGGCCCCGCAGGCCGCCGGAGCCATACACTCGGATCTTGAGAAGGGGTTTATCCGCGCCGAGGTTATGAAATACCGCGATCTGGTTGATGCCGGCGGCGATGAGAAAAAATTACAGGAAACAGGAAAGGTTTATCTGAAAGGCAAGGATTACACTGTTGAAGACGGGGATATACTTTCAATAAGATTTAATGTTTAATTTTTATGAGCCGGTAAGTCGGCCAAATTTAGCCGGCCGCAACCGGCAGCCGTGCCTAATGAAATTGTTTTAAAGGAGAGGAATATGAAGCGCGTCTTGCTGCTGCTTTCAGTTCTGCTCGGGTTAGTGCTTTTCGCGGGAGCCCAGGATTTTCTTAACAAGGCCGCCGAGGATCAAACCATGTCGGATGTGAAAAAATCCGCGGACGGCACGCTCTCTGCGTTTAAAATAAGCGGTTCCGGAATTGCGACAGGCAAACCGGACGGGGTGTATGTGAAACTGGCAGTTTCTTCCGGCTCAATGACTTCTCTCCGCTCCGCCCAGAACGATGTTGACGGAAAGATAAGTTTTATTATAGGAAGACTCACGGCGCTTTACCGCATGAAGAAAGAGGATTTTAAAGTTTTTCAGCCGGCGGCGCAAATGAAAGAACAGACGCTTGGCACTCCCACCTCGCTGGTAGTCAAGGATTCAAACGGCAATCCCATAAAGCAGACCGCGTACAAATATCTCATCAGCAAGACGGTGATCATGAACGGGCTGGTTGACCGGAAGATTGGCGAGGTTTTTGAGATCGTTGACAGGGCGGTGAGTTACGGGGCTACCGCAATAGCCGCGATAGACAAGGGCGACGGTTCCGAAGTGGCGAGCAGCACAATCATGACCGATGCCAACAGCAGTTCAGGATCTAAGATACAGCTCTCTAAGGGAGTTTCAAAGCTGAAAATAGACAAGGCTGAAGACGCCTCTTCCTCGGAATTTATAAATTTTTTCTTCAAGGATGAAACGCTGGATAAACTAAAACAGTCGGCGCGGGCCGAGGCGGTGAAGGAAGTAAAGGGGAAAATTGCCGAGGCAGGGAAAAAATATACTATAGACGAAAAGAAGTATGAGATTGGCCTTACGGAAGACTACACGGCTACGCAGACCGCGGAAGGCGAGCTTTCGGTCAAGTGCGACCTCGCTGCCGACTATAAGGTGCCGGTAAAACAGTAACGCTCAATATGATTTAGGGCATATTACGCGGAACGCGGTAAAGTTATAATTTAACGTATTTGTCAATTCTCCATAGCCGGTGTTATAATAAGAGAGCCGGGCCGGAGGGGGAATGGAGAGCAGAAATATGAGGGCAGTGCAGAAAATTAACTATGGTGTTTACCTGGTCGCTTCAAGAAATAACGGCAAGTTCAACGGGCAGATAGTCAATACCGTTTTCCAGGTAACTTCCGAGCCGCAAACGGTGGCTGTATGCATAAATAAAACCAACTTAACCTGCGATTACATTGCGGCAAGTAAAGTGTTTTCCGTTTCCATCCTTGATAAAGACGCCCCTATGACTTTTATCGGCACATGGGGTTTCAAATCCGGACGCGATATTGACAAATTCGCAACGGTTAAATCCAAGCAGGGTGTGACAGGCGCTCCGGTTGCTCTTGACTGGGCCGTCGGCTGGTTTGAATGCGAGGTCATAAGCCTCACGGATGTAGGTACGCACTGTATCTTTGTGGGGAAAGTGATTAACGATGAAGTGCTTGACGCTTCAAAAGAGCCGCTTACCTACGAGTACTATCGTCTGGTGAAAAAGGGAAAATCTCCCGCGAGCGCGCCGACTTATGTCAAGCCTGAGGTGAAAATTGGATAAATATAAATGCACCGCCTGTGACTATGTTTATGACCCCGCCAAGGGCGATCCGGAACACGGCATAGAGGCAGGGACCGCGTTTGAAGATCTTCCCGATGATTGGGTATGCCCGGTCTGCATGGTGGGCAAAGATATGTTCGAGAAGGCGTAAGATGAAAGTACTCGGCATTAACGGAAGCCCGAGGCCGCGAGGCAATTGCGATATCCTGCTCGACAGGGCGCTTGAAGGAGCCGTATCGGCCGGGGCAACAACGGAAAAGATATTTCTTAATAAACTGAGTTTTCGCGGCTGCCAGGAATGTCCTGACGCGAGAACTGACGGAAATTGCAAGATAGAAGATGACATGCAGGGCGTGTTCCCGAAAGTCTTTGAAACTGATGTAATTATTGTTGCTTCCCCGGTTTTTTTCGGCAGTGTTTCGTCCCAGACGAAAGCCATGATAGACAGGTTTCAGTGTTACTGGATGGGCAGGTACCTTCATCACAGCGTGGAACAGCTTATGAGGAAGAAGGGCGCTTTCCTATCAACGCAGGGCCAGGAGCGTGACGAGTATTTCCTGAATGCCAAGGGCGTAATCAAGAATTTCTTTTCCACGGTAAACGCAGGATACGAAGAAGAGCTCTTCTGCAAGAAAGTTGACGCGAAAGGGGATATTCACAAGAGGCCGGACTGCCTCGACGAAGCCTACAGGATTGGAAAGAAACTGGGCGCCTAAAATGCGGAAAAGTTTCAATTATCAAAATGTCAGCAGTGTTAAAAGGAGGAACTTATGGCGGCAAAACAGTTGGGGATATATAAATGCAGTCTGTGCGGTAATATTGTTGAGGTAGTTAACGCTTCGGGGGGCACGCTTGTATGCTGCGGCAAGAACATGGACCTGCTTGTCGAGAACAGCGTTGAAGCCGCGAAAGAGAAGCACATCCCTGTAATTGAAAAAACCGCGGAAGGCTACAAGGTAAAAGTAGGAAGCGTCGCTCATCCGATGGAAGACAAGCATTATATCCAGTGGATAGAATTGGTAGCCGACGGAAAGGCCTATAGGGAATTTCTTAAACCCGGTCAGGCTCCCGAAGCCGTATTCTGCGTTAAAGCTTCTGCCGTTTCCGCGAGAGAATATTGCACGCTGCACGGATTGTGGAAAGCATAGTAAGGGCCGTTTACCGTTTACCGTGTACCGTGTACCGTGCGGCAGGTCTCAGCGCTGCAGGGCGAACATAATAATTGAAAGAATTAAAGGAGGAAACCAATGGCAAGTTTGAAAGGATCGAAAACAGAGAAAAACCTGCTGGCTTCATTTGCGGGAGAGTCGCAGGCGAGGAACAGGTATACATTTTTCGCGTCCAAGGCGAAGAAGGAAGGGTACGAGCAGATATCGGCAATATTTCTGGAAACCGCTGAGAACGAAAAAGAACACGCAAAAAGATTTTTTAATTTTCTGGAAGGCGGCGCGCTTGAAATAACGGCAAAGTTTCCCGCGGGAAAAGTGGGCACCACCGCGGAAAACCTCAAGGCTTCTGCCGAAGGCGAGCACGAAGAGACCAAGGTAATATATCCGGAAGCGGCAAAAATAGCCGAGCAGGAAGGGTTCAATGATGTCGCGGCCGCGTTCAAGCTGATAGCGGCTGTGGAAGCGCATCACGAGAAGAGGTACAGAGCGCTGCTTGAAAACGTCGAAAAAGGAAAAGTCTACAAAAGAAGCGGCAAGGTTCAGTGGAAGTGCATGAATTGCGGCCATATTCATACCGGAGAGAACGCGCCGGAACAGTGTCCCACCTGCCTGCATCCCAAGGCGTATTTCGAAGTGGCTTGCGAGTGCTATATCTAAAAAATATAACTTGCGTTGAATAAAAAGGGAGCCCTGTTTTCATCGGGCTCTTTTTTTTTGCCGGAAAAATGCTATTGATTCGGGGGCTCCCAAAAAGTATAATATCTGAGTTGTTACAGGGGATTTTCAAAATAATGCAATAGGAGGACTAATAATGCCCGCAATAATAATAGACGGTGAAGCTGTTGCGAAGAAGATAAAGGAAGGTTTGAAATCGGAGATAGAGGCTTTCAAAGCGAAAGGCCATCCTCTCCAGCTCGTTGCTGTCCAGGTCGGCGAGAATCCTTCTTCAAAGGTTTATACCAACCAGCAGAAGAAAGCCTGTGAAGAGATGGGGCTTATTTACAGTCTGAAGGAGCTCCCTGTGGCAACCACGGAGGCGGAACTTCTCAAATTTGTTGACGAGCTCAATAACGACAAGTCGGTAACCGGGATAATCCTCCAGATGCCGCTTCCGCAGGGAATTAACGCGCGGAATGTCCAGGTAAAGATCTCTCCCTCCAAAGATGTAGAAGGCCTAAATCCCCACAATATGGGGTTGCTTGTATTCGGAAAGCAGGTAGTGGCGCCTTGCACGGCAATGGGCGCGGTGGAACTTTTAAAGAGTACAGGCGTGGAACTTAAAGGCAAGGAAGTGGTGATAGTAGGTCATTCTGAAATAGTCGGCAAGCCTATACTTCTCCTTATGTTACAGTCTCTGACGGAATCCGCTACGCCCACGGTCTGCCACATTGCAACGAAAGACACTCCTTCGCATGTAAAGAGGGCCGACATAGTCTTTGTCGCGGTAGGCAAGGCAGGGCTGGTCAAGGGCGAATGGATTAAACCCGGCGCCATCGTAATTGACATCGGCATAAACAGAGTGCCGAACATCGGGCCGGACGGAAAACAACTGGTAGACGAGAAGACCGGCAAGCCAAAGATGAAGACCGTAGGAGATGTAGAGTTCGACAAAGCGAAAGAAGTCGCCGGAATGATATCTCCGGTGCCCGGCGGTGTCGGGCCTTTGACCGTTACGATGCTTATTAAGAACACGGTCGAATGCGCCAAAGTGCTGTACAAGTAATACTCAGAAGAAAAACAGCAGGGGCCCTCCAGGGTCCCTGTTTAATTTCAGGCGGTTGACTTGACGGGTATTATATAGTAAGATTAAAGCCATGAGAAAAGCCTTCTGCGCATTACTGTTGCTGATTTTTCTCCTTTGCAATCCCCATGCCGGCATAATTTCACTAAAAGATTGTGTTGATAAATCCATTACTTCCTCAACCGCTGTTTCACAATCTGCGCAGGACCTCCGCAAAGCCGTAAATGACGCGGGTATCTACCGCGCCCCCTTCTATCCGTCCGTCGGATTCAGCTTCAATGCTGCGCTTGCAGGATATGACGCGAACGGCAATCCGGTAAATCTCTTAACCTTTTATCCCGACAACTATACGGCTACTTTGCAGGCGGGCTACAACCTGTTTAATATGTGGAAAGATTCAGACAAACTGTCCTATTACATTAAAAAGCAGGAAGAAGCGGAACTTAAACTGGCAAGCGCGAAACAGGATGCCGCGTGGAATAGCATCAAGGCTTTCTATGAAGTGCTTAAGGCGCAGAAATCGCTTATGGTCTCCGAAATACTCCTGAAACAGCGGCAGGAAAACCTGAAACTCACAGAAAGTTTGTACCGGGCGGGCATAAAATCTAAGAGCTATTTCCTTGACGCTCAGGTGCAGCTGGCAAACAGCAACATAGCGGTGATAAGCGGAAATAATTCGGTGCTTGCGGCAAGGGCGGCGCTAAACTACCTGCTCGGTCTTGCTCCCGATGCCGAAACGCTTCCTGAGGATGACCTCAAATTTGTCAAATACGAAAAGAGTGCCGGTCAGGCGCTTCTCTCCGCTTTTAACAACAGGCCTGACTGGCTCATCCTGGCAAAAGAGAAAGAAGGGAGCGTTGTTAATCTCGGTCTTGTTGAACGGGACCTGCTCCCCTATGTAAGTTTGGACGCTTCATACGGTTTATACCTTGATAAATACGCGAGAGACAGCAGCCTCTGGACTCACAGAGGCGCGCTTGACCAGAACTCCGGCTGGGGAATATCCCTGTCCTTGAGCTACCCGATCTTTGACGGCGGGGTTAATTCGCTTAAAGCGGAAAATGCAAAAATAGAATTGAAAATATTTGACATTCAGGAGGCTTCACTAAGGCGTTTTATAAACAAAGAAGTCTTCCTTGAATGGAACGACCTGGACCGAATCTATAAGAACGTGCCCGTTTACGAGCAGCAGGTGGGGCTCTCCAAAGAGAGCATGGAAATAACGCGGAGCAAGTACAGGGAAGGGACGGCTTCTTTCCTTGAGCTTGTTGACGCGGAAGTTAACTACAGCTCGGCTCAGATAAACTGGTACCAGTCAATCTACGATTATAAATCCCAGACCGCGGACCTTCTGAAAGCGATGGGAGTAAAACTGTTTTAAAGGGGTAAAATGAGAATGAAGACAGCGGTTTTTTGCGCCTGCAGTCTGGCTCTTTTGTTCTGCGGCTGCAACCGGGAGAATAAACCCTTGCAGGCGAACGGGGCTCCGGTTGAAATCAAACTTAAAGAAGTAAAGAGAGGCGATATTACCGAAAAACTCTCCGAGGTGGGCAAGTTAGAGCCCTTAAGCTCCGTAAAGGTAAAATCCAACGTGACCGGCACAGTAAAGAAACTCCTGGTAGATGACGGGTATACTGTGAAAAGAGGCCAGCTTCTCGCGGTAATCCAACCGGGAAGGGAGGCGGAGCAGTACCAATCGTCAGAGGTACGGTCGACGGCTTCAGGGGTAATTATAGACAAGTCGGTAGAAGAAGGCGATATGGTGACTTCCGGCCTGTCCGAATATTCCGGCGGCTCCATAATGATGACGATAGCGGAAATGAGCAGAATGCTTGTCCGTGTGGACATAAACGAAGTTGATATCGGAAAGGTGAAGGTAGGACTGCCCGCCAAGATACGGGTTGAAGCTTTCTCCGACAAGCAGATAGAGGGCAAAGTAACAAGAATCTCTCCTATGGCAAAACTGAGCTCGGACGGCAAGATAAATGTGTTCAATACCGAAGTAGAGGTCATAACCAAAGTCCCGGAACTGCGTCCGGGCATGAAGACCGTCGTGGAGATAAAACTTGATGAAAGAAAGAATGTCCTTATTCTTCCGATAGAGGCGGTTTTTGAAGAAAAGGACGATGAGACCGGCGTGAACGAGCAGGTGCTCTATGTCTGCACCGGGAATGATCAGTATGAAAGAAAGAGCGTGAAGACCGGCCTCTATGATGAAACTAATATTGAGATACTAGAAGGGGCCGCGGAGAAAGATAAAGTCGCTCTCTCGAAACCAGCCGGTTTAGGCGCCTCCCTTAAAGTAAGCGACCGTTCCAAGGCAAGAAGAATGCCGGGCGGCACTGTGGGGAGGAGTTTCTGAAACTCATCTCGCCTTTTACCGTACTAAAACTCGGCCTGAAGGAGCTGTTTTCTCACAAGCTCCGTTCATTCCTGACCATGCTCGGAATAGTTCTCGGCACAGGGTCTCTCATCAGCCTCTTTTCCATAGTTGACGGCGGCAAGCAGAACAGTTTGAACTGGATGAAGGAAGTCGGCGGGCTGGAAAAAGTAGCCGTGCTGAACCAGGAAATCCCGCAGACCGACAGGCTGAAACTGAACCGCTCGAAGGGCCGCACCACCGGTGACGCCGCGGCGCTCAAGGAGAAGGCCGATACGCTCTCAGTGGTTTCACCCGAGGTTGAACTGTGGACGAGACTGGAATATCAACGGCGCGCCTACCGGTGTTATGTTTACGGCGGCACTCCGGATTTCTTCACGATCAACAAATATGAAGTTGGACGCGGGAGAGGGATCACCGGGTTTGACCTGCGCAGGAACGCGAGGGTTGCCGTATTAGGGTCTCGGGTGGTTTCTGAACTCTTCAAGAATGCGGAACCGCTCGGCAAGTACATTTACATAAAAGGCCAGTACTTCCTGATAGTCGGGGTGATGAAGAAATATGAGATGTGGTTCGGAAAGAGGAACGCGATAGATTTCAAGAATAACTGGGTTTTTATACCGGTCACCACAATGCAGAACCGTATCACCGGCAACGACTCTGTAACCTACCTTAATATCCAGATTAAAGATACAGACCGTATGGACAGCGCCATCCAGCAGGTCAGGAACATTCTGCTTAAGCGCCATTTTAATATAGAGGACTTCAAATTTGATACTCGTGAAGAGCAGATGGCCCAGATTCAGCAAAGCACGAATATGTGGTCGTTGATACTGGGTGCGATAGGGTTCATTTCTCTGCTTGTGGGCGGGCTCGGGATTATGAACATCATGCTTGCCTCGGTAACTGAACGCACCAGGGAGATAGGCGTAAGAAGGGCCATTGGGGCAAAGAAGCACCACGTTCTTTCACAGTTTCTTGCAGAAGCATTCATAATAAGCATTATGGGTGGAGTGCTGGGGATTGTTTTTGGCATCATAATTATCAAGATATTTGCTACCTTCCCGGACATAACCCCAAAACTCTCCTTCAGCGCTGTTGCCCTGTCTTTCAGTTTCTCTGTATCTGTCGGGCTTTTTTTCGGTGTTTACCCCGCAAGCAGAGCCGCCGGTCTTAACCCAATTGAAGCCCTTCGCTACGAATAACCAATTTCTGATTTAAGGTTGACGAATAAAACCTTTAGTGTTATAATGTGAATACTGGTTTGAAGCTAAATAGTCTAACTCAATACAGAACAGGGATAAAATGACAGAGCATGCCTTTCAATCCGTCATGATATTTTTGACCGGTCTAATATTCGGCAGTTTTTTTAATGTATGCATATACAGAATACCATCAAAACGCTCTTTGATGTTTCCGAATTCCTTCTGTCCTCAATGCAAGAAACCGATTCAATGGTATGACAATATACCTTTGCTTGGCTATGCCCTGTTGGCAGGAAAGTGCAGGAGTTGCGGAAAGCCCATTCCCGTAAGATATCCTCTGGTTGAGGCTTTGACGGGAATACTATTTTTGCTCTTGTTTCTCAAATTCGGTGTTTCCTATATGTTTCTCAGAGGTGTTGTGCTCACCGGGTTTTTAATTGTTATTGGTTTTATTGATTTCGACACGCAATATATTTATGAAGTTACGACAATTCCGCTTGTTCTGGTTGGGTTATTCCTGAGCCTATTGCCAGGGGGCAACCCGTGGAATTCGCTGCTTGGAACCGTAACCGGAGCGGGCATTCTTTATGTAATCGGCATGATAAGCATAGTTTTGTTCAAGAAAGAGGGAATGGGCGGAGGGGATGTCTATCTTGCCGGCGCAATAGGAGCTTTTCTTGGCTGGAAAGGGGCTATCGCGATGCTTTTTCTTTCCTTTATTGTTGGAGCTGTGGTGAGCGTAGTTTTAATAGGCCTGAAAATATTGAACCGAAAGTCCATGATTCCGTTCGGGCCCTATATAGCGGCAAGCGCGCTTGCCGTGTTTTTCTTCGGCGATAAATTGATATGGCTTGTAATGCCGCTTCTGCCTCGTAATTAGCATGAGTGGTTGACTAAATAGAGGGTCTTTGGTACTATTATTAATATATTTCCGTAAAAACATTTGTTTTCAATTTGATTTTTAGGGGTGGTGTACAGATGCCGCACATAGGGCTTGACATAGGCTCCTACAGCGTTAAAGCCTGCCAGATGAAAGAAAAGGGCGGGAAGTACACTCTTGTTAATTTTGGCGTCGCCGATATTTCAGAAGAACTTATAGAGGGAATGGACCCGGCGCAGAAAGATGTTTTGGTGTTTGACGCTGTAAAGAGAGTGCTTTCCGACAATAATATCAAAGGCACTTCTTTGAGCCTCTCGGTTTCCGGCGATCAGGTTATAGTGCGCTACATAAAACTTCCTTTTATGACCAGGGAAGAGTTAAAGAGCACCATCAGAATAGACGGTGAGCAGTATATTCCTTTTAATATTAATGAATGCGTGCTGGATTTCTCAATGCTCGGAGAGATAGTGGAAGAAGGGCAGAAGAAAATAGAAGTACTGCTTGTTGCGGTAAAAGAAGAGGTTGTGAACCAGTACCTTTCCCTGGTCAAGAGCCTCGGGTTTGATATTACCGTCATAGATGTTGACTGTTTTGCGCTGCAGAACGCTTACGAAGCCGTTTATGGCGTCAAGCCGGAAGAAGTTGTCGCGCTGTTGAACATCGGCGCCAAATATTCCAATATAAATATCATTGAAGGCGGAGTGACAATGTATTCCAGGGATATCCCGTTTGGCGGAGCCCTGCTGACAAAGGATATTGCCCGTGAGCTGGCCTGCACTTTCCCGGAAGCGGAGAAGATTAAGAAGGAGACCGGCGGCATCATTATTGAAAGCGAAGAGACCAAGCTTACAAGGATTCCCAGTAAGGATGACAAGAAAATAAGGATTTACGGGGCTATGGTGCCTACTATAAACAAACTGATCACTGAAGTCCGGAGGGCTTTTGATTTCTATGAATCATCCTCTAAGAAAAAATCTATCACGAAAATTGTCCTGTCCGGCGGCACGGCGAAACTGAGGAACATTGATAAATTCATCAGCGAAAGGATGAAACTCCCGGTTGAGCTTTTTGACGCGTTCAAGGACGTTGAAAGGGAAGACCCACGGATAGAATTAAAACTGCAGGAAACATATTTGTACGCTCCGGTAAGCCTGGGACTCTCGCTGCGGAGGCCTAAATAATGCTTGAATTAAACCTGGTTCCCGAGAGTTACATTAAGGCCAAAAGAATGGCACGTATACTGGCTGTCGCCATCGGCGGAGGTATACTGCTTATTGCGATACTTGCGATGTTTTACGTCTACACCATGTCGCAGATCTCAAATCTCAAGGGAGACATTAGCAGGGTAGAACTGGAGAAAAAGAAGTACGCCAAAACACTGGCCGATATAGAACTCTTAAACTCCAAGACCAAGGCGGTGGAAGAGAGGCTCAAATCAATAGACGAACTGCAGGAGCAGCAGGCGCTCTGGATACTGCTTGTTGATGATTTCGGCAAATGCGTGCCAAATAACCTGTGGGTGATCTCGCTTAACAATAAAAGGGAGGCCGGCGGAACAAGGACTTTTTCCTGCTCCGGCATAAGTCTTTTCAAAGAAGTCATCGCAGACCTGCTTGTAAGACTCAATTCTTCAAAGTTCTACCGTAATGTGTCGCTTTCCACTATGGCAGAAACAACTTCGGCAGGGCTGCGCGCCTACAATTTCAGAATAACCTTTACCTCGATTGAAGATAATAAGGTCCTGCCGCAGAGACTTGTGGGGATAAAAGAGGCAGGAAAAACAGGAATCTTTGACGGCACGTATGTCAACACGACGCTCGGCTGCAGCCTTTCAAAGTCTGAAGGCTGGAATATCTCGGACAAAACTCCTCTGCCGAATATGCTGGCGGTTATTACGAGGGAGAGAAAGCAGAATTCCGGCAAGTTTTCGCCAAATGTGACGCTTGCCTCAGAGAGGCTAAAGGAGCAATTCAAGGACTCGAAACTGTACGCGCTCTCGGTGGAAGAATCGCTCAAGAAAACAGTAAAAGGCTACGGCAGGATTTCAGAGCGCGAGATTTTCATAAAGAACCTGCGGTGTTACGAAACCGTCATAATCTTTAGGTCCCCGTCCCGGCTGGAATCCGGCAAGCAGCTAGAAATAAAACAGCGCAGGGTCTATTTTGTAAAGAACAACACCGGGTTCGTGATAAGCTGCACGGATGCGACCTCCGGATTTGAATCCGGACGGGAAGATTTCGAATCCATAATAAATACTTTCAGAGTTTTGTAGGAAGGCGGAAAAATGACACCACAACAGCAGAAATGGGCGGCAATAATCCTCGGCGTTGGCGCCGCCATATTTTGCTATGTATATTTTCTTTACCTTCCGCTTTCCGAACAGATAAGCGTCCTCAATAAAGACTTGGCGAAGAAACAACAGGAACTTGACGACGCCAAGGTAAAAGTAAAACAAATGGATATGCTTAAGGCGCAGAATATAGATCTTGAACGGGATCTTAATTTCACCAGGAAGAGGCTTGCAAAGAACGATGACCAGCCCGGAATAATAAAAGAAATCAGCAGAGTCGCGGCAGAGAAGAATGTTGCCATTATGTCCCTTGAGTTCCAAAAGACCGCGCCCGGGCCAAAGGGATTTTATTCAGAGATACCTATCAAACTTAGCGTTATCTCCGATTACACCGCTTTCGGCCAGTTCCTGACCGGGCTTGGTTATTCTACCAGGCTTATAAACTGTTTTGACTGCCAGTTCTCGGCGAACACGGATCAGAAAGGAAGCACCAGTGTTTCGGCAATGTTCAAGGCGTTCGTGCTCACCGGCGACCTTGAGTCCGGAGATAAAACCGCAAAAGAAGAGATAAATGAGAGAGCCATTGAGCCTCTATTTCGCTACACGCAGGAATCAGGCAAAGATCCGTTCAAATCTCTGTCCGGCAACGAGCTGCAGCAGGTTGCTTCGGAGCTCAACATTATGTCGCTCCGGCTTGAGAGCGTTGTCGTGCTCAGCAAGACCAAACTCGCCGTTCTTGTCGACGGCAGCAACGTGCCATATTATCTTATAGGCAGCAAACTTTACAACAAAGATAAAACTGAGGTTATAAAATACATAGAGGGAAGTTTTGATAGCGGGAGAGTTGAACTTAAGCAGACAGATCCGGTCTCGGGCAGTGTAAAACAGCGTTTGCTGGATATACCCGGGAACCGCTGAAGCATTTAATAATTTTCGTGGCGTTAAGCGCCGATATTAAGGAGAGAATCATGAAAATCATAAAACTTATCGGGCTCTCGGGAGTGCTGCTTGCCGGCGCGTTATTCGCGCAGGATACGGCTCAGCTCGGCAAGATATCGGCCTCAGGCGACATGAAAGAGGTGAAGATTTCCGTTCCCATCCAGAAGGGAGATGCTGCAGCCAGTCCTTCTAAAACAAACGCCGCGGTGATTCTGGATGTGCTTCCGGCTGTCCTTTCGGCTGCCGGTGAGGAAAAACAAGCGGCAGGGATGCTTGTCACAAAGATAAAATCGGAACAGTACGATAAAACGGTAGTGCGTTATACTCTTTTTACCTCGGTTCCTTCCGATTTTACCGCTGTCACGGAAAAAGGCAGGATAGTTATTCTGATTAAGCCTTCAATTGTTAAAGCAGAAGTGCCAAAGCCTGCGGGAACGAAACCTGTTTCCGCAAAACCTGCTGAAGTAGCTCCCGCGGAAGAGCCCCAGTCCTCAATGGATAAGATGACCCAGGTCGCAGGGGACGAGGTCGCTAAGACCGAGAAAAAGAACTCCGATTCAGAGCTTGTTTTAGGGCATGTTGTCGGCAAGAAAGGAAACATTGACCAGATTGTGGAACACATAAATATATTGAACGCGGACCTGCCTTCGCTTCTGAACATGCTTTGCACCGAGGCAGGTTTCAATCTTGTGACCAGCAAGAGCATCAGCGGGAATATTCCAAGTATTCAGCTGAGCAATGTTACGCTCAGGAAGGTTCTTGACCTAATCCTGAAGCAGAACGGCTACGCTTATGAGATAGAAGGCAACATTATCAGGATTGCAACGCCGGCTGAGATAAACACAGAAGCAGAATCGGCGCTTCTGGAGACGCGGACCTACGGATTGAGTTTTGCGAAAGCAGCTATAGTGGTCGGGACCATTCAGCCGTTCCTCAGTTCCAAAGGAAAGATTCAGGCTGATGCCAGGACCAACGCGCTTATTGTTACAGACATTTCCAAGAAACAGGAGGAAGTGGCCGACCTGGTAAAAAAACTTGACGCGAAGACTGCGCAGGTCAGCATAGAAGCAAAATTGCTCGATATTAACTATACCGCCGAACAGAATCTCGGCATAAGGTGGGACATCGAAGGAGGAGGACAGCACAGCCCGATTGGGACAGACATTTATCCTCCCGCCGGCAACTCGGTTTTCCGCGGCACGGTTGCTCCTCCGCAGGCGACGACCTCAAACGCCGGAACATTGCAATTCGGCGTGGCAGGCAGCACCAACTTCTGGGCCAGCCTGAACGTGCTTATTCAGAACAATGACGCTAATGTCAAGGCCAGTCCCAGAATCACAACGTTGGATAATACAACTGCCACCATGAATATATCGCAGGCCTACCCGTACCTTTCTTCCTACAATCAGTCAACGGGCGTGGCGAGCTATTCCTCCGTGGACGCGGGCGTTACGCTTTCGGTTACTCCGCAGGTTAACAGGAATGGTTTTATAACCCTGCAGGTGATACCGACCGTAAGTTCTGTCGTAAATCCGGGGCCGCCGCCGGTTGTTGATTCCCGTACTGCCTCGACTACCGTGCTTGTCAAGGACGGAGAGACGCTGGTGATCGGCGGAATGCTTAGGGACGATGAAACAATAACGACGGCGAAAGTTCCGATACTGGGAGACATACCGCTGCTCGGAGCCCTGCTTTTCCAGAGCAGGTATACGAAGGTCACGAAGAGAGACCTTGTGGTTCTTATCACGCCGCGTATACTGGAATAGGTTTTTTTTCAAGAGAATCCTGACAGCCTGCCTGCGTGAGCTTGCAGGCTGTTTTTGTAAATGATTACACAGATTAGAAAAAGAGATTACGCGGATCAGGTCTGACTGTTTCTATCCTGTGAGATGTGTTTAAAAGGAGAATTTATGCTGAATTTCAGGACAGCCGGGGAATCTCACGGGAAAGCGCTTATAGCGCTGGTTGAAGGCGTCCCTGCGGGTTTAAAACTGGATGTTAATCAAATAAATACGGAACTGAATCGGCGTCAGAAAGGCTACGGGCGGGGCGGGCGAATGCTCATTGAGAAAGACAGGGCTGAAATTCTTTCAGGCCTCCGCAGGGGTGTTACGCTCGGAAGCCCGATAACCATTATTATACCAAATAAAGATGAAAGGATTGACTCCGCGCCGGAGGTATTGGTCCCGAGGCCCGGACACGCGGACCTTGCGGGCGCCTTAAAGTACGGGACTCGCGACGCCAGGGATATTCTTGAGAGGGCCAGCGCCAGGGAGACGGCGGCGAGGGTCGCGGCCGGGTCGGTCGCAAAACAGATACTGGCGCGTTTCAATGTGCGCGTGTTTGGGCATGTGATCTCTATCGGGCAGGCGTTCTGTGACTGCCGCGGCCTTGGTTCCAAGGATATTGCGGCGATTTGCGCTTCCGATGTAAGCTGCCCGGATAAGAAAGCCGCGATAAGGATGAGGGCCGAGATAGACTCGGCCGCAAAGAAAAAAGACACTGTAGGCGGCGTATTCGAATTGATTGCGGAGAATGTGCCGCCCGGGCTTGGTTCCCATGTCCAGTGGGATTCCAAACTTGACGGGAAGATTGCGAGAGCCATCCTTAGCATACAGGCGGTTAAAGGCGTTGAGTTCGGCGCGGGTTTCGCTTCCGCTCTGATACCGGGCTCGCGCCTGCATGACGCTATCAGGAGATTCGGGAAAAAAATAGTCCGCGGGAGTAATAACGCCGGAGGTATTGAAGGCGGGATGTCTAACGGCTCCGATATTATCGTCAGGGCCGCGATGAAGCCTATAGCGACGCTTTATTCCCCGCTTGAGTCCTTTAATCTTTCTACCGGAAAGAAAGCTCCGGCGTCGGTGGAGCGTTCTGACATCTGCGCGGTCCCGGCCGCCTGCGTGGTCGGCGAGGCCGCTCTGGCGTTTGAGCTGGCGCGCGCTATGCTGGAGAAGACCGGCGGAGATTCTATCAGGGAGGCTGAGAGGAACATGAACAGCTACTTGAAGCAGATAGAGAGCATGATAGGATGAAAAATGCGGTTTTGCTCGGCATAATGGCTTCCGGCAAGACCTCTGCGGGGAAAATACTTGCCAAGAAACTATCTTTTTGTTTTTTTGATTCAGATCAGCTTGCCGAAAAAATCGAAGGGATGAGCATAAAGGAAATATTCGAGAAGAAGGGCGAAGCGTATTTCCGCAGACTTGAAAAGAAAGTGCTTTCAGGGCTTTCTAAAGAAAAGAACGCGGTGATAGCGGCGGGCGGAGGCGCCATAAAGGATGGCGCGAATGTCAGGGCGCTGAAAAAAAACGGCGTGATTGTCTGCCTGCTTTCTTCGCCTGAGGCGATACTCAAAAGAACGGGAAAGGGGCGCTTAAGGCCTCTTCTGAACTCCGGAGACAGGAAGGAAAAAGTTGAAACGCTGATCAGGGAACGCTTCCCGCTTTACGCAAAGCACGCGGATATCCTGCTTGACACGTCAAAGCTTACGCCGAAAAGCACGGCGGAAGCCGTTCTTGGACTGCTTTCATATTAAATTCTATTGTGTTATCATAGGCTAACTATGGACAGAGACACCGAAATAGAAATAGAAGAGTACCGCAAAAAACTTGCCGATAATCCTGCAAGCCTCATATTCCTGCCTCTTGCAGATCTTTTCCGCAAGAACCGGCTGTATGACGAAGCCATAGAAACTTGCGCCAAAGGCCTTTCCTTTCACCCTGATTATATAAGCGCCAGGCTCTTTCTTGCAAAAATACGCCTTGAACAGAATATGCCTGCCGAGGCAGCGGAAGAACTGAAAAAGATAACAGAGATAGATCCGGACAACATAATGGCGCACACGATGCTGGAAGGAATCTACCGCCAGTCCGGAAGTCCGGAGCTGGCAAATGCCGCCGTGAAAAAAATTAACTCGATAGCCTCAACGCCGCCGGAAGCCTCGCTTGAAAAAAACCCAGGGATGGAGACGGTTACTATGGCGGAAGTCTATTTCAAACAGGGTCTGCTTGACGAGGCTATGGGAGTTTACGAGAAAATAGTTAAACGAAACCCGCTTGACGTCAACGCTTCCTCGAGGCTGCAGGAATTGCGTTCTCTCAAGGAAGAAGAGTTTAAAAGCTTCCGGAATAAGAAAGACCGCCTTCTTTCAGAACTTAAAGAACTCCGTGAAACCATCCGTCAGGCGGACGAGCAGATCGCCGGGCTGGAGAAGGAGCTTTGAAAAAGCACGAAATTCTTCCGGCCGCCCTGACTGTTTCCATCTTTATAGCGCTTTTCTGGGCCGGTTTGTTCTTTACGGGCAGAATGCCTTTTTTTCGCGACAGTTTCCTTCAATTTTACCCGTGGCAGGAATTTGCGTCTGCTTCCGTTCGCGCGGGTGAGATTCCTCTCTGGAATCCGTATTCAATGTGCGGAACGCCTTTTCTTGCAAACCTCCAATCCGCGGTTTTTTATCCTCTGAAGGCTCTATTTTATATAATGCCGTATGCTCAGGCTTTTAAGACGTTTTTCTTTCTAAACATGCTCCTTGGGGCGTTCTTTACCTTTGCGCTGGCCAGAAGCTATAAACTTTCTGTTTGGGCGGCTCTTTTGGCTTCCCTTGTTTTTGCGCTTAACGGACATCTGTCTAACAGACTGGAATTTATGAGCGTTTTCGCGGCTTCGGTCTGGCTGCCCCTTTCTGTGCTGGCTTTCAAGAAGTTCAACGAGGAGGGGAAAACTGTCTGGTTCCTCGCGCTTGCGTTCTCGCTTGCCATGCAGATATTTGCCGGCAGCGCGCAGATCTTCCTATACACTTTCATGCTCCTTTCGCTATACATGCTGTACTTCGCAATTACCGGAAAGAAGTGGTTGAAAAGTTCGCTTTTTCTCATTGGTGCGGCCCTGCTTGCCCTGCTTTTCTCGGCAGCGCAGTTCTTCCCGTTTTGCGAGTACGTTTTTAACTCTACCAGAGCCGCAGGATTCAATCTAAGCGATACCGCGGGTTTATCCCTGCCGTTCTCTCATCTGGCGGGATTTATCTTCCCTGATGTTTTCGGAAATCCTGCTGTTTCGTCCTATATTCAAACGGGTAAACTTCAGTACTGGGCTGCCGCGCTTTATTGCGGGCTCCTGCCTTTTATCTTTGCTTTCTTTTACGGGATTGACAGGAAAAAACCGGAAACATATTTCTACCTGGCATCATTCCTGTTTTTCATTCTCTATGCGCTGGGGCCGTCCGCGCCTCTTTATTCAAACCTTTACAATGCGCTGCCTGTCTTCCGGTTCATAAGATATCCGGCAACCGCGCTCTTAGGCGCCATGCTCCCGCTTGCCGTCCTTTCCGCTTTCGGTTTTGATGCATTACTGAAAACCGCGGTGCGCAGGAAAACCGGGATTGTCCCTAAGCTTCCCTATCTGTTCTTTGCTTTCTTTATTGTTGTGCTGCTGTACATTCTCTGCATTTTCAGGCCTTCCGGTCCCGGGCTTTTTGCGCTTGCAGCGCAGGCTGCCTGGGTTTCCCTGGCAGTTGCCGCGGGTTTTCTGATTCTTTTTACGCTTTACCGTAAGAAAATGATTGCCAGGGACGCCTTTGCCCTGCTTTTAGTCCTGCTGATTTTCACCGATCTTTTTTTCTACGGCAGCAGGAATAATCCCCTGTGCGGAGAGTCTGAGCTCACCGGCCGTTCCAAAGCGGCCGATATAATGAAGACAAGGGAGAGCGGCTGTTTCAGGTACGTTATTGAACCTGAAACACACAGGTTTATTCAGCGGAAGTACTTCAATGAGGGCGAGAACATCGAACCCATCCCCTACAATTCTTTTTTGTGGGAAACAAAGAACCTGCTTTTTCAGAACCTGAATGTGAAAGAGCAGGTCAGCAACGCGAACGGCTACGATCCCATGCGGCCAAAAATTTCTGACCCGCTTATCTCAAAAATGATGGTAACTGCCGGAAACCGGATCGCAGATCTCTGTAATGTGAAATATATAATTTCCTACAGGGTATTCAGGGATGAAGTGTTAAAACAGGTCGGAAGGGCCGGTATGGCGAACATATACGAAAACACCAGGGTTATACCGCGGGCGTTTGTCCCAATGGCTTTAGAATTAAACGGGCCGGATATAACCGCTCGGGGGGTATTTGACCCGGAGAAAACGCTATTGTTTAACACGCGAGAGATAGTCAATGTCCCGTCCGTGATGTCCGGCACAGTTGAGATAACGGAATATGGGAACAGAAGGGTGCGGATGCTTGTCAAGTCTGATACCGGATGTTTTGCTGTATTGACAGATACCTGGTATCCCGGCTGGAAGGCATTTGTCGACTTTAAGGAAGCGGAAATCTACAGGGCGTACGGTGTGTTCCGGGCAGTTTATGTAAAACCGGGACTGCACAAGGTAACGTACAGTTATGAACCGCTCTCTTTCACTCTCGGTATTTGGGTCACTTTTGTTTCGCTTATTTCCTGCTGTTTCTGGGGAGGGGTAGCCTGGAAAAACCGTATCTTAGCATAATAATTCCCGCTTACAGGGAAGAAGACAGAATAATTGCCGCTCTCAAGGCAATCAATGAGCATTACTATAATACCGGCCTGAAGTATGAAGTTATAGTCATAGAGGACGGCGCGCGGGACCGGACCGGCGAGTTGGTCCTGAAATTCTCCGCAAACAATCCGCATGTGCGCCTGCTTACGAACGAAAAAAACCTTGGGAAAGGCGGCGCGGTAAAGCGGGGAATGCTTGCGGCCGCGGGTGAATACATGCTCTTTGCCGATGCTGATATGTCAACGCCAATCGGGGAAGCCGAGAGGCTGCTGCCCTTCTTTTCCGAAGGGTTTGACGTGGTAATTGCCTCGCGGAGAGTGAAGGGCGCAAAGATCTCTGTTTTTCAGCCGCCGCTGCGCCGGCTTGCCGGCTGGTTTTTTCACAATATCAGGAGGATGATAATCCTTCCGCGTATAAAAGACACGCAATGCGGTTTTAAATGCTTCACGGCTGCCGCTGCCCGGGAGATCTTCAGCCGGTCACAGATAAACGGATTTGTCTTTGATGTTGAGGCGCTGGCAATAGCCAGAGGGCTCGGTTACAGGATAAAAGAGGTTCCGGTTAAATGGATTGACGACCGCAGGACCACTCTTTCAGCGGCAAAACACGCATGGAATATTTTTATTGACCTGCTGAAGGTTAAGTACAGAAGCCTGTCCGGCAAATACAGCTTCAGGAAGAGAAAAATATGAAAAAAAACAGAGATCTTCTTGTCGGGTTTCATGTGTCTATTGCCGGAGGCTTCACGGCCGCCGTTGCTTATGCGGCTTCCCTGGGAATAAACTCCATGCAGATATTCTCAAAAAACCCGCGCGGCTGGTCGGCAAAACCATTAGACAGAGCGGAAGCGCTGGAGTTTCGGGCGAAGCGCAAAGAGGCAGGCATAAAATTTGTTATGATACACACCTGCTATCTTTTGAACCTGGCATCCCAGGACGAAGAACTGCGGGGAAAATCTGTCAAGGCGCTTGCGGCAGAGCTCGAGCGCGCCGAGCTTCTCGGCGCGGACTGCTTGAATACCCACGTCGGAAGCTGCAAAGGATGTCCTCCTGAAGAGGGTATAAGGACTGTTGCCTGGTCAATTAATGAGGCATTCAGGCTCTGCAGGAATAGTCCGGTGCTTTTGCTTGAGAATACATCGCGGCTTCGGCCTTCCATCGGCGGCAGTTTCAGAGACTTAGGGGCTATCTTAAAGCTGGTAGATGATAACAGCAGGACGGGTATCTGCCTGGATACGGCGCACGCTTTTGGAGCCGGATATGATGTCAGGTCGGCTGCAGGGTTGAATTCGCTGCTGAAAGAGATTGATTCGGAGATAGGCCTGTTAAATTTACGGGCAATACATTTCAACGATTCCAAAGCGGTTCTTGGTTCCGGGATAGACCGCCACGAACATCTCGGGATGGGCGAGATAGGAAAGGCAGGGGTGTCCCTGTTATTGAAAAACCCAAAGCTCAGAGATCTCCCTTTTATAATGGAAACTCCAAGGAGCCGTCCGGAAGATGACAGGAAAAATCTCTCAACGGTTCTCAGATTGCGTGTTTTCGCTTAAATAAAGAGACCGATTCTGGTATAATTTGAAGGTAAAGTGATTGTTTACAATTGCGAAGAAGCCCCGGGCCTTAGCCCGAGGGTCCGCCAGGCAGAAATACTGCCGGCGAAGTCTCGCCTCCGGCGGAAATTCGGCATGAATAACAGAGAAAGTCACATCTCGGCAGAAACCCAAAGCGTCAGCTTAAGGGATTGCATTCTGCTTGTCATTATCTTCGCGGTTGCACTACTCTCGGCTTCCTGCAAAAAGGAGCACGCTGAAGACAGAGTGATAGCGACCATTAACGGAGAACAGGCGCTGGAGAGCGAATTCAAGCTTTTTCAGAAGGTCTATGCCTTGAAGTCCGGTGACGGAACTTCCGGCAGCGTTTCAAAAACGGAATTGCTTAACAGGTTCATTGAGCGAAAAATAGTGCTCGTCGAGGCAAAAAAAAGGAATATTTCGGCGACTGAGGCCGAGGTTTCTGCTGCATACAAGGATTTTGATGCCGGTGACTCAGGTAGCGGTTTCCCCGAAGTTTTGAAGAGATTGGGAATAAGCCAAAAAGATTGGAAGCAGTATGCGGCTGATCAGTCTGTTTTTGAGAAGACTCTTTCAGCGTTTGCGGAAGGGGTAAGTCCCGGAGATGATGAGATCAAGGCCTACTTTGGCGCGCATCTCAAGGAATTTTCCCGGGGCGAGCAGGTTCACGCGTATCAAATAGTCTCTGATAATGCGGAGGCCGCGGAAAACATCCGGAAAGATCTTGAAAGCGGGGCTGATTTTGAAAAAATAGCGAAAGCCCGCTCAAATTCTCCGGATAGGGAGAATGGCGGCGATCTTGGTTTCGTTTCTCCGGACGATCTGCCGCCTGAGATGTCGCAGGCCGTATTTCGGACTGAACCCGGTAAATTGAGCCGGGTCATAAAGAGCGATTACGGGTTCCACGTTTTTCTGGTTAAAGAAAAGAGAAAAAAAGGGGTGGCAAGCCTTGAAGAGGTTAAGCCTTTGATTGAAGACAGGATTCGCCGCTCGAAGGCCGAGAAGATTCTGGCGTCAAGACTGAAAGAGCTCGGCGGCAGCACTAACGTAAAATTAAATAAAATATACCTGGAGGAGATTAAATGAAGAGGTCAATACTGTTTATTCTGGCGCTTGGCGCCGCGCTTTACGCGGCAGAAACGCCGGTTGACCGTGTCATCGCGGTTGTAAACGAAGAGATAATCACCGCTGTTGAGCTGGAGGGTATCTTCTCTCAAGCCGTGAAAATGAAGCCGGATATTTCCGGCGAGCAGGCCGTGAAAATGAAGAAAGATATCCTTAACGACCTTATTGCTTCGCGGCTTTTAGTCCAGGAAGCAAAGAAGCTGAATTACGAGGTAAGCAAAGGCGAGCTCGACGGCGCGCTGGACCAGATAAAGTCGCAGAACGGCGGCCGTGAAAACCTGGCCCGCCTGCTTGTGCAGGAGGGAATGACTTCCGAAGAGCTGTCAGCCAGGATTAAGGATAACCTGCTCTCTGAAAAGCTTTTAAATGACAGCGTGAGAAGAGAGGTCAAACTTGATCCAAAAGACTATCAAGAGCTTTACGAGAAAAACAAAAGCCAGTTTACCGAGAATAAGGTGACTTTCAAGAGAGCAAAAGTGCCAATGGGCGCGGATGAAGCGAAGGCAAGGTCCGACGCGGCGGAATTAGAGGCAAAATATAAAGCGGGAACTGAAATGGAAGGCGAAGCGGCAACTATGATGAAAGAAGATCTTAACCCGGAAATAGCCGCTGTCGTCTTTGCCATGAAGGAAGGGGAAGTAAGCGATCCTGTGAAATTGTCGGATGGTTTTTATCTGTTCAAAGTCACAAAGATTGACGCTGGGAAAGTTCTCTCGCTGGACGATAAAGTGGATTTTCAGGGGCAGAAGGTTGAATTGCGGGAAAAACTCAAGGCCATTCTCTTCCAGGAGAGGTTCATAAAGAAACGCAATGAATTTGTGGCCAAACTGAGGGCAGCAGCGGTCATAGAAACCCGCCAGGAGAAATAATGAAATATAAAATTGCGGTAATAGGCGCGACCGGGTTCACGGGAATGGAGCTGATCCGTATTCTCAAAGCGCATCCTTATGCCGAAATTAATATGCTGACTTCGGAAAGCTACGCGGGTATGTCCGTAAAACAAGCCCTGCCGTATTTTAACATGGATAAAATTCTGGAAAAGGCGGACTTGAAGAAAGCAGGCGAAAACTGTGATGTAATATTTCTCTGCCTGCCGCACACAAAGTCCGCTGTCGCCGCGGCGAAACTTCTCAAATACGGGAAGAAGCTTATAGATCTTTCGGCTGATTTCCGGCTTAAGGCGCCAAAGCTTTACGAAAAATATTACGGAGTTAAACATCCTTTTCCCGGCCTGCTTAAGGAGAGCGTTTACGGCCTGCCGGAATTATACTCGCATAAGATACGCGGGGCGGCATTTACCGCAAATCCGGGATGCTACCCGACAGGAGCGATACTTGCATGCGCTCCGGCCGTTTCCGCCGGGCTTGTGAAAACAGCCGGCATTATTATAAACTCCGTTTCCGGAGTCTCAGGGGCCGGCCGGAAGATGAAAACCGCGTATCATTTCTCTGAACAGCACGCCAACATAAAGGCTTATAAGCTGGTCGATCATCAGCACACTCCGGAAATGGAGCAGGAGCTTTCAAAACTGCGCAAGAATGTGAAGGCGACGGTATCTTTTACGCCGCACCTCGGTCCATATAACCGCGGCATAATAACAACGGTGGCTTTTGACCTGCTGAAGAATATTTCCACTGAAAAGGTACTGGCCGTCTACAAGGCTTTTTATGCCGGCAAGCAGTTTGTCAAGGTCCTTTCGGAAGGCGTTTTGCCTGAGGTTAAAAATGTTGCAGGAAGCAATTTCTGTGAAATAGGCCTGAAGGTTAACACGCGGCTTAAGAAACTCATAGTAGTTTCGGCGATAGACAACCTTGTCAAAGGCGCATCAGGCCAGGCGGTCCAGAATATGAATTTGATGCTCGGACTTCCGGAATCATCCGGTCTGCTTGACCTCGGGATGATGCCATGAGTATTTCCGTAAAGGGTTTTAAGGCGGCATCAGTCTCCTGCGGGATAAAAAAAAGCGGGCGGCCGGATCTTTCGCTGATTTATTCTGAGGTTCCTGCAGTAGCTTCAGCGGTCTTCACAAAAAACAGCGTTAAAGCCGCTCCTGTGCTCCTTAGCATGAAGAACTCAAAGAACGGCTGTATTTCTGCCGTAGTCGCTAACTCCGGGAATGCAAACGCTGCTACCGGCAGAGAGGGTTATAAGAACGCGGAAAAGACGGCGTCAGCCGTCGCCGCCGAACTTCCGGTGAGGCTTGGGGATGTTTTTGTCTGTTCGACCGGCGTTATAGGGGTAAAACTTCCGGTAGCGAAAATAATCGCGGGCGTAAAGGCCGCCGCGCGGAGGCTTCGTCCGGAAGGTCTCGAGGAAGCGGCTCGCGGAATAATGACCACGGACACTTTTATTAAAACGGCCGGTGCGGGGCTGAAACTAGGCGGCCGTAAATGCGGTATCTTCGGCATGGCAAAGGGTTCCGGGATGATTCATCCTGACCTTGCGACTATGTTGTGTTTTATTCTTACCGATGTTTCCATTTCAAAGCAGATGCTTGATGCAGCCTTAAGGGCTTGTGTTAAAGAGAGTTTCAACTCTATTACCGTGGACGGAGACACCAGCACGAATGACACGGCGCTGTGTCTCGCGAACGGTATGGCAGGGAACAAGCCCGTAAAGTCGAGCGGCAGCGGGTACAACGCGTTCCTGAAAGCTCTTTCTTCCGTGATGGTCTCGCTGGCTAAACAGATTGTTCGGGACGGCGAAGGCGCTTCAAAATTCCTGGAAATAGAGGTAAAAGGCGCCGCGGATGAAAAGACAGCCCGTGCCGCGGCGATGGCGATAGCGAAATCCTTGCTCGTGAAAACGGCTGCTTACGGGGGAGACCCGAACTGGGGAAGAGTGCTTTCGGCGGTCGGGAATTCCGGCGTTAAATTTCGTGAAGAAAGAATAAAGATATTCTTCGGCGGGCTTAAGGTAGTCAGCGGGGGAACCGAACTTAAAGGTTTCAGCGAAAAAAAAGCGCACTTGGCTCTTGCCGAAAAGGAAGTGAGAATAACGGTAGATCTGGGAGCCGGGAAAAAGAGCGCGAAAGTCTGGACGTGTGATCTTACGGAAGGCTACATAAAAATCAACGCGCATTACAGAACCTGAAACAGTCGGAAATATCAGCTGCATAAGGCCGCTTTTGCCGGGGACTGTCCTTGCCTTGTAATATCCGGGCCGGATTGTCCCCTGTGTTTTCATGGGAGAAAAATGCTTCAGATTACAAAACTCACAAAAAATTTCGGAGAAAGGGTGATACTTGAGGAGGCGGAAGCCTATTTCAACGACGGAGAGCGCGTTTCTTTGGTCGGCCCGAACGGTTCCGGAAAAACTACTTTCTTTAAGATAATCACCGGCGAAGAACACTGCGATTCAGGCGAGCGCGTCGTTGAGACCGGAGCAAGGATAGGATTTCTTCCTCAAGAGATAGATTCCATACGCGGCAAAACAGTAATTGAAGAGGTGGCCGGTTCAAGCGAAGAGATACGCGCGATTGAAGCGAAGATGCGCGAGCTCGAGCACAAGATGGGCGGCGACGACGCAGCCAACTTCTACGACGAGTACAGCGCGCTGAGCCACAGGTTTGAGGCGCTTGACGGCTATAATGTGGAACACAAGGCTAAACGCGTGCTTTACGGGCTCGGTTTCAAGGAGAAGGATTTCACCCGCAATACGGAAGAATTTAGCGGCGGCTGGCTGATGAGGATAGCTCTCGCCAGGCTGCTGGTAAACCCGCCTGATATAATGCTCCTGGACGAACCTACTAACCATCTTGATCTTTACTCCCTGCTCTGGATGCAGAACTTTATACTGTCCTACAAAGGAATCCTGATTTTTACTTCGCACGACAGGGATTTTGTCGACAACGTATCTACGCGCATACTCGAAATAGACAGCGGTAAACTTGTCAGCTACAAAGGAAATTATAACTTCTTCCTTGAGGAAAAACAGAAGAAACGCGACATCCTGGAGAAGCAGTCCGGCCAGCAGCAGAAAGAGAAGGAGCGCCTGCAGGAGTTCATTAACAGATTCCGCGCGACCGCTTCAAAAGCAAAATCCGTGCAGAGCAAAATAAAGCACCTCGACAAGATGGAAGAAATAGTTGTCGAGAAGGAAAAAAAGACGCTAAATTTCGCTTTCCCCCAGCCAATAAAGAGCGGGCGGGAAGTCATAGCGCTGGAGAATTTGCACAAATCCTACGGCAGCACAAAGATATACACCGGGGTTGACCTGTCTATTGAGAGGGGCGACCGTATAGCGCTTGTCGGAGTTAACGGAGCCGGCAAATCCACGCTGCTCAAAATAATGG
>CAIWWK010000056.1 GCA_903916325.1 Candidatus Firestoneibacteriota bacterium
AAACGGGGCGTGGAAATAGAGCAGGCGCGCCTTCTCATCCCAGCCTGAGACCCGGTTGTTAGACTTTTTATCCGGCCATCCTGCCTCTCCCTCGTGGTTTCCGAGTACAAGGAAGAGCGGAACAGAATGGCAAATAGCGTCGAAATAATTCCGGAAGAGCAGGGCACGGTCTTCAATCTTCGCGTAAGAGGGTTCCTGCAGTTTATCCGACATAAAGGTGTCGCCGAGATCCAGAAGGAAATCCGGCTTGTCCGCGCCGATACTCTTTAAGACATTCCTGTACATCTGCGGCTCGCTGTTCTCGTCAAGGTGCGGGTCTGCCTCAACGGCGAAGGTAAATGCGCTGCCCGGCCTTCTCTGCGTGTGAAAAGAATGTTCATTTCCTTCAAGGAAAATAGTCCTTCCGGTTCGGTAGTTCATCCGGTAATAATACTGCGTGTCCGGTTTTAGCCCTTCAAGCACTGTAACATACCTCAACCCCGGGTCCATTGCGCGGGGCGACGCAGTCTTTTCGGCGTACTTGCCAGGTTCCGTTCCGTACTCATAATATATTTCCGCGCTTTGCGAAAGAGCTACATTTATACTCACGGAATTCGCAGTCGGCAGGCCGAGGAATTCCCGGCCCAAAAAAAGCTGCTCTTTCATAACGCTGTCGCGCTCCATCAGCACGGCAGGCCTTCTCATTTGCCCGTCCTGCGCCGATATGACGGCGGAAAGAAGAGCGAATGTTACAAGTGAAAATCTGTTTGGCATCACCTGCTCCCTTTTTTTGCCGGCAGCTCATAACTGAACGCAATTTCGCCGTCAGGATGCCCGGGCGTTGCGTCCTTCTCAAGGTGCGACCTTACATATTCAACCTTTACTCTTTCAGGATTGACGCTGACGCGAACGCGGCCGGAACCGTTAAATTTATCGCCTGTTGTGTAATTATCCATGCTTATAGGGTTATAATCCGGAGCGGCCGGAACCGGAACTTCCTGATAGGTAATTCCGTCAAGTTCTTGCCTGCAGAAAATGTGGTCGTGCCCCTGGAAGAAAATTGTTACGCCGTTCTTTACCATCAGCTGGTGGATTGGCAGTTCCCAGCCGGGGCGTTTCTGCGCGAATTCATCTTCTCCCTTCCTGTTCTTGCCGCCCCACTCAAACTGGCCGGCTATTTCAATACCCCCGCGCCCAGTGCCAAGAACATGATGCGCGAAGACAAATTTGTATTTTGCTTTGCTCTCTTCAAGGGTTTTCTTGAACCACCTATATTGCTCGTCGCCGAGCGTAACCTGCCACAAGTCTCTTCGCTTTGCCCAGCCGCCCATTACGTTGTCCACCGCCACTTTAGAGTGCCAGTAAGGGTCCAGGGTTACAAAGAGCGCGTCTCCCCATGTCCAGGAGTAATAATCATGGAGCAGCCCGACATACTTAACCTCTTCCCTGTCGCCGGAATAGAACCCGTCCGTTTCCGGCAAAGGGAAATAGGTGTTCCTGTTTTTTCCCGCAAGAACGGCAGCATTTGTGTCTGTGCCGTCAAGCAAATATCCCGCTGCCTGTTCGTGATTTCCGTTCACAAGGAAAATAGGCGCTGAATGTCCGATGAGACTGAGGTAATAACGCTGGCGGAGGTAGATCTTTTTTACCGAGGCCGCATCTACGGCAGACAGGGTGTCAACCGAAAAATCGTCGCCCATAGTCAAATAAAAGTCCGGCAGGTCGGCCGTGGCGGCGCGAAGCGTCTTTGAGTAAAGTTCCGGCAGGAACATCTGGGGGCGTTCCGGATGGGAATCCCCCTGCATTTCAAAAATAAACGAACTGCCGGGAGTACGCTGCGTGTGAAAACTGCTGTTATCCCCGATCTTAAAAAGACCGTTCTCAGGTTTCCTTGACTCGAGCCGATAGAAATATTTGGTATCCTTTTCCAGCTTATCCAGCAGGAATTCCGCCGGAGTATCAGCCTTCAGCAGAATGGTCTCAGTTTTGAAAGTATACTTGCCGGCTTCCCTGCCATATTCAATGAAAGCTTCAAGAGCGCTTCCGGAAAGAACACTTACGGTGACACTATTGCCCGTTGGGCGCCCGAGAATCACGGATAACTCTTTGAAAACCGCCACTTCCGGAGGGAGAGCGGCTTCAGTTCTCGGGCCTCTGCCAGGACGACGTCCTTCCTGCGCGGCCTTGGCATCGGCTGCAATAAAAAGTGAAACAAAGAAAGACAATATGACCGCCGCTGCCAATATTTTTTTCATTTTCTTTCCTTTGCAATGAGTGCGTTTAAAAACCTTTAGCCAGGACCCACGAAGGACAAACATCCGCCGGCGCAAGCGGCTTAAGCTTTGCGGCTACCGGCGCCCCCGGAAAATCCTTTGAATATTCCAGGCATTTGAAACCGGAAACAGCCGTTGGCAAATCATTCTTCCCGCCCAGCAATAGATTGCCGGTATAAATATTTGGTTTGAATTTGAACCTGTCAAGCGGAGCCGAGGTATCCGGCGTTGTGCCGGTGACTGATGTGCCGCCTTTCTCGCGCGCGAACACGTTATCCGTTATCGCGCATTCTTCCGGGAGTAAAACATTCTGAGCCTGCGGCCAGTGTTTTTTGTAATTTGATCCGACCTCAAGATCGTAGTTCGTATTACCCGCCAGGAAATTTCCTGACAGTAAAAGGTGTTTGGTTTGCGGGTATAGCGCTATCCGCCCCAGCTCAACATCAGCCCCCGGGTGAGGAACCTTTGCCGCATATTCCGGCGTGAGCGCTTCCTCAATAAACTCGCCGCATTCTATCTTGATGCCAAAATCGCAGCCGGAAATCAGATTATCATTAACCGTTTGATGCCTGCCGTCTATCCTTATGCCATAAGACTTTTCAACGCCTCTGCCGAGTATAACATTTTCTTCAATCGTATTGAAATCTCCCGAGCGGATATCGATGCCGCCGATTGTGGAAAGTATCGTGTTCCGCAGAACCAGGTTATGCCCTGACTTAAGGCAGATTATTTCGTTCCCTTCTCCGTGCGCGTTTTCAAAGAGATTCCCTTCTATCGTGAAGAAAGCCCCGTCATCCCCGGTCTCCCTGTCGTGTCCGTAACCGAAGATCGTGAACACAGACCTTCCGTTGGCCTTCACGTACGGGATATCCTTAAAGTATGAACTCTTCACAGCGTTATGACGGCTGGATTTCTGGGCGTTAGCTATCAGGGGACCCATATGTTTCTTGCCATTGAAAAAGCAATGCTCAGCAAGATTATTGTCGCCGTTAAAATAGACCCAGTGGTACTTCGTCTCAAAGGATTCTGGATTATAATCAACGACCGCCGTATTTCTCACAATATCGTTTTCGGAATTGAACTGTATAACAGAACCTTTTTTAAGAGCTCCTTTCCAAAAGAAGAGGCCGTCAACCGTCACAAAGGGGGCATTTAACTCCAGTGAGGAAGCCCCTGAGAAAACCGCCCCGCCCGGAGTTTCCGCCCGTATAATCAGCGGCTTTCCCGAAGCGCCGCCCTTGTTAACCGACAGTTTGATGTCCTTCCAACTGCCGTTCTTTATTATTACGGTGTCGCCCGGCTTTGCCGAATCAACGCTGCCGGTGAATTTGGCCGGATCAGAGACAAACAACTCGCCGGCAAGCAGTTGATTAAACTGCCAGCCGGCGAGCGAACAACAGAAAGAAATCAGCAGCAATATTTTTTTCAACAAGCTCCCCTCTGTTCCAGGTCAGACTTCATTATTCAAAGAGGAAGTCCGTGTTCCCTACCTCCGGATTCTGTATCGGATCCGAGTAAAGGAACGGGCCTCTGGGTTCCGACGGATTTATCGTGCGCATCGCTTTGAGCTTCGCGAGCTGCTCCGAGGTCAGGCTTTTCCCTACCGCGCCGAAAGCCGAAGCGTAAAAGTACGCCATCTCGCCGTCATATTCTCCGTATTTTTTTGAAAGCAAGAGCACTTTAGCTTTGTCGGCAGTTTCCCCTTTCTGGAATTTCCTGAGTTCAGCCGAAATAGTCCTTCTGACCGTAACTATCCCTGCCAGGTCAGACTTCTGGAGATCAATTATATCAGTTATCTTTTTCTTCTGCGAGTCGTCCAGCGTGTTAAGGAAGGACTCGCCGCTGTCTCCTGTCAGCGAAGTGCTTATGGAATAATTCTGTTTCCCCATTGCCGGAGCGGTCTTCATGCCAAACCCGCCGAAATACATCCCGTGACGCTCGGGGCAAAAATAAGTGTCCGCATCAATTGAACCGGCATACCAGGCGAACATCTCGCTGGCATAGGTCATCACAGCCACATTCTGGGAATGCGACATGCTCCTCTTGTCCAGCTGCTCCGGGATATCAGGCCAGGTGCGTGAATCACCGAATTTGAGCTTTGCCAGGGCGGCTTTCTGTTCAGAGGAAAGGCTTGAAATGACCTTTCCCATTACTTCGGCGCGTTTATAGGCAATCACTCCGTCAAGTTCGTAAAGCGAGGCGGAATATTTCAGCACCGCGTCATGGCTCAATATTGTCTTCCCTGAAGGATAATCACCTTCAAGGTTCCTGCGGAACGCCTTTATCAGCGGAAAGCGCATCTCCGCGAACTTCTTTATGTCATTCTCCTGTTCCTTTGCCGCGGCAAGCAATACCGCTTTCTGCTCATCATTTAGAATGGAAAGCATATTGCTGGCAATTGTAGTGAGAAACGAGGTGTTGTGCCCGCCGGTCTTCGCGTCAATATCGCGCATATTTTGGAAACCAAAATAGTCCGAGACTTTCCCGGGCGGAAGGAAAGTGTCAAAACCGAAATCACCGGTAATATAGGCAAGGCCGTCAAAAGCAATTGTCTTTAGCTGGGCGTTATCCGAGCAGGCCTGTTCCAGGGTATATTTGCTGCCGCTTCCGGCTCCTTTGGAAGCGCCGCGGTCTGCTCCCTGCTTATTCCCTGAAGTTCCCTTCGCGTCTCCGGGGCCTTTGTTGCCGCCGGTTTCCTTTCCGGGAGGCGGATCAAGCTGTTTAAGCTTTTCAGGATCAAACCCGGCGTCAGTAATTGCCTGGTCTTCCGACGGGCCGCCCATGATTCCTGCTTCCCTCATTGCTCCGTGGATGGCTTTAGCGTCAGCCGCGGTAAGTGTTTCAATATTGTATTTCGAGATTATTTCCTTTACCGAGGCCTTTTGCGCGTCGGTCAACGCCTGCGCTTCACCGCGACCCTCCCGCTCCTGCGCGCCCATAAGCGCCGGCAGGCAAAGGCAGATAACCGCGAGCAAGAGAAAAAATAGTTTTTTCATAAAACCTCCATGAGAAATTCGAAATTCGAAATCTGAAATTCGAAACAACATTGGAGCAAAAAGCAAATTCTAAGCACTAAATACTAAACAAAATACAAGAATGCAAACGAGTAGTAGCAAAACACAGGTACCCTGTTTAAGCGGAGTCGGCGCCTCAACCTTGCAAGTCTTTAAGCATCCTAACATCTGAGCCTCTGAGCATCCAGCTTGCTAAACATCCAATCATCCAAGCATCTAACCATCCAGTTAACTATTTTGCGTCCGCGGGTCTTGCATAAACCACGTCAAGCTCCGCGCTGTCCAGTATGCTGCCTTTGATAGCGTCAAGCAAAACCTGCCTGCTGACCTTCTCAGGCGCCATATCAAAACTGACAGGACCGGAGAGCGCGTACACCGTGACAATATATTTCTTTGGAGTGCTGCCCTTGGAGTGAGGCGGCGCAAACTCAGCGCGTCCGTTCACACTGTTATTCCCGAGAATGCCGGCGCCTTTCACATTCTTGGGAAGATTGGTCGTATTCAAAGGAATGTTATAAATCACCCAGTACCACTTAGTCATACCTTCCGGGTCAATGTGGTGCATAACCAGCGCATAGCACTTGGTGCCGGAGGGCGCGCCTTTCCATTCCAGCGGCAAAGTCGCGCTTTCCCCAAAACCGGTGAACTCTCGCGGCAGATTGCCGCCGTCTGTTACCTCTGTGCTGGAAAGAATGAAATTGCCGCTCTTCTCACAGGTGAAAACAGGCAGTTTCTCTCCCCCGCCGGATTTTCCCGGCTTCGATTCGCCGCCCGGGATTCCCTGTTTAGAATCCGGCTGCTGCTTCGCATCAGGCCGCTGTGTTTCGCCTGAAATTGCAAGCGTTTTAAGCTTCTCGGCGTCAAACCCGGCTTCGCTCACGGCATTATCCTCGCCTGCGCCCCCCGTTACTCCAACTTCCCTCATCAGCCTGTGAATTTCCTTTGCCTCGTCAGAGGTCAGGGTTTCGTTTTTGTACTTTGAGAGTATGTTTTTTACTGAATCCTTCTGCGCTTGTGTCAATTCATCGGCCGTGCCGCCGGAACGGGCGTCGGTTGGGAAGAACAGGCAGGCAAAGACCGCCGCCGCTATCAGGCACTTAATGTCTTTCATTGTTTCTCCTTGATGGACTCTCCAAGCAGCTTGTCGAATATAGCGGGATTTGATCCGTAATCCGGCAGCATTTCTTCCATCGCCGAATTGAATGTCAGCCGCAGCGAATCTGCCGGACGGA
>CAIWWK010000057.1 GCA_903916325.1 Candidatus Firestoneibacteriota bacterium
CCTTTTGGCAAATTTAACACCGCGAAAAACCTTTGCCCTTTTTGGAGAGGAAGCGCCGGCGCCGGGTTTTTCCGCGGCGTCAACCGCGACCCGGTTCTCATTAACCGCTGAAGAGGTAAGCGACCCTGCTATAGCGCGCGGCTTCTCTTCCTGCTCCTGCGCCCCGGGAATAAAGACTTCCCCTTCTTTTTCGACGGTCTCGCGCGGGAACATCACCCATTCATTTTCAATGGAAGACTTTCTGCCAATCCAAATATTGTTTTTGTTATCCAGTAGCGCGCGAAAATCCTGATTTAGGTTGTTAGAGGGACTTTTTGGAAAGCCCTTTAATTTCAGCGTCTTCCCGACCGCAACAAAGACCACACCGTAGGCTGAGGTATCTGCAACCGTCAGGCCGGAGTCTATCCTGCAAGCCTTAACTATATTATCAATCCCCGTTATTTTCCTCAGCTCCTCCATAAGTTTATCGGCAGCTTCTTCGGCAGGATCCGCTTCATAGGCGGCGTTCCTTCTCCAGTCCCCGTCCATGAAAGAAAAACTTGAGGCAGGCAGCGTATCGTCAGATACCGTATTCATAGAAAGCAGGCCGTCCTTGTTGAAGAAGAAATTTCCGGTGAATTGCTCGTTTTTCTTCGACCCTTTGACCGGCAGGGAAGACTTCCATTCGGTTCCGTCATACCAGCCGATGAAAGTGAAAAGGCAGATCAACCTGCCATTCTTGCTGATTAACTTCTCCCCGCCCGTGTACATCACCTTTCCGTCAGGAGCAAAATATACCCTGTGCTTCGGATCGCTTATTTTCACGCTGATTTTTTTGTTCAGCGCGTCAAGATAGGCGTCCTCAAGATTAAAATCGCTGAAGGCGCCGGTTTTCGGGTCATAAATCAGGACAGTCTCGCTGTAATACAGCCAAATACGGTCCGCCGAATCAATCCCGGAATATAGCAGTCTGTAGCTGCCTCCCGGAGCGTATTTTTCTTTATATTTCTGCCTGTACTCTTCCAGGCCCAGAACCTTTGTTTCCGAGCCGTTCTCGTATTTTACAAGGTCCAGGCCGGAATCGCCGGCCTTTACCCACCAGGCAACCCCTCCGGACGAAAACATCAGGTTTTCCCTGGCAATGAACATCTTGTACTTCTCTTCGGTTTTCTTTGCCAGAATTTTTTCGAGAGAACCCGGGGGAAGCATCTGCACAAGATCGCTTTCACCCTTTGAAGTATCCCTGTTGTTCACGAAAATTATATTGCCTTCCCCGTCACGGTGTATGCCGGCCACATTTCTCAGGGACAAGCCTTTTGTCCAGTTGATTGCTTCAGCCTCGCCCTTCCCGGTAACCAGCAGAGCGCCGTTTACTTTCGCCGCAACCCAGAGGTTTCCCCCGGCTTCCTTCAGGAAAAGATTTTTCTCGTCGTAGAGGCTGCTGATTACAAATTCATTAAAGATGCCGTCCTTGATCTTCTTAAGCCCGGAACCGTCGAAGAGCCATAATCCGACCCGCATCCTTTCCTGCCTGGCAATGAGCCAGAGTTTCCCGGGCGCTTCAACAAAACAGGAAAAAATATTTAATTTATATTTCAGCAGAGGGTCGACCGCTACGCCTCTCAGGTCAACTTCGCCGTTTTCATCAACTATCCTGTAATGTTTGGCCGGCAGCAAATAATCGAAGGAACTTATTATTATTTTATCCCCTCCAAGGAAAGCGATACAGGACGGAATATTATCCTTGCCAAGAATATCCTCCATGTTTATGAAATTAATCTTGCCGCCGCTATAGCAGAAGATGCGGCTGTTGAGCCTGGTGTAATCAGGATGCCACCTCGTCCAGATCCAGAGCCTGCCTTTATCATCCTCTTCCAGGTTCAAAAACCACGGACTGATAGTAGTTTGTCTCAGGGCGCCTTTGCCGGCTTCATCCGGGATGATGCTTCCCGCTTTTACGCCGTTCACGCTGAGGAATCCTTCGGCATCAATGATCATAAGCCTGCCGGAAGAATCCTCGTAACAAAAATAGTCACCGTACACCTTCAGGCTATCCTGTATCTTTCGCCAGCCGTCACCGGCGTGTTTCAGGATCAGGCAGGCTCCGGAATCTGTCTTGACCTGCGCGAGAACTTCTTTATTATAGGACAGGGAAATACCTCTTACCTGCGCTTCAATTTTTTCCGTTTTGTCTTTGCCCGAAGAGCTAAAAGCGCAAACCCTTAATTTTCCGCCCGAAAGCTTGTAAAGTTTCTCATTGCAGAGCATCCAGAAAACTCCGTCTTTGTCAACAAAAGAACTTTTCACACGGTTGTTCTCTTTCAGTTCCGCCGGATTCAAAGATAAGAATTCACCGGGGCCGCCCGCAAGCACCTCCGCTTCCTGCTCGGAGTATGCGATACTCTCGTCGCCGGCAACGGTTCCGTTTGTCCGCATAGTCGCGCAGCCCGCGAAAAAGAGGGCGCAAGCCGCGAAGAGTAAACTTATTTCAAGCGGGAGATTATAGCGTCTATTTTCCATTTAAGTGTTTCATCCTCCGTTTCTTTCCGTTTGTTTTCCAGAAAGCCCAGGACAGCGCCGTCTTGCCGCAGTAATTCATCCATGGCTTCTTTTTGCTGCTCCGGCGTGCCCTTGTTGAGTTTCTCAAAACAGCCTTTCAGTTTTTCCGTAATGTCATACTTTACCGTGAATTTCAGTTTGCCTGTACTGCCCGCCTCTCCATTCCCCTTGACCCTCGACTCAAGAAGGTGGTCTCCAAAACCAAGCCCTTCCAGCTTAATGTTCTTTCCCGAAGATTCCTCGCGCCAGCCGGCGCCGTCAAGCCTGTATTCATACTTGACCGTGAATATCTGTATCTCTTTGGGGTCAAACATGAATTCCACCTTGCTGTCCGTGACCGGTTCGGCAATTTTTCCGGCGGCCTCAGGAATAACAACGTTCCGCCCTCCAAAAGAAAGCAGCCTGATCGACGCGCTGTCCGGGCCTTTTTCCGGGCTTGAAGTATCCAGCACCGCGTATTTATTGTTCGGGTAGGAAACCCAAAGGTTTCCTTTTCTGTCCTCAAAGATTGCATCTGCCCCGTAATAATTCCGCCCGCCCGGCAGAATAACGCCCTCTTCCTTTCTGTTCTTTGAGCGCCAGATCTTTCCTTCTTCGTCCACGACCCAGATCCATCCTCTTGAATCCTTGAAATCAAAAGAAGGATTCCAGAGATTATATTCACGGGTATACTTCAGCGCTGCCTTTTTCTTGTTCTTCTCCCGTGTATTTTCGAAGTACTTGTCCGATTCAAGCCACCCGCCGCCCCTGAAAACAAAACTCTTCCCCGGGTCTGAGCCGGAGCTTCGCCGGTTGACCACCGCCTCGCCGTCATTATTGATAAATAGTGCTTCGAAGAAGTCGCTCCCGCTGCTCTTGGCTTTAAAAATATCCGGGCTTACTTTATAATCCGCCCATTCTTTTCCGTTAAAAACCCGGATCGTCCTGCCTCCCCACCAGTGCTGATAGAATAATTCCCGTTTCTTTGAGATAACCGGCGCGGAATACTCGCGGCCGGAATCTCCGGAACCGAGCCGGAACCCTTCGTCTTCCTTTTGAACTATCTCGGCGTACGCGTCATCCAGCGTTAACTCCCGGGACTTGCCATCCTCTACTATAACCACCATTCTGTCAAAGAAGAGCCAGGCCCTGTCCTTTGAATCCAGGACAAAGTAACTTAACGCCTGCGAGGAATTATTAGACTTTTGCGTCAGTGTTTCCCGCGTTTTTTTGATATCGAGAATTGCGGCGCCGCTGCTGCCGTCAAACTTTACGAATTGCCCGTCTGCATCCACATAGTATAAATACCCTTTTGAATCCAAAAGGACATTGCTGCCGAGTCTTAAGAACTTTAGAGGGCTCCTGTCGTTTAGCCCCAGGATATAATCAAGGCCTCCGGCTTTGAGAACCTGCGGCGCAAAGCGCCCGTATGCTTCATTCGGGAAGAAGAAAAGATTGTCTTTCCCGTCTTTGAGTATCGGCCCTAAAAACCAGGTGCGAAGCCCGTTCACCCAGCTGACTTCCCTCGCCTCCCCGGA
>CAIWWK010000058.1 GCA_903916325.1 Candidatus Firestoneibacteriota bacterium
AGAGTAAGACGCAGCTGGAAGCAAGAGAGCTCGCCCAGCAGCAGGCCCAGCTTAAGAGCGAAGCCGCGGATCTGGGGGCGGAGCTTGCAAAAGACCCGGGTACGGAAAAGCTTGGCGCCGATATGAAGGATATAGCCGGCAAGATGGACCAGGCAAGCGCGCAGCTTAATACAAAAGACACGGGAAAGGGAGTTCAGAAAATGCAGCAGGATATTTCAGGAAAGCTTAATAAGCTCCAGTCTAACCTTCAGGGCGAGCTTGGAAAGGAGCAGTCCAAGGCGGGTATGGCCGGCATGGCCGGCGGAGGGCAGGGACATGAAGCGGAAGCGGTTTCCTTCGGGAAGCAGCAGAAGGTGAACAAGTTATCCGCGAGCTGGGGGGATCTGCCCCCCGAAGTTCAGAAAGAGATGCTCGGTTCGGCGGGAGAGAATGTTCCTCCGGAATACGCGGAGTTTCTCAGGGCGTATTACAGAAAACTGGCTGAAAAGGGGAATCGATGAAGTATTCAGGGGGCAGTCCGCTGCCGCTAAGATTTTCGGTATTGTTTACCGGGATATTTATTGTTGCTATTGCTTCCGGGCCTTTCGCGGCTGAAAAAGAATACCTTGGGACTCCCGCTTCCGAAAAAGCTGCCGCTAAAGCGCTTGAGTATCTTGCGGGCCTCCAGGCCGCTGACGGAAGTTTCGGGAAAGTCCCTTTGGGAAAAAACGCGGCCATAGTCGGGTTTGCCGGTCTTGCCTTTATGGCCGGAGGAAATACACCGGACAAGGGAAAGTACGGGGACAATATCTCAAGGATAGCCGACTATATTAAATCCTGCCAGACCGACAAGGGCGTTATTTCAGCGTCAGGCCAGGCTATGTACGAGCACGGTTTTTCCACGCTGGCGCTTTGCGAGCTTTATGGAATGACGAAAAGAGAAGACCTTCGGGACGCTATCAGAAAGTCCGTAGATTTGATAGTATCCTGTCAGAATGATCGCGGCGGGTGGAGATACCAGCCAAAAATTGCCGATGACGATGCAAGCGTAACTTCCTGCCAGGTCCAGGCCCTGCGGGCGGCAAGGGATGTCGGCTTTATTGTCCCGCAGGATACCATTCAAAAAGCCCTCCAATATTTAAAGTCCTGCAACAATCCTGACGGAGGGTTTTCCTACGTTCCGCACTCGGGCGGCAGCAATACCGAGCGGACCGGCGCCTGCGTTCTCTCAATGATGGCGCTCGGCGACTACACTTCCCCTGAAGTTGACAGGGGCTGCGAGTACCTGCTAAAGACCAGGCCGAACGAACAGTCGGCTCATTTTATTTACGGACTTTATTATTGCACCCAGGTGATGTTTCAGAAAGGAGGCGATTACTGGAAGAGCTGGTATCCTGAAGTAAGGGACTTGCTTGTCGCCTCGCAGAATTTTGACGGCAGCTGGTCTTCAAAGAATTATGGAACCGTGTATGCCACGGCGGTGGCGGCCATGGTTCTGCAGCTTCCGGCGGCTTACCTGCCTCTTTTCGAGAGATGAATATTTTAAGCGAGCTTTGGGTGTGATATAATCGGCTATGAAGACGCTTAGAAACAGAGACTTCTTCCCGCGGCCTGATTATCCATTTATGATAACCAGAAACAATATTGCGGAATATCCGGTACACAGGCACGAATTCTACGAGTTTTTTTATGTCGTCACAGGGAAATGCCTGCATGTCCTTGAAGGAAAGGAAGAGGTTGTCTCCTCCGGGGATATCATTTTGCTGGAGCCGGGAAGGTCGCATGGATTAATCAAGGCCGTCATAGGACAATTTGAAGTCTTTAACTGCATCTTCCTTCCGGAACTGCTTGATTCTCACGCCGCCCTGCTAAAAAATGTTAAAGGATTCCTTGAGTTCATGTATCTTGAACCGTTTAAAAAGGGTTTCAACAGGCTCCACCTGAGCGGCCCGGTAAATCTGAAAACCCTGATAATCCTCGAAGAACTCTTTTTGGAATACGCTAAGAAGCCGAGAGGCTTTGAAACTGCCATCAAGATACTGCTGTCCGATCTTCTTATAACTCTGGTGCGTTTTAACGAGCGGCAGAAAGCGGAACTGCCCGGTAAGGGCGGCGGCCTGAACCGGCAGGCAAGCGCCATTATGAAGAGCCTTGAGTACATCGATGGAAACTTCAGGAAGGAGATCTCGCTGGAGGATATTTCCCTGAACAAGACGGGCATTACCAAGGAATACTATTGCAACATCTTCAAAAAAGTTACGGGCAAGACCTTTACTGAATACATTAATTCTCTCAGAATAGAATACGCGGCAAAACTGCTGGCCGGATCCGCTAAGCCCGTCACTGAAATCGCTTATGAATCAGGGTTCAACGACCTTTCATATTTCAACAGGGTTTTCAAAGCGCTAAAGGGCCGCAGTCCCGGAAAGTACAGGGAAAAACAGAATTAGCGGCCCCGCGGGAAATTAATCCAGTCCAATTCTAATCTTAACCCAGTCCAAGCATCCATCCTGTAATGTTGTATTATTGAGTTATCTAAACCAGAACGACTGGAGGATTGCTATGACCGGAAGGGAACGCCTGCTAAAAGTTTTAAAGGGTGAGATACCTGATTGCGTGCCGTGCGCGCCGGATTTTTCAAATATGATTCCGGCAAAACTTACAGGGAAGCCTTTTTGGG
>CAIWWK010000059.1 GCA_903916325.1 Candidatus Firestoneibacteriota bacterium
CCCCACGAATACATCATGTTCATCGTGTCTATGACAGACCAGGGGTAATCTTCCTCAAGAGAAAGCCTCTCCCAGTCCGGGTTGAAGAAGTGGCTGGAGTTTTGCATGTTGGGAATCACCAGCAGGCAGTTTGTCAGGCAGTAATAAGTGAACTGGTCCGAAATATACGGGTGGTAATTATACTGCGTCTTGAGCTGAAAGTAAGGCTTGCCGTTGAGCGAGACAAAATTGCCTTCGTTCTTCAGCACCGGCGGCTCGCCATCTATAAAGGTGACCTTCCTTATCTTCTTGGATTTTTCACTGATGATCTTCCATTCCCATTCAAGCATCTTGTTCTTGTCTTCCGCGGGAAGGACTATCAGGTAGTTGAGCGTCCAGGCCGAGCCAATGTCACAGTCCCTGTAAATTCCCGATGCTTCTCGCAGATCCGCGAATAGCCTAAGGTCCAGCTTACCGTCCGTCACCACAACATTTCGTATCTCGTGGCGGTCAACTTTTGTTTCTCCGGGCTTCACGTTCTTTTCCCTTACTTTCCCCTGGACTTCTATGCTGAAAGCCGTTCTTCCGGCATAATTCGCGTAGCCGACCCCGGCAATCATATTGTACGTGCCGTTCGGGACATCAACGATGAACTCCGCGGAAAGGTCATCGTCAAGGTACATCGCGCCGCGCCGTTCTTCAACGTCCTTTTGATAAAGGTCGTTCATGAAGTAATGATAAGTCCTCGCGCGGGTAACATAGCCGCGTTCCAGCGAAGTCTTCAGGTCTATGTATTTGTCAAAAAATGCGACGTAATCGTTTCCCATCCAGTACGAAGTAAAAAGATCCTTGTCGTACTGCTGATACCAGTAGGAACGCCTGACATCGTTCGATCTCCAGCCCGGGATGTCCCTGTCTTTCGGCATCGGCTGGAAACTAAAATCGCTGATCTGCGCGTCATTCAAAGGAATATCGGAACCCTGGTAAACGGTGTTCACCGGGGAATATTTCCAGCCGTAGCCTTTTTCCTTTGAATAATTCGAGTATTCGCTTACCGGCGTGAACCCGTCAGGATTTTCCTTGGTCACAGGCCCGAAGCTGAAAAGATAGGTCCTTGCCGAAGTATCCCTCGCCTTGACGACCGCGCCGGAGAGTTTCACGCTCTTTATCAGCACCTTGCCCTTGGTGTCCTTTGTGCCGCGAATGGTGAAACCGGCCTTGAACTCGTCGCAGTCGGTCCTGTATGAAGGTATTTTCTGGCTCGTGCCCCAGTAGCCGTCTTGAGGCGTTCTCTGCAGGTACCACGCGAAGGCCTCGGATTTCTCGAGGCGCAAGAAACTGATGCCCTGCCCCGCTGTCCTAGCGTACCCGCCGCTCATCGTCTCGGTCTTTCCGTCCTTTAAAAATTTTGAGTCGCAGTAATTAAGTTTTGGATTAAAATTCTGCCTGAAGGTCCCTGTGAGTTTCTTTCCCGCTTTGTCATTGGCAAAAACCACGTCAATAGAAACATCCCCCGATTTCATGCTCTCCGGCGGAATCTCGAACTCAACATCAAAAGCCGCTTCGCTGGTGGTCCAGGTTTTAAGCGTCAGCGTGTATTCCTGCGCCCCGTTAATGTCCAGAGAGATACCCTGCTCGGTGAAGGCTTCCTTCGGAATGCTCGTCTCATAGGCGGAATAATCCGGTTTTGACACGGAAATGTCTAAGGTTTCCCACGCGGCAAAAAGGCCGGCGCCTGAAAAAAGCGCCGCCAAGAATAATACAATAAATTTCCTGCTCAACATTCTGCCTCCGCCTGCTATTTTTTGCTGACGCTAATTCTGAATCCCTTCACCTGCGAAGGGACAAAACTTCCCGCGTTAAAGGTGCCGTTCTTGCAGGCAACCGGCTCGTCATCCAGCGTCCTGACGGAAAGGCTGTCCCCGCCCGTATCTATATTTACATAAGCGCCGTCCGGAGCCGCGGCCCCGATAAGGAGCAGGTAAGTCCCGCTCCCGGTGTTATAGAGAGTGCCGTGAACATCGGAAGAACTGATGCTGAAACGCCTGTCCGAGGGCACAAAATCCTGCTCCGTTAAAGCCCCCGCGGGCGGTATGCTTTTGCAGAGTTTCCACCAGTTAAGATGCCCCTTGCCCGCGGCCGGCCACAATATTACCGGCGTGTCGGCGTACATCGCCCCGCACGCGCCGAGACTGCCAGACAGCGTGTCGGTCACGGGAGCCAACCCCGCTCCTATTCCGTATCTTTTGTTGCTCGATCTCGGATACTTGTTTAAATCTTTGAACGCGCAGAGATCAAACTCCGCGAAGGCAAGTTCGGTCGGATTAAAATCCCCCGGTTCTCCGATAAGAAACCCCTTGGCCCCGACAATTTTCCGGAGCGCTTTCATGCAGAGCGCGAAGGGCGCGGCGTTCACCAGGTCTGCCCCGTCGTGTTTGAAAGAGACCTTCTCGCCAAGCACGGTAAACTCGCCCTGCGGAAGCTTGTTGCTGAAAAAATTCACGCCATTCACAAATATTCCGTCCTGGTCCTGCTTCAGATATTGCTTAAACCAGGAATCGTCCCCCGCCATTTCCTTAAGGTCCTTGATATCAATGGATACGCCCACCCTCATTCCTTCGGCGTGGGCCGCCTCAACCAGCTTTGCGAGCATAGGGGATCTCCAGCCGGCCCCGAGTATCAGGACATTGCAGCCTTCCGCGGACATCGCCGCGATATCAGGCACTGCAGGCAGCCGGTCCTTCGCGAAGTAAACCCTGGCTCCGATGAGGACATTCCTGTCGTCGGCAGGAGCGTCAAGCCTCGACGACCTCTTTCTTGATCCAGACGCAAAAGTCAGAGAATTTTTATAGATGAACGGCTCGCTCTCGTTGAAGCCCTTTGCCTCTCCTTCATATAGATTCCAACCCGTTGAGAAACAGGGGTCCCCTCTCATAGAGCCCTCCCAGGTAGGGACCGGGGACATTCCCGAGTTGGGTCGTATTAGGGCGAAAGACCCGAAATCCGTCTTGGTGCCGGCAACAGAAAGCGCATTTTCAAGGGCGAATTCCGTGAAAGATGCCGCGGGCGCGCCCGGCAGGTGCGTCAGGTCATAGGACGCGGCCACAAAGAGCAGCGGCTTGTCCGTAACTATGGGTTTTGCATCCTTCTTCAGATCAATATCCAGGGGAACGTGCTTGTAACCCTGGATCACCGATTGCCACTGGTTCATCTTGTAATACTGATTCTCGTCCGGGAACGCGTAGCCGAAACTGAATTGCTTTGTCCGGTTCGGGTTCGGCTCTTTGTAGAGCATATCGTCAAGGTTAACGGACATTGAAGCCCAGTCCAGCGCGTAAGTTTCGTTCGCCGGCAGCTCAAGCGATATTGCTGTTATTATAAGTCCGGAATCAAATACCCTTACCCGCTGGCGGGCTATCCAGGGAACATCCTGCATCCTGTTCTCATATAGCTTCGGGCGGCATTCCGTCTCAAAGATTAATTCATCTGCTGCTTCTTTGATAACCTTTAGCTTTGCGTTCCTGTCCGCGCTCGCGTAGGCGATGCCCCACTCCCCGGAATAATAGGCCATCCTGCTCGTTGAAACCGACAGAGCCGGAATGGTATCGAGAGATTTCCACGCGAAAGTGGAGTTTATCCTCTGCCAGGAGGTCCTTCTTAACTTCGGGAAGCCGCGGTCCCACCAGCCGAGAGCGGACAAACCGCGCTGCTCGACAGAGGAGAGTTCTCCGCCGCGTTCAGTATCCCATGTGTAGCGGAAATTATTTCCCGTGACTATTACTTTGCTCCCGGCGTATTCTATCTGCATCGCTTTCAATTCCGCGGGCTTCACGAGGAGCGCGGCCGCGAAGACGCCTATGAAAAGGAGCGCGGTTTTCTTCCCTTTGAAAGCCCTTTTCTTGAGGAAGTCGGCAAAGGCGGTGGAGCGCCTTACGAATATTTCAGCCGCAAATAATATCAGGGCCAGCACCAGCCAGAGCACGGGGTCAACCTCAAAATGAGTAACGGCTTTGCCGCCGGCGCACAGCTTCCCTGCCTCGGGCTTGAAAACGCCGCCGGTGTACTCGCTCAGGTTCTTCAGGGTTTCAATTCCCTTTTCCGGCGCGTCAAACTCAGCCGCGAAAGACCTTGTCCAGGAAAACACCCTTGTCGCCTTGCCTGTTGACACAAAGAGCGCGGAATCGCATTTTTTCAAATCAGTAAGCACGGCCGGTCCGGACTTTATATCGGCCGCTTCGGTCTTCCCGTCAACGCGCCTGTAAACTTTCTGGTCCGGCTGAGACTCAATAATGGTAAACACCGGATAACCCTCCGCGAATTTCATCTCCGGATTTATCAGCTGGTACGGGGGTAAAAGATCGGACGCGACAAGCTGGACCCAAAACTTCTCAAACCCCGCGGAGTCCTGCTCTATCCAGTTTGAAATCCAGGCCGAGGAAACCGAAGACATAAATGCCGCCGCCTGCCCGCGCCCGTAGCGCATCCTGGCAAGCAGAGGTTCCTGTTTATTTGAAATTGTAAGCGGAGTCCACGCGTGCTGGCGTGTCCCGGCGCGGTTGTAGCCGGAGAGTTTCGGCATCGCGGAAATATCTAGACCGAGCAGAGCGGGGTCCTCGTCTTTTTTGTTGGCCGAGAGCGCGGTCTCTACTATGAGTTTGTCCTGGAAATTCTTGGCGTCCTGCATAACGATTGACGGTATCTCTTTCACCGATTTAACGTGATAAAACCTGCCTTTTCCGGCATAGGCCAGAGTATTCAGCAGTTTCTCGTTAGCGTTAAGGCCCACGGCTACCGCTGAAAGGGTCATGTTATTCTTTTCAATGGAGGAAAGGAGGAGGCCGTAATCAGGGCTTTCAGTCTCTTTTCCGTCAGAGATGATTACGAGGTGTTTGTAGGCCACATCCGCTTCCTTGAGAATCCGCATTGCCTCGCTTAAGGCTCCGTAAATGTTTGTCATGCCGAGCGCGCCCATCCTCGCTATTTCATACTTCAGCGGGTCAATGTCAGAAACTTTGGTAAGCGGGATAATATTATGATAATCGGAGTCAAAGGAGACCAGCGCGAGCATATCCTTCTTGCTGAGATTTTCAACCGCGGCGATGGCTATTTCTTTCGCAATGTCAATTTTGCCGACCGAAGCGGAAACGCCTTCATTCATAGACCACGAGTTGTCAAATACAATGCCCACCGCGAACGGCGGATATTCTTTCTTGGGACGAAGCAGAACCGGAAAAACCGGCTCAAGCGATGTGCCGAGATAGCCTCCGGCGCCGTAGGAGTTGACTCCTCCCGTGAAGAGAATTGAGCCGCCGTCAGAAACATACTTTTCAAGCGCGTCCAGCTGGTCCGCTTTGAATGCCTTGGCTGGAACATTATCAAGCACCACGCAGTCGCAGGCAAACTGCGCGGGAAGGCTGTCGGGAGCCAAAACCTTGACAGTCATCTTATTTGCTTCCAGCGTCGCCTTAAGCGGGTGCTGGGAAGGCGGAATCCTGGAGATTATAAGGATGCGCGGCGCGAGCGGTGTATATATGAAGGCCGAGGCCGTGTTGTTCCAGCCGTATTTATCGGGGTCAAACTTCGCCCTCGCTTCCACGCGGTGCATCCCCGTCTTGCTGAAACTTACCGGCAGGCTTGCGGAAGTAAGCCCCGGCGAGAGTTTTACCTTTTTGCTGCTTATCTCGTCCCCGTCCGCGAAAAGCGTCAGCTCGCAGAGCGTCGGTTCGGTGCATCGGAGCCCCACTTCCACCGGCGTGGGCAGGTTTTGCCAGGAAACAGGCGGCGTTATTATTCCGGTGACCGCGCCTTCATTTTTAACACGCGGAAGCGGGTAAGAGTAGACCTTAACGCCTTCCTTCTGGAACTTCGGCACAAGAGTAAGGGGATCAGCAGCGGTGAAGAGCCCGTCGGAAACAAGCAAGATCCTCTTCTCGCCCGAACCCTTGAAATTATTCGCGGCAGTGTTTAGCGTTTCGGTAATATCAGAGACCCCGCGGTCCTCTGTGCCAAATTCAAAGACCTGGCAGGGCAGGTTCTCTTTCGCGGCCTCCGATTTCGCGTCAATAATGGCTTTGTCGGCGAGCTTGTTTCCCTCGTCGCTTATTGACGCTGACCTGTCAACCGCCACCATAAGTTCAACCTTATGCGTGGGGTAATTGCCCGGCAGGCGCACGTCAAGCATAAAAGCGGCGACCAAGGCGAGCAGTCCCAGGCGCAGCCCCAAAAGGATAAGCAGGCGCGCGCCTTTCCACGGCAGGTCCGTTCTCAGGGCAATGTAAAGCGTGCCCGCGATTATAAGGACTAACAGTATCGCGTAAAACATTTTTTTCTTTTACTCCGTGTATCTTTTATGGAACAAGGCCCATTCAAGGCCAAGCAGAATCATTGCCAGAACCGTCATCAACGGGGCAAGCGACCTTCTTCCCGGGGGAAGCGTGCTTTCCTTGCCCGAAACTTTTCTTAAATCCGACTCGCCGGCGTCAAGCAGGCTGAACGCGTGACTCCTGTTGTCGGCTTTGCTCTCAATAAACCCTATCTTTCTGGAAGTCCAGCCGTTTATGTATTCCCCCGGCCGCAGAATTTCCTGGCCGGGAAGCATCCACGAAAGCGCGTTTCTCATAAGCGCGGGAAAGGATGCCGTGAGCGGCAGCCGTGAGCTCGCCGCGGAAGCGGGAATGCCGACATAGAATATTCTGACGCCGTTTATTTCTCCCGCCCAAATAATCGGCTTGTCTTCGGCCCAGACAAGCGGCTTCGCCCAACCCGGAACTTTTGTAAGCACCACGCCCTTCACGCTGAGCCCCCTGAGGTTTACATCTTTAAGCAGCGGGTCGTCCGCCTGGCGGTCAATGACGACGGGCTTGTCAAGCAGGCCCTGGACTTCCACGAAGCCGGAAAGATACGGGCAGATTACCACGGAACTGTTCTTCGGCAAAACAGACGGCATGGTATTTACAAAGACCGAAGCCGCGCCGCCTTCTCCCTCCGCGCCGGAAACAGGATAGCCCACTCCCTCAGCCCGAAGAGCCGCAAGAACCGAGAGCACATAGGTATTCCTGGTCCTGATGTCCGGCCAGATAACATTCACCCTCATCTCGTCAATAGACGGAACTATCACCCTCGCTTCATTATCAATGTCCAGCCGGTCCTCAATACCGCGGGCTGCGAGCGTCACATTGACGGCCGCTCTTCCCGGTTCCGTAAAACGGACTGTCTCTTCCTTAACCGTTCCCGGAGGCACATCCCTTTCTTCATAAGTTCCGCCGGTCCTGCCGTTTCCGAAGACCGTGCCGGAGAGGGCCGCGTTCTTTTCCCCGTAATTTGCCACGGTAAATTTTGCAATGATATCGTCTCCCGCGCGTTCAGCCGAGAGGGCTATGATTCCCGCGTTCCATTTCGCGTGCGGAGCTATCCAGGTTCTCACGCGGGTTCCCCAGGCGGATTCCGGCGGCTCGCGGTCGGTGAACATATATATTTCCGTGCCTTCTTTATTCCCCCAAAGCTTGAAGGCCTTCTCCAGCATTGCCTTAACGTCAACGGGCCCGTCAAAACTTTCAATACCTTCTATTTTTCTGACTGTCTCACGCGAAGGGACTCCCGAAGGATAAATGACACGGAGTTCATCGGCCGCTTCCACAACGCTGACCAGTGAACCGGCATCAAGGGATTCGGCTATCTTTGCCGCGGCAGCCTTCGCCTTCTCAAAATTGCTCTTTCCGGAAGTTACCGCGTTCATGCTCGCCGAATTATCCATTAAAATAATGAGTGATTTCGCCTTTACCGGGGAAACTCCCACGCTTAAGTCCGCGGCCGCAAAGACAAGCAATGTAATGATAAGCGCAGTCAGGGTGAATCCGAGGAAGCGTTTGAACCGCTCGGAAGACCTGCCGAAGGGCTCGGAGCCGAGGAACTTCTCCCAGAGGAAAAGAGCGCTTGTATTAATTCTTTTCCTCGGCAGGGGCATAAGGTAAAGGATTAGCGGAATGATTATGAATAAAAGCAGCCAGAGGAATCCGGGATTGCTGAAACTCATTTATCCTCCTTGCGGAGGCGTTCAAAATAGCCCTTAACTACCCCGAGGAGTGAATCCGGCAGGGGTTCCTGATTTAACACCCCGTCGCCGCTTTTTATTTGCGCGTCCGGCGCGGCCTTGTCCGTGATTTCCGCGAGTTTTGATTTGGTCATCCTCGCGGCCAGCGCGAACTCCGGTAATTGCATCTGCTGATCTCTTCCCGGCTGGCGCGTAACGGCTCTTCCTGCTGAGATAACTTCAAAGCCGGTCTTATCCGGCGCCTTAGCCATTCTTGAAGCGGTCCCGCGCGGATCCTTGGATACCGCTCCCGCGAGCGTGCCCTTGTCGTCCTTGCCGCCCTTCGTGCCTTTTGCCTTGTCCCCGGAAGCTTCCTCTCCCATCACCGCTATATCGGTACCCTTGCCCGCCGCCGCCTGGTCCTTCGCCTTTTCTTTCTTTGAGGCCTGCAGATCCTTGAGCAGCTGCGCGTCAAGCTTGACGGGATTTATTTTCTCTTCCTCTTTGTTCTGGCTGTTCTTGTCGCCGGAGAGTTCATCCTTGTCCCACCTGATGGGAGTCACGCCTTCCATATCTATCTCCTGTTTCTCCGTGACTTGCTCCATCAGCTTGTCAACCATCTCGTTAGTTATCTTGACCGCTTCTTTTTCGGCTTTTTCCGGTTTTATCTCTTTAAACTCTTCCGCCTGCTCCTTCGTAATGGGTTTCCTTGCTTCCTCCTTCGGCTTCTCTTCTTTTTGCGCCGCCGAAGCCGCGCTCTTTACGGGCCCCGAGGTCTGGGAAGTCACCTTCTTGATGGCGGTAAGTTCCTTGACAGAAAGGCGGCTGTCGGATGAAGTAAAGATTAGCGTCACCGCGTAAAGAAGGAAGACCACGCCCGAGACTTTCCCGAGGAAACACCATCTGTCAACACGCGCGAACGCGTACCTGTTTTTTACCTGGACATTTTCAAGTGCAGCCGAGGCAAGCGAACTTGTCAGCGTTCCGAGCCAGCCGTAGCGCTTCGGGTCTTTTTCAAATTCAAAGGCCGAGGAGAAGAGGTCTCCCGTACCGGCGCGCTCGTCAAGCAGTTTGAAGAGTTCCAGCACATCCGGGATTCTCTTTGTGCCGCGGTAATAAACAACGCCTGCCGCTATAAGAAAACCGAGCGGAACAAGAAACACCCAAAAGAACGGGAATTTAAAGGCCTGCCTTAATACAAGGAAGGTTAAAAGGGCATTGATGGCAATGGCTGCCATAAAGAGTATGCGGTTAAAGCAATACTCGAAAAGCCATAGGTTTCTGACTTTTATGAGAATAGAATCGCTATTATTCAAAAAGCTCCTTTCCTTAAAAGTTTATAGGCCACACTTCGTGTGTCCTGTTTTGTGATGTAGAATATTATTTATGCCGTACTCCGTCCGGCATAGCAAAATAAAGTTTGTAAGGTTTGTAAGGTTTATAAGGTAAAACCTTGAACAAACCCGGTTTGCTTTTACCTTACAAACCTTATAACTTTATAAACCTTATAAACTTTTGATCCTCATAGTTTGTAAGGTTTACAAGGCAAAACCTTGAACAAACC
>CAIWWK010000060.1 GCA_903916325.1 Candidatus Firestoneibacteriota bacterium
GTAAGGTTGCGCATAAGAAGGAAGAAGTGAAGAACAGGATGAAGATAGCCATTATGGATATGATCTGCCAGAATGTGGATCCGGGGGTCGCCGTTATCGTATCAGACCTCTTGAGGGACAATTTCTTTAGCACTGGGCAATATGCTGTTCTTGAACGAGCAAATATGGATAAGCTCATAAAAGAGCAGCAATTCCAGATGTCTGGCTGTTCTTCGACAGAATGCGCGGTAGAGCTAGGTAAAATACTTAACATGCAGGAAATGGTAGTCGGTTCTGTCACAAAACTTGGAACCAGATATTTCATTAATGCGAGGATGGTGGATGTCGAGTCAGGCGAGATTATGGTTTCGGCTTCAACAGAGTGTTACTCTGACAATGAATTGTCAAATGCCTGCAAAGATCTAACATCAAAAATCATGAAACTCAATGCCGAGAGAGGAAGAGAAGGGGCAGTCAAAAAAGAAGACGAATCAAAAAACACGGAGAAGGCGCGAATAGCCGTTATGGATGTGGTAAGCCAGAATGTGCAGCCCGGCGTGGCGGCGGTTATGACCGATCTTCTGCGGAATAACCTCTTTTTGACGGGCAAGTATAAAGTACTTGAGAAAGAGAATATGCAGAAAATACTCAAAGAGCAGGCTTTCCAGGCTTCTGGGTGTACTACTACAGAATGCGCAATAGAGTTGGGTAAAGTACTCAACATGCAGGATATGCTTATAAGTTCAATAAACAAACTTGGCGACAAATATGTTTTAAGCACGCGAATTGTAAACGTCCAGTCAGGCGAGATAACAGCTAACGGTACTATAGAGTGTTATAGTGAAAATGACCTGGTTGATGCTTGCAAGGAAATAATAATTCGGTTGACAAACAGGTAGGGAGAAAAATGAAGAAGATAGTGTTAGTGTTTATTGCCGCTATTGCTCTTGGAAGTTTATGCTTTTCCGGAGTAATTGAGAAAAGTGTTGTCATCGGGTATTTAAAAGGTTCTGTGAGAGTCATAAGAAAGCCAGATAGCGCGTCTCTGCCGGCAAAGCTGGGCATGAATGTTTTCCCGGGTGACAAGATAGAAACAAGCAAAGACAGCAGGTTGGAACTAAAGTTTGAGGATGGGTCAAACTTCAGGATTGCTGAGAATACATCCGTAATTATGGAAGAATTAAAACAGGAAGACGGCATTGATAAAATATTATGTCGAATTGGTTTTGGCCGGGTATGGGTTAATATAAAGAAGACCCTGGAAAGTAACCCTTTGCTGTTTAGGATTGCATCATTGAAATCATCGGCCACAGTTAAAGGTACTACTTTCAGGGCTGATGTTGATTTCGATGGCGAATCGGAATGGGGCGTATATGACGGAATTGTGGCGGTCTCGAAGGGCGGGAATGAAGACAAAGTTAATAAATATGAAAAGCTGACATCAAAGGATTTTTTAAAAACCAAATTAGACGAGGCAGAAGATTCTAAGGATGATTGGGTTAGATGGAATAAAAATAGAGATAAGATACGCATTATGATAGTCTTTACAGAGAAGAAGAATGGAGAGCTTTCTTTTGTGCCTTTGTCTGAAGTTATTTTTGCCGAAGAACTGTTGAACAATTACATGTATACAGTGATAGACCAGGCTGCATTGAATCAGCTGCGCAACGATGAGAAGATAAAGGCGGCGCTCACTGATGACAAAGATGAAAAGAAGGCTGCCGCCGCCGGATTGGAATTAGGCGCTGACATAATTATTACCGGACAAGTTGACGCTACGGCCAAGCAGACTGTCGCAAGTTATGGGATGTACACCGGTATAGCGGACATGTCAATACGCGTTGTAAAATGCGATACGGCAGAACTGATCTTGTCGAAAAACGGTCAGAGAAGAATGGCAGATCCGATAGATCAAGGAGCATTTAATAACGCGGTGCGAAAGGTGTCAAGGTTTTTGGTGGATGGAGCCAATAATGATATTATCAATTCCTGGAAGAGGGAAACAATAAAAGGTTCAACGCTATTTGTTTCGTTGTATAATGCAGATTTCAAAAAAATCCAGTCTATAGCGCAGTCTCTTGCGAATATTCCGGGAGTCCGGAATGTCAATCAGATTTCGCTTGTTGATAGAAGGGCTTTGCTCTCATTGACCTTTTCCGGAGACAGTCTTTCTCTGGCAGAACAAACGGCTGAGCTGAAAATTAGTGATGTAAAATTGGAAGTTGTAGGTGTTTCTCTTAGCAGGTTAGAGGTTGAAGTAAAGTAAAAATGCCGGAATACGTAATTGGAAGAACCTGCCTGCAAATCAAAAGTATAAGTCATCATAGTGAAGACGTCTATCTCATTTACACAGCCGCGAATCGTTGATATAATACATACAGTTGAGAAAAACGATTAGTTGTCATGGAGGTACTATGAAAAGGACAATTTTGACTGCAGTGATCCTTCTTGCGCTGAGTCTATCTTCTTTTGCTGCTGATGAATCCAGAAAAGCCGTAATAAGCTTCCTCAAAGGTCCTGCAAAAATCATTAAGAAAGGGGAAAGCGCGCCGGTATCGGCAAAACTTAGCATGCAGCTTACTGCCGGTGACCGCATAGAAACGGGAGCCGGAACAAGGGCGGAGATTAAGCTTGAGGACGGGAGCACAGTCAGGATAAGCGAGAATACCTCTATAGTGCTTGATGAAATGTCCTCTGACAAAGACACCGGCAGGGATAAATCCGCGATAAACGTCATTGTCGGCCGGATATGGATGAACGTCAAGAAGAGCCTCGGCCAGGAGAGCAGGATAATCACTCCGAAAGTTACGGCGGCGGTAAAGGGAACCACCTACAGGGCGGATGTTTCACCGGAAGGCGACACAAAAGTAAATGTTTATGACGGCACGGTCGCGGTCAGCAAACCCGGTTCGGACCCGGTTCTGCTTTCAAAACTTGAGATGGTGACATCAAAAGAACTTACCAAAAGCGAGTTTGACGAACAGTCCGACGAAAGAGAAGATTGGGTAAAGTGGAATAAGTCCAGGGACAAACTCAGGGTTATGATTGTGGCGAAAGAGGTGAAGAACAAGGAACTTGCTTCTGTTCCTGTCTCTGAGAGCACGCTCATTGAGCTCTTTAATAATAATTACCTCTTCTCGGTAGTCGACCAGGCGCAGGTGGCAAACATCAGGCAGTCAGAAAGATTGAAGGCGGCCATGAAGGGCGACGCGGCTTCCGCGGCGGCGGCAGGATTGGAATTCGGAGCCGACATAGCGATAGTTGTCGATACGACCACCGGAATTTTCAGCGACAAAGATATGCTGGCAGGCATGGTCTCGGCCAGCACTAATATTTCGGGCAAGATCTACCGCACGGATGACGCCATCGTAATTTCCGCAGGCAATCAGCCTTCGCGCAAGGTAGATATAACCGAGGATTCTGCGGCTACGGCAGCCATCAAGGATGCGGCTACCAAACTCGGCCAGAAATTCATCGGGGATATCATAAAAAAATGGAAAGAAGAGGCGAGGAAAGGAGGCGTATTCACCGTCACCTGTTCCAATATCTCTGATTTCAACAAGGCAAAAGAGCTTGAAAAGGCGCTTGCAGGAATAAACGGCGCAAGGAACGTGACACAGTACTACTTCACCGCCAAGAGGGCTCTCTACACCGTTCAGTTTACCGGCGATTCGGGCACTCTTGCCGGAGAGGCGGGAAGTATGACTCTCGGCGGAAAAAATGTTGATGTTGTCGGTGTTACAGCCTACAGGATAGAACTGGAAGCGAGATAGACAGGGACAATCAAAGAACCGGAGGTTTAAATGAAGATAGGCATATTTACCGTGCTCTTTGCGGAAAAAACGTTTGAGGAGATGCTTGATTTTGTCGCAGAGAACGGTGTTGAATCGGTGGAGATTGGAACAGGGAATTGGCCCGGCAACGCTCACTGTAAAATGGACGAGCTGCTTGCCGATAAAGAAAAACTGAAAAACTTTAAGTCAGCTATTGAAGACAGGGGACTGACCATAAGCGCGCTCTCCTGCCACGGGAATGCCTTGCATCCTGACAAGAAATTCGCCGCGGCAAATCACGAAACACACAGAAAAACTATTTTGCTGGCGGAAAGGCTCGGAGTAGATACGGTTGTCACTTTCTCCGGCTGTCCGGGAGATTCTGAGCGCTCAAAATATCCAAACTGGGTGACCTGCCCCTGGCCCGAGGATTTTCTTGCAATACTTGACTGGCAGTGGAACAAGGTCGTAATCCCTTATTGGAAGAAAGAGGCTGCCTTTGCCAAATCTCACGGCGTAAAAAAAATCGCTTTGGAGATGCATCCGGGGTTCGTGGTATATAACCCTGAAACGCTTTTGAAGCTGCGCGAAGCCGCCGGCACGGTGATAGGCGCGAATTTCGACCCGAGCCATCTTTTTTGGCAGGGAATCGATCCCGTCGCCGCCATAAAAAAACTAAACAAAGCTATTTATCACTTCCACGCCAAAGACACGAAAATAGACAGGTATAATACCGCGGTCAACGGCGTTCTTGACACCAAGAATTACGGCGATATTCCCGCGCGTTCCTGGGTTTTTCGCACCGTCGGCTACGGGAACGGACAGCAGGTCTGGCGCGAGATGATAAGCGCGCTTCGCGCCGCCGGATATAACGGGGCCCTCTCTATTGAACATGAGGACGGGCTGATGTCCATTAACGAAGGCTTCAAAAAAGCGGTCGCTTTCCTTAAGGAGTCAGTGATTACGGAGAAGCCGAGCGCCATGTGGTGGGCCTAAACTGCGGATGAAATTTGACCTCCTGAACGAGCTTAAGAAATTAGACAAGCCTTTTATCCTTTACAGCAGCGGCCTTGCCGTAATCTTTATGCTCTGCGTTTTCGGGATAATCCTTATCTTAAACTCCGATAATTCTCCGGAAGTTAAGCACCCTAGGCCTGAGTATGACTCCGAAGCGGTGCAGGCTTTTGAAGAGGACGCTCTCGCCAAAGGCTATACCAAAAACATCGAACCCTATTCAAACATGGTCAAAGCAAACCTGTTGACTGAGCGCGTTCTGGTAATAAATTATAAGATCAGCCGGAAGAATGAAAGCCTCTGGACCGTTAAGAACAGGTTCAGGATAAATCTAAATACCATTATAGGCGCGAATCCCTACCTGAAGACCTACGAGGCCAGGCCTAACCAGGAATTGCTAATAATTAACAAGATAGGAGTGCTGCACAGGATAAAACAGGACGAGACGCTGGAGCAGGTCGCGGCTCTTTACGGGAAAACAAAAGAAGAGATAGTCGCGGCTAATGAGCTTTTCAAAGAGATGTCGGAGGACGCGTTCCTGTTCATTCCTGGCGCGGAACCCGTTGACCTGACGCCGGAGATGAAGGAGCAGTTCGCGCTCAGGAAAATATTCACTTTTCCATTTAAGGATAAAGGTCACAAGCGTTCCTCCGGTTTTGGTTTCAGGTCTGATCCTTTTACCGGGGAAAAATCTTTCCACTCGGGATTTGATCTGAAGGCTGATTACGGCGACAAGATATGCAGTGTAGCGGACGGCGTTGTGACTTTTGCCGGAGATAAAGGCGCGTTTGGGAACGCGGTTATGATAAAACACGCGGGCGGCTATGTCACGCTCTACGGGCACTGCGAGAAACTCCTGGTAACGGCCGGGCAGAAAGTTAAGAAAGGCGATGTTATCGCTCTTGTCGGAAGCACCGGAAGGTCAACCGGCCCGCACCTTCATTTTACGGTATGGAAGAATAAAGTTCTGGTCAACCCAAAACCGTACATTTTGCAGTAACATTAATAAAAAATAAATTTTCTGCCGCCTGCATCAAATACATTTTCCTGGTTTTCGGAACTTTTTAATATCTCGTTCTTTTGGACAGACTCAAAAAGTCTTTTCCCTGTAAGGTCCGGCTCTGCTGCCCGGGGACCGGAGGCAATAATCACGCCGGCGCTGTCCAGCACAACAAACCTTTCCTGTGAATGACTTCTTTTCAGTATATTTACCAATAGTGTCCAATCAAGGTTTCCCTCAGGAACCGCAGCGCGGTCAGATGCTTTCTTTCCTGCCGCGAAACCGTAAAGCAGAGAGGCGGCCAACAGGGCCAGGCCGGCATAGCCGCAGAACCTGCTTGCAGGAAAAGGATTGTCTTTTGGCGCTGGATGATGGAGCAGAAGCTTATATCCTCCGTTTCCGCCGGGCAATTCCAGAGTCTCGGTTTCCCGGGCTGAGGGTGTTTCCCTAAGTATTAAACCAACCCAGTCTGCTTCTGTGTCAGCTATTATTCTTTTGTCACTGTCCATTACAGAAGCCCTGGAGACCAGCCCGCATTTTTTGCAGGTCTCGAGAACGGAGTTCATTTCAATGTCATCTCCCTGTTTAGCCGGTTGAGAAAGAGCCGCGGCTATCAGCGGGCCGGGGCGGCTTTCACCGCCGGCAGGGCTGTTGCCCGCGGGAAGCAGAAGAGATAGCAGGATAAGTACTGCTGCCGCCGCTGCAAGCACGGCCGGAAAACGCGTTTTGCTGCTCATTTATCCCCCTGTTTTGTTGAAAAGAAAACAATAATTGTGTTATAATTTAAAAGATAAAGGCGATTTAGTCAAGCAAATTTTGAGGAGAGGTATATGGCCCAAAGAGCGTTTGAAATGCTCGAAGCTATGACCGGCAAAAGGGCGTCCGACGTTCACATAAAGGTCGGCAGGCCGCCTCTTTACAGGATTGACGGAAAACTTATCGCTGAAACCGGCGCGCCACTCTCAGAAGAGGATGTTGAAGAGGTCGCGTTCACTCTGATGACCCAGAGGCAGAGGGAAAGGTTCGCTTCAAACAACGAAATAGACCTGGCGTTTTCGCCGGGCGGCGATGTAAGGTACAGGATAAATGTTTTCAGGCAGAAAGGCACCATTGAGCTTGTTATCAGAAGGATACCCAAGGACATACCGCGGCTTGAAGATTTGAATCTCCCGGCCGTAATGAAAAAAATAGCGAACGAAGCACGGGGCCTGATACTGCTTACCGGCACCGTAGGCAGCGGAAAATCAACCACCATTGCTTCTCTTATTCAACACATTAACCAGAACTTTCAGTACCATATTGTGACCATTGAAGATCCCATAGAATTCCTTCACTTTGACCAGAATAGCAGCATTTCACAGCGCGAACTCGGTATTGACACTGAAACTTATTCCATTGCCCTTAAATACGTGCTCAGGCAGGATCCGGATGTAATCTTTATCGGCGAAATGCGTGATTACGAGACCGTGGCGACGGCAATTTCAGCCGCGGAGACCGGACATTTGGTTCTTTCCACGCTCCACACTATTGACGCTATCCAGACCATGGACCGTCTCGTGGACTTCTTCCCGGCCGGACAGCAGGCGCAGGTCAGGGGCCAGCTCTGTTCAATAATTACGGCGATAGTTTCAATGAGGCTGATCGCGAAGGCGGACGGCTTTGGCAGGGTGCCTGCGGTTGAAGTGATGGTGGGGACCCCGACAGTAAGGAATCTCATCAGGGAAAACAAGATGTCTCATCTGAAGACCGTTATTCAGCAGGGCGCATCCCAGTATGGGATGCAGACTTTTGACCAGAGTCTTGCCGATCTTTACAGGAAGGGCTTGATCTCTCTTGATCAGGCTATTGCGGAGGCCACAAGCCCGAGCGACCTTAAATTGAGCTTGAGCGGGATTGTTTCTTCGGTGGATTCGGCAAGAGAGCACATGCGCTGAACGCGTCCCGCCGCGGCCGGGCGGGGAGGCCTCAACTAATGACGGAAAAGGACAAGAAATCGCTGTTAAAGATCGCGAGGGAAGCCGTAAAATCAGGTTTTTCGGGGGAGAAATTCCTGCAGGCCAAACCTGAGAGCGATTTCCTGCTTTCAAAGCGGGGAGCCTTTGTAACCATTCACGGCAAGAATGGAGTTCTCCGCGGTTGTATCGGGATGATTCAATCTGACCAGCCGCTTTATCAAACAGTCAGGGATATGGCCCTGGAGGCTGCTTTCCATGATACGAGGTTTGACGCAATAAAAGCAGGTGAACTTGAATCCATCAGGTTTGAAATCTCGGTGCTTACTCCTTTCAAGAAAATCAAGGATCCAAAGGAAATTGAACTTGGCAGGCACGGGGTGATGGTGAAGCAGGGCGCAAGCTCAGGTGTCTTTCTGCCTCAGGTTGCTATTGAAACGGGCTGGGGGATTGAAGAGTTTATGGGGCATCTCTGCGAGGGAAAGGCAGGCCTGAGCTTCGACTGCTGGAAGAACAGTAAAGCCGATATTTATACATTTGAAGCCGAAATCATACAGGAGTGAAGATGAAAAACTGGTTCAAGCAATACAAAGAAAAGTTTGGCTACACGGAACTGGTCAATAAAAAGAACTCGCCGCTCAAATATATTCGGTTCGGTATTCTCAGGCTTAAGAAAGGCGGCGCGTGGAAAGGAAAGCTGAAAGCAGAGGAAGGGCTCATAACAGTCCTCTCCGGCAGGGTTGAAATAAAGTCCGGCGGAAAATCATATGTACTTGGTCTTCGAAAGGATGTTTTCAGCGGCAAACCGGAATCTCTTTATCTCGGCAAGAGCGCGGCCTTTGAGATTAAAGCGCGCTCACTCTGTGAGGTTGCCATAAGCGCGGTTCCGGCGAGGACCGTTCAGTCGGCTGCCGCGATAAAGTCGGGCAAGGTAGGTTCCCGCGTCGCGGGGAAAGACCTCTTCACCAGAGACATTTACGACATACTTAACAATAATGACATTAAGACAGATAGAATAATCGCGGGCGAGACCTATCACCGGCCGGGTCTGTGGTCCTGCATTCCGCCTCACAAGCACGATGTAGCCAGAATGCCGAAGGAATCAAAGCTGGAAGAACTTTACTTCTTCAAGATGCAGCCGAAAGAAGGTTTTGGTTTTCAGAGACTCTATACCGAGGGCGAGAAGTTTGACCATACCTGGACCCTCAAGGATAACACGCTTCTCTGCATGCCGCTTGGTTACCACGCGCTCGCGGTCTGCCCGGGATACAGGATGTATTACCTCTGGATACTGGCGGGCAAAGAAAAAGATTTTAAGCAGTATACTGATCCCAGGTATGAGTGGCTGAATAAATGATAAATATTCAGGAGGATAAATGAAGAGATTCTTTCCGGCCATAGCGGCTCTTTTGCTGCTGGCCTGCGCGGGTCAATTGTCGGGAAGCGAGAAGACCAAGATAGGTATCTTCGATCTTACCTCCTACAACGTCCCTGCGGCAACGGCTACGGCCGTGTCCGAGATTTTAGGCACGGAACTGTTCAACACCGGAAGATTTACCATAGTCGACAGAAAGAACATGGACAAGATTCTAAAAGAACAGGCTTTTCAGCGCACCGGTTGTACTACCACCGACTGCGCCGTTGAGGTCGGCCGTATACTGAATATCAACAACATGGTAATTGGCAGCCTGAGCAAGCTGGGAAACACCTATAAAATTAATATTCAGCTGGTTGATGTCGAAAAGGGAGAGGTTATTACGGCCAATGACGCCGAGTGTTCTTCCGAAGATAAACTCTCGGAAGCCGCGACCCGCCTGGCAGTTGCATTCTCACAATCCATTCCGGTCATAGGCAAGATAGTGCGTGCGGGGGAAGATGAGGTAGTAATAGACCTTGGCACCGTTGATAATGTAAGCGCGGGCATGAAGTTCCTGGTCAACAGGCTCAAGGAAGATATCAAAGACACAAGCGGAAATATCATCATGAAGGAGTGGGAAGATGTGGGGCATATTGAGCTCACCGAAGTACAGAAACAGGCTTCAAAGGCCAGGGTGATCGATAAGAAGAAGCTTCTTACTGTCGGCGATGTTGTCAGGATAGGAGAACTCGCGGGGGCAAAGAAGGAGACAATAAAGATAGGCGGCGGTTTAATCCTACCGCAGGCGGCTCAGTACACGGGGACCGGAGGCGGGTCTTTCATAGACCCGCTATGGAGATCAATGCTGATTCCCGGCTGGGGCCAGTTCTACAATAAAGACGATTTCAAAGGATGGCTTTTCACAATAGGCGGGATAGGTTCCGGAGCGCTGGCCATAAAGAGGTACATGGATTCTCAGTCTCTCTACGATACTTATAACAAGGAAACAGATACTACGAAAATTGAAAGCGACTACCAGGCCGCCAACAACGCGAATAAGGACGCGCAGGGCATGCTCGGGCTTTTTGCCGTTATCTGGGGGCTCAATGTGCTTGATTCTGTTATCTCGTTTGACCCGTCTAAGCATGTCGCCGCTGTTGAACACTCCGGTCCGGAAGTGGCGTTCTTGACTCCTGAAAAAATAACCATGGGATACAAATTTATATGGTAACCGAAAGAAAGAAAGAGAATAAGCCGCTTACCGCGAGCCTAATCATAGCAGGCAGCGTGATAATTTTTGTGCTTCTTCTCTCAACCTTCTTTAATTTCTTCCAGTATTTTGAGCTCAAAGGTTATGATTTCCTCTTTGGATTCAAAACAGCTTTCAACCGTCCGTCAGGAAATATTGTTATTTCTGCCATAGACGACTGGTCTATCGGGAACGAGGAAGCTCCGGAGCTGATGGTCTGGCCGTTCCCCAGAGAGGTCTATGCAACGGCGATAGATAATCTAAAAAGAGCCGGCGCGAAAGCTGTTTGTATTGACATAGAGTTCTCAAGCGATTCGCTCAGCCCGGCGAATGACAGAAAGTTCGGCGAGTCTGCGAAGAAGTCCGGGAACTGCATCGGCGTCTATACGCTGCAGGACGAACGGATTAATGTCAGCAACAGGTCTATGAATGTTAGAAGGCCCATCTACCCCATTAATTCGCTTGAGACCGGAATGGCGGGTCTGGGCTACACGGGTTACAAACAGGACAAGGACAAGTATATAAGGTCAGGGGAAATTTTTCAGAATATGAACGGGGCGGCCTATTACTGCTTCGCCCTGAAGGTGCTTGGTTTCGTCAGCGGCAAAACGGAATCAACCTTGCTTAAGGAGCTGGAAGACCGTTCTGCGCTCGTGAACGGGCCGGAAAGCCCGGCTAAGGATTCAGTCCTTATAGATTTCTGCGGTCCGGCAAAAACGATAAAGACGATACCTTTCGTGGATCTGCTCAAAGGAAAAAATCTTGAGAACTATAAAGGAAAAGTGGTTTTCCTGGGATCCACTTCATCGGTCTTACATGACGAATTTCCGACACCCTGCGGTGTTCTTCCGGGCGTTGAAATACACGCAAATATGTTTGACATGCTTCAGAAAGGTTCCTACGTCAGGAAGGCTCCATTTTCTCTGACGGCGCTTTTCCTTGTCCTGATAGTGGGGGCGACGACATTTTTCGCCTACAAGCTTAATCCCATTAAGAGCATCTTCGCGGTCCTGCTTATGGCTGCGGTGTATGTCTTTTTTGTTTCGGTGCTCCTTGCAAATCTAAACTATTATATTGAATTCACTATGCCTCTCTGGGCCCTGGTTTTTGCCTACATAGGAAATGTTGCCTATAAAGCAGTCACCGAAGGCCGCAAGAAAGATATGATAAAGAAGACCTTCCAGCGCTATGTCAGCCGCGATGTAGTGGAGGAAATACTGAAGAATCCCGAGGGGCTCGCGCTCGGAGGGAAGCGCCAGCACATGACCATTCTCTTTTCAGACATCCGGAATTTCACGCCGATGTCCGAGAGTCTCAAAGCGGAAGAAGTAGTTGAACTGTTAAATATGTACTTTTCAGAAATGACGGGCATAATATTTAAATACCGCGGAACACTGGATAAATATATCGGTGACGCGGTAATGGCGCTCTTCGGCGCTCCCAAAGAACTGCCGAACAGCGAAGAGCTTGCGGTCAGGACGGCAATCGAGATGCAGGAGAAGATGAAGGAGTTCCGGGCCACGCTGAAGATTCAGGGCAAGAATGAGATAGCGATAGGAGTGGGGCTTAACGCCGGCGAAGTTATTGTAGGCAACATCGGTTCAGGCCAGCAGATGAACTATACCGTAATCGGCGATGTAGCCAACACCGCCTCAAGGCTGGAGTCTCTTACGAAAGAGTACAAGCGTGATATTATCATCAGTCAGTCTGTCTATGACAAGGTGAAAGACATCATTGTCGCTGAAGACATGGGAGAGGCTACTGTCAAAGGCAAGTTGGCTAAGGTGAAAATTTATGCCGTTCTGGGTTTGAAGAAAAAATGAAGACTGCAAAAGTGCTTGTGTTGCTGCTGATTGGCCTGGCTGCCTGCGCGGACTCAACGGCTCTGAATTATTTTAAAAGCGCTGCGGAGCATTACAAGAACAGCGAGATAGAAAAAACCAGATCTGAGCTTCTAAAAAGCCTTGAGTATGATAATTCGAACCAGGAAGCCGCAAAACTGCTGGTGGAAATTGAAGAAGAGAAATTTGCCGCGCGGGAAGGCGAGTATACCGAGACAGCCCGCGAGTTCTATGAGAAAGGCATCGCGGCTTACAGGAAAGGCGATGCCGCCGGAGCGGAAACAGAATGGCGAAAAGCGCTCAAAGTCGCGCCATCTAACCCGCAGATAAAGAAGTTCCTCTTAAGGGTAGAGCCGGATAATGACGCTCTTAAAGAACCGGTTCTTTCGAAGAAAGAGAGAGCAAAGCAAAAACCTGTGTTTGATCAGGCAAAGCAGGAAAGAAAAGAGGCCAGAAAAGAGAGCCGCGTAAGCCCGGAGAAAAAGAAGGCTGACGAGCTTTATTACGAGGGCCTGCGGCTGTATAAACAGGGTAAAATTGACGATGCTGTTTCCTGCTGGGAACAGGCGTTGAAAATAGATCCGGAAAACCAAAAGGCACAGAAGAGCCTGGAAAAAACCGGTAAAAAAGGGGATAAATTATGAATCTTGTAGTACTCGGGGCCCAGTGGGGCGATGAAGGCAAAGGCAAGATAATAGACTTTATGTCCAGCGTCGCGGATGTAGTTGTCCGCTACCAGGGCGGCAATAACGCCGGGCATACGGTCGTGCTTGGCGAGAAAAAATATGTCCTCCACCTGATACCTTCCGGCATACTGCACCAGGGAAGGTCCTGCGTGATCGGCAACGGAGTTGTTATAGACCCGGGCTACCTGCTCGAAGAGATGGCCTACCTGGAAAAAAACGGCATCAAGCTTGACGGTAACCTGCGCATAAGCGAAAACGCGCATGTCATTATGCCTTACCATAAGCTCCTGGACAGGCTTGCTGAAGAAAAGAGCAGCAAGAGCGGGAAGATTGGGACGACAAGCAGAGGTATCGGACCCTGTTACACGGACAAGGCCGCAAGGCTGGGCATCAAGATGGCCGACCTTTTGAATAAAAACGTGCTTGCCGAGAAAGTCAGGGCAAACCTTGAAGTAAAAAATTTCCTTTTAACAAAATATTACGGTTCAAAAGGCTTTAACGCGGCAGAGGTTGTAAAAGAATATCTTGCTTACGGCGTGAAACTCAAAAAGTTCATCGGTAACACTTATGTCCTGCTTCAGAGCGCGGCGGCAAAGAACAAGAAGATACTCTTTGAGGGCGCGCAGGGTACTATGTTAGATGTTGATTTTGGCACCTATCCGTATGTTACTTCTTCGAACCCGACTGCAGGCGGAGCCTGCACGGGCGCGGGCTTCTCCCCGTCGCTGATAGACAAGGTAATAGGCGTCACCAAGGCCTACACGACAAGGGTAGGTGAAGGGCCTTTTACGACTGAGATGCCGGTGGAAATGAACGAGGATTTTCGCGGGCGGGGCAACGAGTTCGGAGCAACTACGGGGCGGCCGAGAAGGTGCGGGTGGCTGGACATGGTAGTCTTGAAGCACGCCCATGCGGTAAACGGTTTCCATTCCCTGGCGGTCACAAAACTTGACGTGCTCTCCGGCCTGAACGAACTTATGGTCTGCGAGGCCTACAAATATCGCGGCAAGAAATTTAATGATTTCCCGGCAGATATTGACGTCTTGCGCGAGTGCACGCCTGTCTACCGCGCGGTGAAAGGCTGGAAGGAGAACATCTGCGGCGTTGATTCTTTTGCCAAACTTCCCTCTAACACAAAGAAATACCTGGACATGATTACAAAAATTTCAGGAGTTCCGGTCTCTATGTTCTCGGTCGGGCCCGACAGGGACCAGACGGTCATTACGGACAAAAGGTTGTGGGTATGATCAGAAAAACACTCATTCTTCTTTTTCTGCCGGCGGTTTTGCTCTGCCAGCAGCAGTCGCCCAAAGCCATGAAAGTCATTATTGATGCCGGGCACGGCGGCTATGACGCAGGAGCAGTGAGCGACTATGGTACAAAGGAAAAGGATGTTACCCTTGAGATGGCGCTGCTCTTGAAAAAGCATATCGAAGAGCCTTCCGAGCCGCCTGTAACAGCAATACTTACCAGGTCCGAGGACAAGTTTGTCCCGCTGATTGAGCGGGTAGGACTTGCCAATAAATCCGAAGGGGACCTTTTCATCAGCCTTCACATGAACGCGAGTCCCGCGAAACGGGACAACGGCTATGAAGTCTATTTCTACGATTCGATGGGCGACGCGGAAACAGCGGCTGTGGCAAAGAGAGAGAATGAGCAGGATGGCGGCGCTGATTACAAAGACAAGAACAATCCTCTGTTTATCCTGTGGGACCTGGCCCAGAACGAGTTTTCAAAAGAAAGCGCGGAAGCTTCGGATGTGATCCAGTCCGCGCTTGACGGCGCGCTGAACAGGAACGCTGACGTTTCTCTCAAACTCCGCGACCGCGGGGTAAAGCAGGCCAACTTCCTTGTATTGAACGGCATGAAGATGCCCTCGGTCCTGCTGGAGATGGGCTTCCTTACAAACAGGAACGATGAGGAAAAGTTCAAGAAGGTAGAATTCAAAGAGAGATACGCGGCGACCATTGCCGACGCCGTGAGGCAGATACGCCAGAAATTCGATAAGAAAAGCGAGACAACTATCAGATGAGCGCAGGCCGCAAGTTCTTCATAACAGCGGTCGCAGTCCTCCTGGCGGCAGCCGCGCTTTATTTTCCCTTCAAACACAGGTTTTCTAAACGACCCCCGGCTCTCATCAACAGCGGCAATGCGGGAAAATCTGTTGTGCTCTATTTTGTCAATGAGGATGGAACCTTGGTCGGCCTGAACCGTGAGATAGTATCGGGCGTCACGGTGCTTGACGATATCAGGGCAATTATCACCGAAGAGAGCAGCCCCCAAAAAAAGAGCGGTTTGCTGAATGCCATACCTGCCGGAGTTTCTGTCAGGAATGTTTTTATAGACGACAAACAGTGTGTTTATATTGATTTTGGGCGCGTCCTCACGGAGAGGCACGGCGGCGGAACTCAGGGTGAATTGCTGACGCTCGAAGCGCTGAAAAAAACCATAGCTGCTAATTATCCGGAACTTGATTCCGTTAAAGTGCTGGTGGAAGGAAAAGAAATTGCTTCGCTTGCGGGGCATATTTCGACCCGTGAAAAAATGAAGGTCAGATGAGCGACAAAAGGGCCATAGGGGTTTTTGATTCCGGGCTTGGCGGGCTTACCGTCATGAAGGAATTAATGAAAGCTCTTCCCGGCGAAAGTATTTATTATCTTGGCGACACCAAGCATGTGCCCTACGGAGCAAAATCACGGGAGACCGTAACGCGCCTCTCCGCGCTGAATATTGAATGCCTTCTTAAAAAAAACGTCAAACTTATCGTTATTGCCTGTAATACCGCCTCGGCCTTAAGCTTGTCCGATCTTAAAAAGAGATTCCGTGTGCCGCTGCTCGGAGTTGTTGAGCCTGGCGCCAGCGGAGCCGTAAACGCCACTTTTTCAGGAAGGATAGGCGTGATTGGGACCGCAGGAACCGTCGGCAGCGGTGCCTATGAGAAGGCGATTAAAAGAAGACTTGGCGGAGCCCGTGTTTTCAGCAAAGCCTGCCCGCTCTTTGTGCCTTTGGTTGAAGAAGGCTGGTGGGGAAAGAAAGTAACGCGCGATATCTGCACCGAATATCTTTCATGCTTGAAAAAACACAAGGTGGACACTCTTGTGCTCGGCTGTACTCATTATCCTTTCCTTAAACCGGCCATAGCCGGCGTGCTGAAAGGAGTTTCGCTGATAGACTCGGCTTTTGAAACGGCCGGCGCGGCGCGCTCAATGCTTGAAAAAAATGGACTCCTGAATATTTCCGGGAGAAAGCCGGAGTACAGGTTCTACGTCACTGACGCTCCGGACAAGTTCAAAAGACTCGGATCAAGTTTTCTGAAGTACAGGATAGGAAAGGTGAATCTTTTAAACATTGACTGATTACGGAGGACGCTTGAGGGAAGACGGAAGGAAGAACGGCAGCTTGAGGCCGGTGAAAATAGTAAAGGATTTCCTTCGCTACCCTGAGGGGTCGGTGCTTATCTCCTGCGGAAACACCAGGGTTATCTGCGCGGCCAGCGTTTTGGAAGATGTTCCGAAATTCCTTAGGGCCGGCACCCGCGGCTGGGTAACCGCCGAGTATGGCATGCTGCCGAGGTCTACTCACGAGAGGATGGACCGGGAAGCGGCGAAAGGCAGGGCTTCCGGCAGGACGCTTGAGATTCAGCGCCTGATAGGCCGCAGTCTCCGGGCCGTAATGGATATGGAAAAGCTCGGCAAGCGGACAATACAAATAGACTGCGATGTTATACAGGCGGACGGCGGGACGCGCACTGCTTCTATTACCGGGGCGTATGTCGCGATGGCCGCGGCAGTCCTGAAACTATTAAAGAAAGGCGTTCTGAAAGAAGATCCCCTGCTTGATACCGTTGCGGGAGTAAGCGTGGGCATCGTGGAAGGGGTTAAGATGCTGGATCTTTGCTACTTGGAGGATTCAAGCGCGGATGTTGATATGAATATAGTAATGACCGGCTCAGGCAGGTTTGTGGAGGTGCAGGGTACGGCCGAGCGCAAACCCTTCGGCAAAACGGAACTTGACGGTCTGCTCAAGCTAGGCGCTGCCGGCATAAAGGAATTGACCGCTCTGCAGAAGAAGGCGTTAAAATCTTGGAAATAGTCCTCGCCACGGGAAATAAGGATAAAGTCCGGGAGATGAAGGCCGCTTTCAAGGGGCTCAAAGTTAAACTTCTGACCTCTTCAGATTTTAAAGTATTCCCTAAGCCCAGAGAAAGCGGTAGAACTCTCGAAGCCAACGCTCTCATTAAAGCCAGGGCGCTCTTGAAGCATACCGGGTTCGCTTCGCTTTCCGACGATACCGGCCTTGAAGTCGCGGCGCTCGGCGGAAGTCCGGGAGTCTATTCATCTCGATATGCCGGTTACGGCGCTTCCTACGATGATAACTGCAGAAAACTGCTCCGCGAAATGAAAAATTTTTCCCGCCGTACCGCTTCTTTCCGCACGGTAGTCGCGGTCTGCTTTCCTGACGGCAGAGAATTTACGGTTGCCGGTAAAATAAAAGGTGTCATAACGCGCGAAAAGAGCGGAGGGAAAGGATTCGGATATGACCCGGTCTTTAGACCTTCCGGCTCCGGCAAGACCTTCTCGGAAATGAGCCTTGCGCAAAAGAATAGGATAAGTCATAGGGGAATTGCGCTATTAAAGGCCCGGAAATTAATAGGCACAATAATAAAGCAAAGGGCTTAAATGTTTGTAAGGTTTATAAGGTTTGTAAGGTTTATAAAGTAAAAACTAAAACAATGCGCCATATGCGCTTAAGCCAAAGCCATTTGTAGGATTGCTCCGGTTATTCTGCTTTTACCTTACAAACTTTACAAACTTTATAAACCTGATAAACTTTTGTTCTCTTTTTATTGTAACCCACAACTTATTTTGCTAAAATCTATCTACCCAATTAGTAATCAGTAATCGCATTTAGTTCGGGGCGTAGCTCAGGTGGCTAGAGCACTTGCTTTGGGAGCAAGGGGTCGCACGTTCAAGTCGTGTCGCCCCGACCA
>CAIWWK010000061.1 GCA_903916325.1 Candidatus Firestoneibacteriota bacterium
CTGATGCTTGGATGGTCGGAGGGTCAGATGCTCTGACGTTGGATTGAACATAGGGACTACCTACTTCCAACCATCTAACCATCTAACCATCTAACCATCCGAGCATCTATTTTAGCCGTCCCAAGTATTCGGGTTGCAATTTTATCATAGTGTCAAGCATTTCTTTCGCGATATCAGTGTCTACGCAAGCCGGGTCGGCGAGGAGTGCCGCCAGAGCCTTTTTCTTATCTCCGAAAACCGCGGCTTCCATCGCGAGTTTTAGTTTAATGGAATGACTCAGCGTGTTCCACAGCAGAGTGTCAGGCAGCGCCTTTAGCGGAAGCGGCTTAAAACCTTTGCCGCTCACCCTGACCGGCATCTCAAGCACTGAATCCGCGGGCAGGTTGGGCACCGCGCCGAGATTTAGCATGTTGATATTGAAGACCTTTGGCTTGCCGGTCATAACGGATTCTATCACTTCAACTCCAAGCTCGCGGGAGGGTTCAAAGAGCCCCCTTATCCCCTGCGTTCCGTTAACCTCGGCCGTGATATCGGCAAGGACAGAATCCCTCTCTTTCATCATCGGCTTCAGCGCGTCCTGTCTCAAGTCAAGCTTCCAATCCCTCTTGTAATCAACATCCGGGCGCAGGTAGTAAGGAAAAAATTCGGCGACATGTTTTTCTCCGGCGGCAGGGATATAGCCGAAGTTCCTGAAAACATCAAATTTAACCCGCATGTAATCCGGTATCTTATTCTTTTTAACCAGATCTTCCAATTTCGGATACAGGCTTTTGCCTTCTTTCTTTATCTCCAGCATCCAGACACAATGGTTAAGCCCGGCATACATATATTCAATTTTGCCGCCGAACAGATCATTGATTTCCTTTACGGTTTTGAGATAATCATGGCACATGCCGATTGCCCTTATTTTAGTGTGAAGGTTGACTGCCTGGATAATCGGTATCATAGGATTCGTGTAGGAGATGAGCAGCGCTTTGGGGCAGAGTTTTTCCATATCCCTGCAGATGTCAAGCACAGCCGGCACAAACCTGAGAGTCCTGAAAACGCCGCCCGGCCCGACAGTATCTCCGACAGACTGGAGAATCCCTCTGCTGTACGGCACTTCAATATCCTGAAGGTGCGCCTTGAAACCGCCGACATTTATTGAAAGAAAGACAAAATCCGCGCCGGAAAGGGCTTTCTTTCGGGTCCTCTCCACTTTGAGTTTGAGGCCTGATTTTAGCGTTTCATTCATGCGAAGCCCGAGCTTTAGCATCAGGGCGGCAAGTTCATAATTTGGATCATAAAGGACAAACTCCGAATCGCGCAGGTGTTTTGAGAGCAGGGCGTTTTTCATAATGCCGGGGGCAAACTTGAAACTTCCGCCTCCGACCAGGACAATCTTGCGTTTCATTATCAAGTCTCCTTTAACAACATGGTTGATTATAATATCGATGGGAGTGGCAGTCAATAGGTTAATATGGTTTATGAAATAGCGTTGTGGTAATATTATTCGTAGCAACTAAGTCTTGAGAAGTTTATAAGGTTCATAAGGTTTGTAAA
>CAIWWK010000062.1 GCA_903916325.1 Candidatus Firestoneibacteriota bacterium
CAGCTCCCGCCACCCCTGTTTTTCATCTTCCCGCTTTACGTTATGAACGTTTTTTGTTCAATCCGAATTCTTCTTTATCCAAGAAACTAACTCCCCCATATCGGCAGTTGCCAAACCGACTACCGTATCCGCCGCGCCGTAGTAGATGCTAACTTTATCGGATTTCTTATCGTGCAATATGGAACAGGGGAAAATCACATTCGGCACATCGCCTACCATTTCATATTGAGTTGACGGTGCAAGCAGATACGGGCGCGCTCTGTATTTCACCTTCCAGGGCTCTTTGCCGTCAAGAATAGCGCCGCCCATACAATAGATATAGCCGCTGCAGGTTATGCGGACGCCGTGATATATCATCAGCCAGCCGTCTTTTATCTTTATCGGAGCCGGGCCGGGCCCGACCTTCGACCTCTGCCAGCCGCCTGTGGCGCCGAACACGAATTTATGATTGCCCCAATGAATAAGATCATCGCTTTCCGCGTAGAAAACTTCTCCAAATGATGTATGGAAAGGATCGCTCGGGCGGTTGAGGCAGGCAAACCTGCCGTTTATCTTACCTTCAAATAAAACCGCGTTTCTATTGTAAGGAAGCATTATCTCCGTGATCTGATAGAAGGTCTTAAAATCTTTTGTCTTGGCGACGCCTATGTGGCAGGAAATGCCTGCCGGGTAATAGCACCAGGTCACATAGTAAGTCCCGTCAATCAGCACAACCCTCGGGTCATAGCAGGACGCGGTCTTGTAGTTTTTTGAGGTGTTCCCTTTCATATCTATCTGCTTGTCTTCAATCTTCCAGTTGATGCCGTCATCGCTCCAGCCGGCATGCAGCTCGCTGAACATTCTTGTGGTGTCCACGCGGAAGACCCCGGCGTAGCCCTTTTTGAATTTGACCACGGCCGAATTAAAAACGCTGTTGGCGTTCTTTACGTCTTCCGGCTTAATGATGGGATTGCCTTCGTACCTTTTGAAGATGGTTTCGTTTGCCATTATTGCTCCTTTGCGGCGAAATCCGCCGCGCGCGAGATACTTGTGTGATATTATCATTAACTTTCTGACTATTCAATACAAAACCTGAAAGGCTTGTCCGATGACACCGGTGAAAAGTTGATTACACCGATAAAGCCTGACATGGTATAATCCTCACAATGTGTGCCGACAGTTTTCACACATAAAAATGGTCTATCGGTGAAATCGTTTCCTAATCGGTGTCATCAAACTTAAATTTTCTTGGAGAGCATTATGATAAAAGCTATTATCTCAGACCTCGGCAAAGTAGTCGTTGACTACGACCACCGCAAAAGCACGCGCCTGCTTTCCCAAAAGAGCGCCCTGACCGAAAAGGAAATGTACGATTTCATCTATATGTCAAAGATGGATACAAAGTTTGACACGGGCAGGCTTACTCCAAAAGCGCTTTATGAACATATCCGCCGGAGCACGGGGTTAAAGATGCCTTTTGCTGAATTTAAGCGGGTTTTCTCGGATATCTTTTCGTTGAAAAAGGATACAGCGGAACTTTATGCTTCCCTGAAAAAGAAAGGACTCCGGTTCTGCCTGCTCTCTAACACAAATGTACTTCACTATGAATGGTGCAAAAAGCGCTTTCCTTTCCTGAGTTTCTTTGAACACACCGTGCTTTCCTACAAAACCGGCGTGATGAAACCGCATCCCCGCATATATATGGAAGCCGTAAAGAAATTGGGCCTGAAGAAAGAGGAATGCGTATATGTTGATGATTTTCCGGAACTCGCGGAGGCCGCGGAACTGCTCGGCCTTCACGCGGTGCATTTCAGGAATGCAGGACAGTTGAAGAAAGAGTTGAACAGACTGCTGACAATATAGGTTGATGGCACCGATAAACCATTCGGGTTCATCGGTGTAATCAAACCTATTTTAGTTCTCTTCTTATTATGCTCTTCACTTGCGGCAGGAGTTTCCTCTTTGCCCCCGTGTTGAATATCACGTATTTCGACCTCAGCATCTTTTCCGGAAGGGGCATTTGCGCCTCTATCCGGGCGACAGCGTCTTCGCGGCTGTAGCCTTTCGCTGCCAGCCGCTTTAGCTGGCTACTCCTGTAGGCGTAGACGGTCACAACGGCGCCTGCAAGTTTCTCCAGCTTCGCCTCAAACAAAAGCGGCGCTTCAAGGACAATGAACTTCCTGCCCCTCGCGCCTTTTTTAATCTCTCTCTTTATATGCCTGATTATCTCGGGATGTGTTATTGCGTTGAGTTTCTTCACCCTTGACGCGCGTCCGAAGACGACCTTCCCGAGTTCCCGCCTGATTATTTCGCCGTGCCCGTCAAGAAAAGACCTGCCGAACGCTTTTATTATCTTCCGGTAAGCCGGCTTTTCTTTCTTAATAACCTCGTGTCCGACTTCGTCCGCGGAAATCACGAAGCCGCTGAGCTTTTCAAAAATACCGGTGACGGTGGACTTACCTGTCGCGGTCCCGCCGGTTATGGCAATGACTTTTCTATTCACCCCAGTTGTCTCCCGATTCAATGTCAACTTTAAGCGGCACCTTAAGGGCGACAACATTTTCCATCTCGCGCTTAACGGCCGCCGTCAGCTGCTTTTCTTCCGCTGCCGGGCATTCAAATACGAGTTCGTCGTGCACCTGCAGGAGCATTCTCCCTTCAAACTTTTCCTTTGCCAGGCGTTCCGCGACCCGAAGCATCGCCAGTTTTATTATATCAGAAGCCGAACCCTGGACCGGCATGTTTATGGCAACCCTGGCCGCGCCTTCCGCGATAGTCTTGTTTTTACTGTTGATATCGGGGATATACCTGCGGCGGCCGAGCAGCGTATCGGCGTAGCCCAGTTTTCTCGCCTTCTCGGCGGCATCCGCCATAAATTGTTTTACCTGCGGGTACTTTGTGAAATAACTGTCTATGTACTTCTTCGCCTGCCCGGCGGGTATCTTTAACTGCCTTGAAAGCCCGAAGGGCGTTATGCCGTAAATTATTCCGAAGTTTACCGTCTTAGCCACTCTTCTCTCGTCGGAAGTGACCATTTCCTCCGCCATATCAAAGATTTCCATGGCGGTCCTGGTGTGGATATCGGCGTCTTCCTTGAAAGCCCGGATAAGGTTTTTGTCTTCGGAAAAATGCGCGAGTATTCGGAGTTCTATCTGGGAATAATCCGCCGCCACTATCCTCCAGCCTTTCTCCGACGGGATAAAGGCCTTGCGTATTTCCCTGCCCAGTTCCGACCGAATAGGAATGTTTTGCAGGTTGGGATTCAAACTTGAAAGCCTTCCGGTGCCTGTCCCCGCCTGGTTGTAATGAGTGTGGACCTTGTGCGTTTTTTTATCCGCGAGTTCCGGCAGGGCGTCGATGTAGGTGTTCTTAAGTTTTGAGATCTGCCTGTAATCCAGCAGGGCCGCGGGAAGTTCGGATTTCGCGGAGAGTTCTTCAAGCACTTCGACATCGGTTGAAGCGCCGGTCTTAGTCTTTTTAACCACCGGAAGCTTCAGTTTTTCAAAAAGTATTTTTGATAACTGCTGGGGCGAGTTGATGTTGAACTCTTCGCCCGCGAGCAGGTAGATGCGCTTGACCAGTTCTTCAAGCTTCACATCCAGCTTTTCGGAGATCTTCTTCAGAAGCGGAAGGTCGAGCTTGATGCCCGCGGCTTCCATCCCGCCCAGCACCGGAATCAGCGGAAGTTCCACCTCGCGCAAGAGTTTGTCCAGCCCCCTCTTTTCTATCTCTCCCGAGAGGGCGGCCTGAAGCCTTCCGAGGAAACACACCGAAGACGGTTCGTCCGGCTCAATATTCAGCATGGCGTTGATTATCTGCGGGGCGCCGTAATTTGCCTTGTCGGGATTAAGCAGATAGGCGGCTATATAGCAGTCGTACTCCAGCGGCGGGGGAACAATTCCCTGCCTGTGAAGCTCCAGCCAGCAGTCCTTGTAGCCGAAACTTACCGCCTTCTTCCCCTCAAGGAGGTCAGCAAGCCCTTTGAAGGACGGTTCAAAAGAAAAGAATCTCTCTTCCGAGGAGGACAATAACAGTTTTCCGCCGGAGAGAAGGATATTTACGGTTCCCTTCAGTTCTTTTTCCGCGGCCTCAAGTTCTTTGGCACC
>CAIWWK010000063.1 GCA_903916325.1 Candidatus Firestoneibacteriota bacterium
CAGGTTAAAAACCTTCTTTACCCATTTACGCAGCTGCGGTATCGGGTCAATAAGTTTGACCAGCTGATGGGCCGGCTCCCACTGAAGGCCGATATTGTCCGCCGGGAGCGCGTCAAACATCAACTCCCAGGCGGCGGGAGTGATGGCAATGTTCCAGTCCCCGCTTTTCCAGGTTCCGCCCATTTCGCAGTTCTCAAAAGCAATTCTCACGCCGTTGTCTTTCGCTCTTTTTGCCAGAGGCCCAAAAACTTCCTTGTATCTGCCGATGCTCTCTTCTATCGTCTTTCCCCGGAGGCGGCCGGCAAACCCGCAGACTATATCGCAGCCGAAATGCTTCGCGTTGTCAATCAGAAGTTCGAAGGATTTCAATGTTTCCAGGTCCTTGGGGCCGCTTTCAAGCGGGTTGCCGTAGACGCCAAGCGCGCTTATTATAACTCCGCTGTCTCCGAGAACCTCTTTTATCTCAAGAGCTGTTTTTTTCAGGTCCAGCGCAAGTACGCTGTCTCCGCAATGCAACTGGAAGCTTTCAAATCCCAGGGGCAGCAACGCCTTGACGCGCGCGGCCGAGGGGGCGGTCAAAGTGCCTATTCTGAGGATTTCATTGGTGAACTTAGGCATATAAGGATCTCCTTTTGCCGAAGAAACTGCAGTATTTTGTTATTTTACTACCGCGAGTTTCATTCTGCAATCACATTAATGAGGCGTTTTCCCGTTCCTTGACCCTTTGGGGTATAAATGCTATAATCCTTTTGGTTTTTAGTTCCTACTGGCGGGTAGTCTAATGGTGGGACGCCTGCCTCTGGAGCAGGAAGTTGAAGGTTCGAGTCCTTCCCCGCCAGCCATGAACCATTCACTCACTCGCGTTAGTGTTGAATAGTGAATGGTTCATGCCATGTACCCGAGCATAGCGAGTGGTACATGGCCATTGTGGAGTCGTTCGTTCAGGTTCATGGCACGCCATACTCCATAACCAAGCTATTCGAGTGGTTCAGGGCCTATTGCTGAATATCTCGCCTAGTGATGATAGTAAAGGCGAATGGTTCTTGCCCTGAACCCGAGTGCAACCTTTAGTCCAGTACCCGAACGCAGTGAGTGGTACCGGAGAGTGGTTCAGGGCCTATTGCTGAATATCTCGCCTAGTGATGATAGTAAAGGCGAATGGTACATGCCGTCAAAGCAGCTCACCTTCTGAAAAGGCAGGCTAAATGAGCAAAAACAGCATCTCCTCATTTTTTCAAGCTCCTTTCGGGCAAAAACCCATTCTTAAAGACAGCGCCGCTTCCCGCATAGATAAAAACCTTTTTGGGACTTCCGACAAAAAAGAAGCCAAAAAAACCGCCGAACGAATCCTGGAAAAAGATCTTGAAAAGTTACACGACGCCCAGAGCCTTCTTTACGCCAACAACCTTCATTCCATTCTTGTAATTTTTCAGGCAATGGACGCCGCCGGAAAGGACGGAATGATAAGCCATGTCATGTCCGGCTTAAATCCGCAGGGCTGCCAGGTCTACAGTTTCAAGGTCCCTTCGCTTGAGGAACTGCAGCATAATTTCCTCTGGCGATATATGAAATCACTTCCGGAACGGGGAAAGATAGGCATCTTCAACAGGTCGCATTACGAGGAAGTGCTGGTTGTCAAGGTACACAGGGAATTGTTGGAACGCCAGCGGTTGCCGTGCGGCAAATCGCAAAAATGGCTCTGGAAAGAAAGATACGAGGATATTAATAATTTTGAGCTGCACCTGTCGCGCAACAGCACAATGGTGCTGAAATTTTTCCTGCACATTTCCAGGGACGAGCAGAAAGAGCGCTTTATGGAAAGGCTGCAGAACACCTCAAAGAATTGGAAATTCTCGGAATCAGATGTGCGGGAACGCGCCTTCTGGGACGACTACAAGAGCGCTTACGAGGATGCTATTTCGGCCACAAGCACAGGCTGGGCGCCCTGGCATATCATACCATCGGACCATAAATGGGCCGCGAGGTCGGCAGTTGCGCGTATCATAACCGAAAAGATAAAAGCTCTCCGCCTAAACCCGCCCGTAGTTTCAGACGAAGCCAGGATACAGCTGGCTAAAGCGAAAAAAATGCTTTTCAATGAAGCGCGGGGGAGTTAATCAGCCTGCTTTAATGCAGGAGATGAAGGCTTCATAAGCCCACTGCTCCCACTCTTCCTTCACGCCTATTCCCTTAAGGTCTCCATAAGTACCGGCTAAAAATCCTCCCTTTCCCCGGAAGAACAACCTTGCCATCTTCA
>CAIWWK010000064.1 GCA_903916325.1 Candidatus Firestoneibacteriota bacterium
GGCTGGTTCACCGGGCTTATCCTTGCCGGTCTCCTGCTCATCCATTTACTTCCCTGGCAAAATTATTTCGAAAAATATGTCTTCACGAGCGGAATGGAGAGCGGCGAGTATATGTCTCCCGCCATCAATCCTAATGATTTTGTCTCGGTTGACCGCGCGTATTACGGTGTCAGCATTCCCGAGCTTGGCCTTGAACTGAAGAAAGGCAAAGAAGTCTCACGCGGAGATGTGGTTGTTTCAAAGCAGCTCGGCGAAAAATCAGGTCCCGTGATCCTCCGCGTTATCGGAATTCCCGGGGACAAGGTCGCGATAAAAGACAAAAAAGTATTTGTTAACGGCGTAAAACTTGATGAACCTTATGTTGTGTTCAAAGAAACCTTGATAATACCAGCGAAGCCCGGCAAGAAGAGCGTTTTTGGCGACAGGGATAATTTTGGCCCGGCGGAAATACCGGAAAATTCATATTTTCTGCTCGGAGATAACCGCGATATCAGCATAGACAGCCGTTTTGACGGGTTTGTCCTCCGGGAAAACATATTAGGGAAGGTGACGGAGAAGAGTAATACTAAAGAGCTAAGCGTAATAATAAAATAGATTCAAAGGTTTATAACGTTCATAACGTTTGTAAAGTTTGTAACGTAAAAACAAATACTTCAGGCAAAACAAGAAGAAATACTTGTTTGGTTGGATTTAATCTAGAAATCCATGAATTTAGAGCAGGTTGTTCTGAGGGCTTTTGCCAGTTTCTCTAGAGTGTCAATTCTTATAGCAGGTGGGTTCTTTCCTTCCAGTAACTGAAGATGCTTGTAGTCAATACCGGATAATTCCGCCAATTGTTCCTGTGTGAATCCTCGGTCTTTCTTCAACGCCCTAAGTCTCTTGCTGAACCGCAATTTGATGTCTGTTGTGCTAGGCTAAGGTACTCCAGTACCAGTTACTTAATTCCGGTGCAGGACCAAAGATGGTCGATTCACTCCATAAAGCTAAATTTGATATTGAATTGCCTGCCTTTTTGAATTACATTGAAATTATCGGCGCATTCCCGTATAATCTATTTATTGTGGCTATTTAGCTTAAAATTCTACAGGAAACGGCCATCGGGAGGTGCGGATGCTTGACCCAAAAATATTCGTAGATTTTGAGAGCATAAATACGGATGACTATGTTATCGGACTTTACCTTCTGGAATGCGAGACCACAGATATATTGAAGAAAGTCGAGGCCATCGCGCTTGAACAATCAACCGGCACATGGGTGGAGCTTCCCGGAGAGACGGAAGAGATACGGGACAGATCTGTCGCCCGCGTGCTCGGTGTTTATGAAATACCTCATTATGAAGACGCCATACCGAAAGACGTAAAAGAAAGAAAGTTCGTTTTCTTTATCGGTTTCCCCGCGGTAAACATCAACCAGCAGATACCCCAGGCGCTCACCGCGCTCTACGGCAACATCTCGATGTCAGGCAAGCTCAAACTTTTGGATGTAATACTTCCAAAATCGTTTGTGAAAAGATACAAAGGTCCGAAGTTTGGTGTTGAGGGTATCAGGAAGCTTCTTGATGTGAACGGCAGGCCTTTACTGGTTGCGATGTTTAAACCCTGCATCGGCATGGACGCGAAATCCCTCGGCAAGATGCTCTTTGACCTTGGTTCCTCCGGCGTGGATGTGATAAAGGACGATGAGCTTCTCGCTGACCCGAACTTCTGCACTGTTGAAGACCGCGTTGAAGAGTGCATGAAGGCGGTCGCGAAGATAAAGAAGGAGACCGGAAGAAAGGTTCTCTATTCAGTGAACATCACGGACGAGTTTGACAAGATGTTCAAGAAGGCTAAGGCCGCGGTCAAGGCCGGCGCGAACTGCCTGATGGTCAATGTTTACACCGTCAGCTTCTCGGCGCTCTCCGTTCTTGCGGAAGATCCCGAGATAAATGTTCCCATACTTGCCCATCCTGATTTCGCCGGGGCGTTTTTCGGCTCGCCGAATTACGGTGTTGCCTCAAATGTCATCCTCGGCAAGCTGGTGCGCGTTTCAGGCGCGGATATGGTCATCTATCCGTCCTATTTCGGCAAGGTGCCGATGGTGAAGGAGAGGGTAATCCGCATCGCGCAGGAATTGACCTCGCCGTATTACCATATAAAGAGAGCGTGGCCTGGCCCTTCCGCGGGAATGCACGCGGGTCTTGTTCCGCAGATAATCACGGATTTCGGGAACGATGTGATAATAGGGGCCGGCGGCGGAATTCACGCCCATCCTATGGGGCTTAAGGCCGGAGTTAAGGCTTTCCACCAGGCGATTGAAGCGACACACAAGAAAATCCCTCTCCGCGAGTACGCCAAGACAAAGAAGGAACTCCAGGCGGCGATAGATCGTTTCGGGGTTTATGGGGAAGGGGATAACTACACATTAACGAAATAAAAGTTTATAAAGTTTGTAAGGTTTATAAGGTTTGTAAGGTTTATAAGCCGCGCTTCGTGCGTCTTGTTCTGTAAGGTAAGATATATTTCATGCCGGACTCCGTCCGGCATAGCAGAATAACGTTCTTAACGTTTATAACGTAAACAAAAAAGCAGAGTTTGGATTATTAAGTTAAAAGAAACATTGAGCACATTCGGAAAGAGCCGGCTTGATTACTCGGATTAGGAAAGAGATTACGCAGATTAGATCGATTTGATGGCACCGATGGGACCGAGTGGTTTATCGGTGGTATCGAAAGCCTTTATCGGTGACATCAAACAAATATTTTGCCGTACGGAGAACGCATGATAAAGTTTAAGGAACCGTTGAGCAAGCTCATAAATGAACCGAAGAAATTTACCAAACACCTTAAGTTTCCGCGTCCGGACAGAATCCGTATATATGATGACACCCTCCGCGACGGCGAGCAGATGCCGGGCGTCGCTTTCTCTCCCGAGCAGAAACTTCACCTGGCGAAACTTTTGGCGAAGGTCGGCGTCCACGTTATGGATGTGGCCTTCCCGATAAGCGGGGAGTCGGATTACAAGGCGCTAAAACTCATCGCCAAGGCGCAGAGATCCGGCGAAATAAGCAAGGATGTTGAGATACTCGCGATGTGCAGGTCCAACCCGGCGGATATTGATGTAGTGGTAAAGGCGATGAAAGAGATTGGAGGGAAGCCGGACGATGTTTCAATTCTGGTGCTTTCCACCTTCTCGGACCTTCATATTAAATACAAGCTCGGGCAGACGCTTTTGAAAAGGGACGGCAAGTCCCTTGATAAATGGATAGAGACGCCGCTTTCCTATTACCGCGAAGCAAACACGCGTATGGTCTGCGATGCCATCAAGTACGCGAAGTCAAAGGGAATTTCCAGGATAGAGTTTGCCTCAGAGGATTCTTCGCGCGGCAATATTGAATACGGCGTCAAATGGGCCAAGGCCTGCGTTAAGGCCGGCGGCACGAGGATGTGCTTCTCGGATACCTGCGGCGTCTTTACTCCGGAATCCGTGGATTATTATATTCCAAAGATGATTAAGGCGCTGAACGGAGTGCCGATGACGGCGCATTTCCACAATGATTTTGGAATGGCGGCCCTAAACACTGTCAGGGCTATGAGCCACGGCGCGACTTACGCCGGTGTCACCGCGAACGGGATCGGCGAGCGCGCGGGGAACACTTCCATCCACCAGACTGTCCTTATATTGAAGGAACTCTACGGGGTGGAAATACCCGGCTTCCGGTATGACCTGCTCCGCACTCTCCGCAAGGAAATAGAGAAATATTCAGGCATACCCGTGCAGGCGCACGAACCGATTATTGGGGAAGGGGTGTTCGCGCACGAGTCCGGCATCCATACCGCCGGTATCCTGATTCATCCTGCTATCTACCAGTTCATCAGGGAAGAGACGGTCGGCGGTGAGCAGAGGTTTGTATTCGGGAAGCACAGCGGAGTTTCGGCCGTTGAAGATGTTATCAAGAAGAACGCGAAACGCCTCAAGGCCGCGGGAATAACCGCCACTCCGGAACTTTGCGCGAAGGTGTTAAACGCCGCGAAGATTCAGAGAGAGAAAAAAATACGCAGTTATGAGAAAGAAATAGGGCAATACTACAAAAACTACAATGATTTGGGGATATCGGAAGAGCAGCTGATAGAGATGGTTATCAAAAACAAAAGTTTGTAAGGTTTGTAAGGTTCATAAAGTTTATAAGGTTTAGAAGCCAGAATCCCTATGGCTTAGCAGATTAAAGTGAAAAAGTCACAGCAGTCTGATTTAATCTGTGTAATCGTATTATGTAATCTGCGTAATCAGATTCAGGAGGAAATATGTTCAAGTTAGCCACTTTCGGAGACGAGATTTCCCAGGATTTAACCGAACTCGTCAAAACCTGCAAAAAGGAAAAAATTTCGGCGGTGGAAGTCCGCAGCACCTGGAACAAGGCGCCGCACCAGCTGACGAAGGAAGATGTCAAGACCATAAAGTCGGCCTTCAGGGATAACGGAATTAAATGCTGCTCCATAGCCGCCCCATTCTTTAAGTGTGACATTGACAACCTGAAAGAAATAAAAGAACATTTTGAGATACTGGACAAATGTTCAGAACTCGCCCACGCGCTCGGCACAAAGATTGTGCGCGGTTTCACCTTCTGGAGAAAGGGCGATTTTGATCTTTACTACGGAAGGATTCTTGACAATTTCGGACCTGTCGTAAAGAGGGTCAAGGCCAACGGTATAATACTCGGCGTTGAGAATGAAGCCGCGTGTTTTGTAGGCACCGGCCGCCAGCTCGGAAGGTTCATGAAGGACATTAACTCTCCCGTGATCCGCGCGACCTGGGACCCGGCCAACGAGAGGCACGACTTGACCTACGGCGAGTGCCCGTTCCCTACCGGTTTTAATTTCGTGAAAGAATACATGATACACTTTCATATGAAAGACGCGGTAAAGATGGGCGCGGAAGGCAAACCGGAGTCGGTGCCTGTCGGCGAAGGAGACATCAACTACTGGGGGCAGTTCAAGGCGCTCAAGGACATGGGCTACAACGGCTATGTCTCGCTTGAGACGCACTGGCGCATGAAGACGGCAAAGATGTCCGAAGATGTGGTCAACAGGCCCGGAGGCCAGGCATACACCTCGGGCGCGAAGGAATCAAGCGTATACTGCCTGAATAACATTAAAAAAATACTGAAGAGCCTCTAGGTGAACGCAAAACGAGATATCCTTTTATTCATCTTCATTGCGGCAGCGCTTTCTCTGCATGCGCGTCCTTTTGTAACTGACGATGCGGAGATAGCAAAAGAAGGAAAAAATCAAATTTCCATAGGTTACTCCTCGGTTAATCCGCAGGGTATTTATGACGGGAGCGGCAGCTACATTGCCTTCCCGCCCGGCGATTCAAGGCAGGAACAGACCGTGCTGATGGATTTCAGGTACGGAGCCTCCTTTGGCAGTGAGGTTGAAGTCAAGCTCCCCTATTTTACGGGGCATTATGTAAGCGTCTCGAAAGCGCTGGACCTTACGGCTGCGGGGTTGGGGGATATCTGGCTCATTGGCAGCAATCAGAGCGCGGAGAATTCGTCCGCTTCAGACAAGGCTGCCTTTAAGGCCGGCGTGAAATTCCCGAACGGCAAGAGCTTGTTCTCCTCCGGAGCTCCACAGCTGCCCACCGGGACGGGCACCTGGGATTTCATGGCAGGCGCGGCTACAAAAGAGAAGAGAGCTCCGTTTATCCTCTACGGAAATTTTTATTATGTGTACCGCCTGGGCGCGTCCTCGGACACTTTTGCGGGTCATTCGATAGGTTATTATAACCCTTCGGAGAACACCATTAATGTCGGACCGAGCTCCCAGATTAAATATAATATAGCGGTGGAATACCCCGTCAGTACCGCGTTATCCTTCATAATGGAATACAACGGGATTACGCAGTACGAGGCAAAGGCAACCTTCGCGGGAAGCGGGCTGGACGCTGTCCCGGCGCTCTCTGCCAATGACACTGAATACTATTTCGCCAGAAGCATTGTAGGCAGGGCTTCTGTCGGAGCAAGCATAACGCCGACAGATAAAGTATCCATCACGGGGGGCGCGAGCCTTCCGGTCGCGAGCAGCACATATTACGGCGGTCTTATGATATTTGCAAATTTATCTATTGGCTTATAGCCAAAGGAAACCAACATGTTTGAATTTCTGACTAAAATATTCGGAAGCGAAAACGAGAGGCTCCTTAGGAAGATGTGGCCCGTAGTGGAGCAGATAAATTCTTTTGAGCCGGCGCTAAAGAAGCTCTCTGATGAAGCGCTCAAGAATAAGACAGTTGAATTCCGGGAGCGGCTTGCCAAAGGCGGGACGCTTGATGAATTGCTTCCCGAAGCCTACGCGGTTGTCCGCGAGGCCTCGGTTCGCTCCATAGGGCTTCGGCATTTTGATGTTCAGCTTCTCGGCGGCGTTGCCCTTCACTGGGGAAATATCGCGGAGATGAGGACCGGCGAAGGAAAAACACTCGTCGGCACGCTTCCCGTTTATCTTAACGCTCTTTCAGGCGAAGGCGTGCATGTTGTCACCGTAAACGATTATCTCGCGGAACGAGACAGTTTGGGCAAGGGCAACTTTAAGGGTATGGGAAATATTTACAGGTTCCTGGGCCTTTCGGTCGGATGTATCAGAAACGATTCTTCTTCGGATGAAAGGCGCGACGCCTACGCTTGCGACATTACCTACGGAACGAACAACGAGTTTGGTTTTGATTATCTTCGCGATAATATGGCGACCTCCATGCGCGAAGTCGTCCAGCGCAAGCACAATTTCGCCATTGTTGACGAGGTCGACAGCATACTCATAGACGAAGCAAGAACCCCGCTTATCATTTCCGGCGCGGCAGACGAATCCACGGACAAATACTATAAACTCAACCGCCTCGTGCCGTTTTTCAAGCGCGAAGAGGATTTCAAAGTTGAAGAGGCGCACAAGACGCTTGCCATAACCGACGCGGGCGTCGCCAAGGCCGAGCAGCTCCTTGAGATGCCGAACCTCTTTGACGGGCTGCATATGGACTATGTCCATCACCTCATCAACGCCCTCAAAGCGCATTCCTTCTACAAGAAGGATGTTGACTATATCGTCAAGGACGGCGAGATCCTCATCGTCGACGAGTTTACCGGAAGGCTGATGCCGGGAAGGCGCTGGAGCGACGGCATGCACCAGGCCATTGAGGCAAAGGAAGGCGTGGATATAAGGCGCGAGAACCAGACGCTGGCGACCATCACGCTGCAGAACTATTTCCGGCTTTATAAGAAGCTCGCGGGAATGACCGGAACGGCAGAGACGGAAGCCGGCGAATTTATGCACACGTATAAGCTCGGCGTTGTTATTATCCCCACGAATAAACCGATGCTCCGCCAGGACGGCGACGACGAGATTTACAAAACAAGGAAAGAAAAACTCAAGGCAATTGTTGAGGAAATAGCCGGGATGAACGAGAAGGGGCGACCCGTGCTCGTCGGCACCATCTCCATTGAACACAATGAAGAACTCTCCGAAATGTTGAACCGCAGGGGCGTAAAACACCAGCTTTTAAACGCCAAATTCCACGAAAGGGAAGCGGAAATAATCTCTCTCGCCGGACAATACCAGCAGGTAACAGTCGCAACGAATATGGCCGGAAGGGGCACTGATATAGTCCTCGGCGATGGTGTCGCTAACCTCGGCGGGCTGCATGTGATAGGCACCGAGAGACACGAAGCAAGGCGTATTGACAACCAGCTCCGCGGCCGGTGCGCGAGGCAGGGTGACCCGGGCTCCTCAAAATTCTTCCTTTCACTGGGCGATGACCTTATGCGCGTCTTCGGGTCTGAACGCATGGTAAAGATAATGGACACCTTCAAGATAGAGGAAGGGACTCCGATAACTCATCCGTGGATTAATAAGACAATTGAAGGCGCGCAGAAGCGCGTTGAAGGTATGAACTTTGATTACAGAAAGCACACCGTTGATTACGACAATGTGATGAACAAGCAGAGAGAGGTTGTCTATTCCCAGCGCAGGATGATACTCGAAAGAGAGACCGTGAAAGAGCAGGTTGACAGGTGGATTAACGACACTCTGGACCTTTTTATGGAGGAATTTGCGCCTGAAAAGAAGACTTCTTTTGAATGGGACCTTACCGGAGTAAAAGCGAAACTCCTGGATGTCTTCAATATTGAGTTTCACCTGACTCCTGACAAAATGAAGGGCTTCACTCACGAGACCTTCAGGGAGCATATGTCGGAATCGGTTCTGGCGGCCTATTCTTCCAGGGAGCAGATGAACGGCACAGAGATAACCAGGCATCTTGAAAGGATGATAATGCTCCAGGCGATAGACAACAAATGGAAGGACCACCTGTATAATATGGATCACCTCCGGTCGGGCATCGGGCTTCGCGGCTACGCGGGCAAAGACCCCCTCCTGGAGTACCAGAAAGAAGGCTACGAGATGTTCTCTGAGATGATTCAGAATATCAAAGTGGAAGTCCTGAAGTTTCTCTCAAGGGTGCAGGTAAAGAGCGAGGATAAGGTGGAATTTGAGCAGGCAGTCGAACGCAAGCCTGTTGGCAGAGTCTCTTACGAGCACAAGGAAGTGAATCAGCTTTCCGGACAGGAACTGAGAAGGCAGCAGCAGCTTCCTCCGCAGATGGGAGGCCCCAGAGCCCCGTATCTTCCGCCTGAAGAACAGGAAGGAAAGGTGCTTCCTGTGCGGCGCACCGCGGCCAAAGTCGGCAGAAACGATCCGTGCCCCTGCGGGAGCGGGAAGAAGTACAAGAAGTGCCATGGGAAGGATGAGAAGGAATAAAAGTTTGTAACGTTCATAAAGTTTATATGCCGCACTGCGTGCGTCATGTTCTGTAAGGAAAGATATTTGTCATGCCAGACTACGTCTGGCATAGCAGAATAACGTTTATAACGTTCATAACGTAAGGCAAAATCAGAACCGAAATCAGAACTAAACCCAGAAAATACGTTCTTAATGTTTTCGTTATAAACGTTTCGAACGTTAAGAACGTTAAGAACGATAACTGCTCAATACACGGCTTTTATGTTTTCGTTATAAACGTTGCAAACCTTATAAACGTTATAAAC
>CAIWWK010000065.1 GCA_903916325.1 Candidatus Firestoneibacteriota bacterium
GGAGTTTGTGCCTGACTTAAAAGGGGCGCTGGATTTCTGGTCAATTAATTATTACACGAGGCACATGATAAATGCGTCCGGGAAAACTACTGTTGAAACCAGGTACGACCACAAAATCCAGAAAATGATAGAGATGGATTTCTATATGGAGGAGTTCTATCCGGAAGGCATCATTGAGGCCTGTATGAGGGTGAGCGATAAGCCCATATTCATAACGGAGAACGGCGTTTCCTGCAAGGATGACGCTTTCAGGATTGCGAATCTTTCGCTGACCTTAAACGCGCTCAGTGAAGCTATTGAGATGGGCGCGGATGTGAGGGGGTACCTGCACTGGTCAACTTTTGATAATTACGAATGGGATTCCTTTGTTCCCCGCTTTGGGCTGGTAAAGGTTGATTTTAAGACCTTCAAGCGCTCCCCAAAACCCAGCGCGTATTTTTACCGGGAAGTGATTAAAAATAACGGATTTTACGGGAAAATGGCAGCAAAATACATTAGTAAGATTCCGACAATAAAGCATTAAGGTTTATCACGTTTATAGCGTTTGTCAAATATAAGGGTTTTCAACAAAAAAAGAGCCGCCGGGGTTACCGGCGGCTTCTTGTTTACGTTACAAACGTTAGGAACGTTATGAACGTTATGAACCAGTCTGAATAATTATTTACCCTGTAAACTAATAATCGCCTGCCCCATCTTATATCTTAATACATCCATCTTGTCCGCGCCTTTGAAGTTCTTCATAGCTTCTTCCAGGAAGTCAGCTTCGTAGCCGGTGCCTTTGCCTGCTGAGATTTTGTAATTCCTGATCTCGGAAAGCACTGCTTTTGCCGCGGTTACCTCAGCGCTTCCCGGGTTCTTGCTTGCCGCGACGGCTTTTTCAAGCGTCATAATATACCTGTAATCATAGACGCCTTCTCTTATATGTTCCCAGTTTGTAGTGTCAATAATTTCGCCTTTGCTGTAAACGGCGCAGGAGGAGGCCGCGTATTCCGTGGTAGGACAGCCGTACTTTGCCGCTCCCCACCAGAATTGCGAGTTGCCGTAAGCGCCCTGCTGCCATGTCAGAAAACCGAAGGCGTATCTGTTCGCGCCGCAGTTATAGAGCAGGAGCGGTTTCTTTAATTCGTGAACCTTATCGATTATTTTCTGCGTTGGCGCGAAGCCGGCGTGCGTGGTGTTGTAGTACGGAATATTAATAAGTTCCGTGTAGTCTGCCATCTTGCTCGGGTCATCCTTACGCTTAAATCCGCCCGGCCCTGCCCACGAAGGGTTGTTTATTATTCCCGCTTCGCCCAGTATCTCGAAAGTGTTCTTCATATCTAACCAACCGCGCATTTTCCCCGGCTCGCTGTCTTCGCGGGGTTCATCAAAAGTAAATATCAGCTTCGGCCAGTTGTCTGCTTTCGCTTTTGCGGCAATTATGGTTCCGAATTCCTTGAGCGCCGCCCTGTGCGCCGGGCTCCACGGCTGCTTTCCGGTCAACTCGCAAAGTATGCTCTGGATACCGCTGTCAAACATCCAGCTGGTGAACCCGTACTTTCTAAGCAGAGGGACTATCCTGTTCGCCGTGGTGAAATCTACCGTGACTTTCCCTCCCGAATACTTCACGGGGAATGGGTCGGCAGAATCAAAGCAATTCATTCCGTGGTCGCGGAGGTTCTGCATGGCATTATCTATTTCAGGGCTTGCCGGATAGCTGTTGTAATACCACATCCAGTAAGTGTGATGCTCATCCCATTCCGCAAACTTGAAAGGAAATACTTCCACGGAAACCGGAAGCTTTGTCGGGGCTTTGCCGGCCATAACCGTTACTTCACCCTTATAAACCCCGGGGGCTGCCGTTTCCGGTATTTTTACCGTTATCCAGAACATTCTGGGAATACCCGCGAAACCGTCCGCGGGGCCTTTGACCAGGTACCTGCCCTTTACGAACCATTGAACGCCTATCGGCACATATTCATATTTAACATGCCTGACGGAAACATTCTCGGCCGGGATGCTCTCAGCCGGTCCTTTAAGTTCTGATACCGAGACTGTTATGGAGCTCTGGTCTGTTTCCGGGAGCACGCATAAAGTAATGGGCTTGAATTCTCCGGGGGTTCCGAAGCTTCCGAGCGGCCTTTTAAGGTCGTTCGGGCTGGGCCTGGAATTGGGATAAATATCAACCGTATAGTTGTTGGCGTAAACTGTGTAGCCTTTTTCCTTGTTTTCTTTGGATGCAGTGAACGAGTTCTTTTCGTCGAAAAACCCTGTGTAGATTTTTCCCATTCTGTTCCACAAACGCATCGTGGTTACCATGTCTTTAAACTCGGCGTGGTCCTTTTCGAATGCAGTTGTATAAGCTTTCTCAATATCTTCGTTTTGAGCCGACGCGAAAACGCAGGCGCAAAGCATTGCGAGAAGCAGGAGCAATTTCTTCATTTTTCCTCCTTGAATTTTCCGGCTTGCCGCCGGGAATAACATTTAATTATATAGTCTGAGCCGGTTAAAAGCAACCGTTTTGAAGGCATTGCTTAATAGGCTGATTTCTGATAATATTGCAATAAGTTGAACAGCTAAGCAGTCCGTTCCTTCAATGGCAGGGGTGCCAAATGCGCCGGATCCGTCTTGATTACGACAGCAAGGGCCTCGAAGCTGTTCTTCCGGATGGCCTTTCCATTCAAATCTTATCAATGAAAAGCGCAGCTGCGTTGAAATCCCCGAAAGCGGTAATCGCAAAATCACTAGCCCGGCCTTTTGGTTCCCGGCCGCTGGTAGAACTTGCCTCTGGAAAGAGAACGGCCTGTATCGTCATTTCCGATAAGACCCGTCCTGTGCCGAACAAAATTATCCTGCCTCCGATATTGAACTTGCTAAAGAAAGCCGGATTGAGAAAAGAGAACATTACAATTCTTATTGGTACCGGCACCCACGGCCCGACTGAAGGCAAATATCTTGAGGAACTTCTCGGAAAAAAAATTCCCCGCGAATACAGGATAGAGAATCACGATTGCCGCAATAAGAAGAAATTGAGATATCTGGGAAAGTCTTCCGGCGGGGTCCCTGTCTGGATTAACAGGACCTACTGCGATGCTGAGTTAAAGATAGTTACCGGCTTCATTGAGCCCCACTTCATGGCCGGGTTTTCAGGCGGAAGGAAAGGTGTCTGTCCGGGAATAGCCGGGCTTGATACAATTAAAGTCTTCCATTCGCCGGGTTTTCTGGAATCCGCCTTCTCTGAGGGCGGGCGTCTGGAAAAGAATCCGTGTCACCTGCTCGCTGCCGAAGTCTCAAAGCTTGCCGGGATAGATTTTCTTGTCAATGTCACGCTGGACGCGAAGAAGCGTGTGACGGGGGTTTTTTCCGGGCACGCGGTTAAAGCTTTTGAGAAGGGTGCCGCGTTCTGCAGAAAGAGAGTAACCGTAAGCGCCGGAAAAGAATTCGATATAGTCCTGACAAGCGGTGGAGGCGCGCCTCTTGACCGCAATTTTTATCAGGCCGTTAAGGGAATTGTCGGGGCTCTTCCCGCCGTAAAAAAGGGCGGCACGATAATCATCGCTTCCGGCTGCAGGGACGGGATTGGAAGCGGCGATTTTAAAAAACTGCTGGCTGGGTTTAAAAACCCTAAAGAGTACATCGGTAAGATTTCAGCGAAAGGGTTCTTCCGTCTTGATCAGTGGCAGGTGGAGGAACTCGCGAAAGCGATGAAGAAGGCTGAGATTAAAATATTCTCGGAAGGGCTTCCGGTCGGATTTAGTATTCCGGGTCTCACAAGGATATCTGATATTGACGCGGAACTTAAAAAAGGGAAGCAGCTCAACCCGCGCCTGAAACTCGGCGTTATCCCGAACGGCCCGTATGTCCTTGTAAAATAAGCTTTTCCAAATGGGTGTTTGCATATAGCAGGCCAATACTGATATAATACTTAAAATGTTTTTTGATGTTTCGGAGGCCAAGAATGAAATTGTTCGTAGACAGCGCAAATGTGAACGAAATCAAAGAGATTGTTGACCTCGGGCTCTGCGACGGCGTAACTACCAATCCTTCGCTGGTAGCCAAAGAGGGCAAAGATTTCATGAAGACCCTAGAAGGGGTGGTTAAGCTTGTGAGCGGGCCGGTCCATGTCGAGCCGATAGCGGTTGACACTGCCGGGATAATAAAGGAAGCGCTGGAGTTCGGAAAGCTCGGCAAGAATGTCGTCGCGAAACTCGCGATGACCAAAGAAAGCATCAAAGCCTCCAGGACTCTGAAAGAGAAAGGAATGAAAGTAAGTTTCACTCTGGTTTTCTCAGCGAACCAGGCAATAGTCGCCGCGAAAGCAGGCGCGGATTTTGTCATACCGTTCGTAGGCAGGCTTGACGACGGCGGGCAAAAGGGCACGGATGTTGTCGCTGACATCGTTAAGATCTACAAAATATTCGGACTGAAGACGGAAGTGCTCGCGGCCTCCATCAGGGGCGCCCAGCATATCCTTGAATGCGCGCTCGCGGGGGCTCATTCGGTGACCATTCCGAAGAGTATAATCGAAACCATGATAAAACATCCGTACACCGACCTCGGCGTGAAAAAATTCATAGAGGACTGGAAAAAAGTGAACGGATAAGACCTGTTTTGAAGGAGTCGTATGCTTAAGGACGATCTTGCAAAACTATTAAAGCTGCAGGAAAAGGACAGTCAGATACTTGACCAGGAAACGGAAGCCGGGGATATACCTGAAAAGTTGAAAGAAAGACAGGATGCCCTCAAGGCGAAACAGGATGCCCTGCACGCCATAAAGAAGAAGGCGGAGGACGCGGCCAAAGAGAAGAAACTCCTTGAGCTTGATGTGGATTCCAAAAACCAGCAGATTAAAAAATTGAACAACCAGTTGAACGAAGTGAAAACTAACAAGGAATACTCCGCGCTTCAGCAGGAGATAACCCACGCGAAAGAGGACGTGTCAAAGGCGGAAGAAGGTATCATAGAAAAGCTCATGCTCGACGATGATATAAAAATAAAACTGGCAAAAGGCGCGGAAGAAGTAAAGTCTGAGGAAGCAAGGCTCAAGGCGGAAGAAGAAAAACTCACGGCAGAGTCGAAGCAGCTTGAAGAAGCCCTGAAAATAGAAAAGGTAGAGAGAGATGTTCTGGCCGCCGGCATTGAGGACAAGAAACTGCTGGCCCGTTATGAACAGATACGCGCGAACGCGGGAAACGGCGTCGCGGCAATCATGATAGTAAATAATTCCTGCGGCGGCTGCGGCACGATGCTGCGTCCCCAGGAGACCATTGAGATACACAAGTTCACTCATGTGGTTGAATGCGAAGACTGCGGAAAGATTTTCTGCGGTTGAGGCTAAAAAAAACAAACAGATAGGACGGCTGGCTGCTTCTGCCGCAAGGCAGGGGAGGAAAGTCCGAACTCCGCAAGGCCGGGATGCCTCGTAACGCGAGGGGGCTTCGGGGGAAAAACCGTAAAAGCGCAACAGCC
>CAIWWK010000066.1 GCA_903916325.1 Candidatus Firestoneibacteriota bacterium
CGGTAAAGAACTTTTAATCTTCGGCGGAATAGATAAGCTTGAGATAGAGAAAGGCCCGGCGGCTATTGACGCCGAGATAGCCAGGAATATCCCTCTTATGAAGGAAGGCGGTTTTGTCCCCCTTCCGGACCATCTTATAACTCCCGGAACGTCGCTTGAGAACTATCAGTACTACTTGAAAAGAATGAAAGAATTAAGAATCTGACCGGAAGAGGTGCTTTTCGGCGGAGTTTGTGTTAAAAGGAATAATCTTGCAATGTCGGAGGAAAAATGAAGAAAGTTATCGTAGTGTTGGCGCTGCTTTTGGCGGGCGTTTCCATGTCGGCCGGGAACGAGGAACTGGAGAAACTCTACTACAATACTTTCTATAAAGATCACAATGACTATAAGGACGCAAGGACTAACGTTAAACTGATGAAAGCGATTGGCAAGATGTATTCCGGATATTATGACGAGAAGAACCAGTTCTCGCCTTCAAAAGAAGATCTGGACAACGGTTACGCTGTCTACGCTGTTAACTCCGTGAACGATATTTATCCCAACTCAAGGCCTTCACCCGCTGACTTGAAAAGGCCGCTTGCTTGCGCGGGAACTCCGGGTGAGTTCAAGCCGCTTACGCTTTGCGTGCTTCCACAAAGCGACCTGAGTTCCATGTCGGTTTCAGTGACCGAGCTCAAAGGCCCGGGAGGCGTCATCCCCTCAGAAAACATTTCCGTAAGGCACGTCAAGTATGAGTACACGACGATAGGCGTGCAATGGTTCGTGACAGGCAGATATCTGCTAAAGGGCGCTGTTGACGGGTACGCCGGTGTCCCGAGAATGTTCTGGATAACCGTCAAACTTCCGGAAAACGCGGCCCCGGGAGTTTATAAGGGAGAAGCAACTGTTTTTGCCGGGAAGAAGCCGGTTAAACTGCCTGTGTCGGCCGAAGTATTCCCCTTTAAGTTCGCTGAATGGAGCGAAAACGAGACCTACTGGATGTGGTATTACAAGGGCTATCCGGAAAATACCTGGCTAGAAAAAGATATGCAGAACCTGCGGGAGCACGCCATGAACTGCTTTGATTCCGGAGACCCTTTTCCTGTAAAATATTCCGGGGGCAAGCTGACTGTTGATTTCTCGATTGCCGAAAGAGTTGTGCCGCTTCTCAGAAAATATGGCTTTACAAGCTGGATGTTTGACAGCGGAATCCAGGCCGACCTGGCAATTCAGACCGGCGGGAAGCCCTGGAGCCCCGCGCACAGGTCCGCGCTTAAGGAGTTTGCGCATCTTGTAGCAGAGAAAGCTAAATCCGAAAAGTGGCCTCGACTTATCTTTACTTTTGACGAGGCTCGGGAAGAGGTTGAAGCGGGAAAACTCAGGGACTATATTTCCACAAAGAACACATTTGAAATACTGAACTCGGAAGGGCTTATTACGAATGCGTCCTGGTCCTCGTGGGGAGGCTTCCCGCGGCTTGATGATAATAGCAAGACTGCGGATTATTCGGAACTCTGCTATCTCCCCTATTTCAATACCACACACGCCGCTTTCCCTCCCAGCCAGAAGATTATAGATAAAGTAAATGAGCTTAAAAAACCGCTGCTGCTTTACAACTGCGGCAATAACAGGTTCGCGTTCGGATTCCTGACCTACCAGTCAAACGCTCTGGGCAATTCCAAGTTTTGGTGGGGGCAGGCGCAGCTTGGCAATCCAACCAGCCAGTACGCGACGGCTTCCTGCGCCGTATACAGCAAGGAAGGCCCTGTTGACACAACTGAATGGGAGAACATCAGGGAAGGAGTCTATGATTACAGGTACTTCCGGACACTTGAAAAGGTCTTGGCCGATAACCCGCAGGCCGATAGCGGCGCTATAAAAACGGCAAAAGCCGTGCTGGCTGCCGTTAAGGATTTCAAGATAGCGTCAGGGGCAGGTACCGGGTTGGAATCGGATTTTATGCGCGAAGCAATGAAGAACTTTAAAGGCGCGGATAAGATGGACGAGCTTAAATACAAAGCAGCGCAGTCTATAATAGCCCTGCAGGGCGAGAAAAAGTAAGTCTGGCGGAGAGCCTGAGATAATAATTAAAGAGTAGGCCGGTTTCGAAGCTTATGCCGTGTTTCCTCAAAAAGGCATGTTCCGCAAAAAGCCGGCTGCAGAAAGGGCAGTTTGCTGTGAAAAAGAAAAACCCGTAACGGGTAAAGCATAAGAGAAATCAGATGCTTAAAAGGAGAAAGGGAAATGAAAAAAATTCTGTTTTTGATACTGGCGCTGTGCGCGGTATCGGCGGTGCAGGCGGCTGATGCGCCCAAAGAAGAAGTGCAGAAGATGACGGTAATAAATTGCGGCAAAGGGGATCTTCCCGACGCCACAGCCGGAACTATCAGCCTGACTGATGAACATCTCCAGGGCAAGGAAACGGCCCGCATGAAGGTAAAAGGCATGTGGGTTTACAATATGACCAAGAAGGGCGACTGGTCAAAATATAATTATCTTGTGTTTAACGCTTTTCTCGCCGGCGACAAGCCTTATAAGGGAACAATAATACTTGGCGATAAAGGTTCGCAAAAAAAATGGGCCCAGAACAACTGCGGCGTTCCTTTTACGCTGAAACCGGGTGAGAACAAAGACGTCCACATCGGAATCGAAGGACTCAATATTTCTTTCGGCGACGGCAGACCTCTTGATATGGCCAATATGAGAATAATTTGCCTTTGGGCTCCGGATTTTAAAGACGCAGAGGTATATTTCAGCAACTTCTATGTGGTGCACGAAGAAGAATAATAATTTCCGTGTTTTCGGCGCAAACAAAATACTGCGGCCTTAACTCCGCAGTGTTTTGTTGCTGTTGTTACACTGTTCCCGCGCCGAATTTCCGCCTGAGGCGGGCGTTCTTCGCATAACGAAAGAACTTAGTTGTTCCGGAATTCAGATAATGGAGCCGCTGATGAAAAAAAGCAGAATAGTTTTGGCCGCTTTTGCCGTGCTTCTCCCGCTGTTATCTTTCGCGCAGGAGGCAATTGACGCCGCGGTCAAAGACGAAGTTGAGAGTTTCTGGACGCCTGATGTGAAAACTTCAACCAAGCTTATGGTCAGGATAGGGAAGCTTATGCTGCTTGAGCCGCAGGAAAGTGCCCCCGCTCCGGTTCCTGACGCAGAAGCGAAAAAGAACGGTTTCCTGCTTTTTAAAAGAAGTCTTGCGGAAAAGATAAATTATAATACAAACCCGAAAAAAGAAGAACTGAACCCGGGTTTGCTGGATATGTCCGCATGCGC
>CAIWWK010000067.1 GCA_903916325.1 Candidatus Firestoneibacteriota bacterium
AACGTTAAGAACCGTTAAGAACCGTAATTAGCTTAATCCAAAGGTTTAGTTTTACGTTACAAACGTTAAGAACGTTAAGAACGTTACGAACGTTATAAACCATAATTAGCTCAAACAAAGGCTCTTATGAAAATCGCTATTGCGCAAATTAATGTTACTGTCGGCGATTTCGCGGGGAATGCCGCGAAGATTCTTGAATATGTCTCATTGGCAAAAAAAGAAGGCGCGGAACTCGTAGTTTTTCCGGAACTTGCGGTGACCGGATATCCGCCCGAAGACCTGTTGCTTAAACCCAAGTTCATCAAAGACAACCTTGCCTGTCTGAAAACCATTGCAAGCTCAATACAAGGCATTACCGCCTGCGTCGGATTCGTGGACCAGGCAGGTAAAGCCATTTATAATGCCTGCGCCGTCATTTCGGAAGGCCGTGTCGCGCAGGTTTACAGGAAGATAATCCTCCCGAATTACGGGGTCTTTGACGAAAAGCGATATTTTAGCCCCGGAGACAAACCTCTGATCATCGAGGTTTCAGGAATTAAACTCGGCTTGAATATCTGCGAAGATATCTGGTTTGAAGAAGGTCCGGCAAAAGAGCAGTCAAAAGCCGGCGCGAAGGCTATCATAACCCTCAACGCTTCCCCGTATCATGCCGGCAAAGTGAAAGAAAGAGAAGCAGTCATTCAAAAGCAGGCGAAAGCGCACGGCGTGTCCGTTATTTACGCTAACATGGTCGGCGGGCAGGACGAGCTCGTTTTTGACGGCTACAGCATGGCAGTTGACGGCAACGGAACGGTAGCCGCGCGGGCAGAAGGGTTCAAAGAAGAACTTCTGGCCTTTGAGCTCTCAGCCGCGGGAAAGCTTTCCGGATGGATAAAGACCAAGCGCCCGGACCCGGCCGGCGAAGTTTACGCTGCGCTCACGCTTGGCGTAAAAGATTATTTCGCGAAGAATGGCTTCAAAAAGGCGGTCATAGGCCTAAGCGGGGGTATTGATTCCGCCATAGTCGCCTGCATCGCGGTCGACGCGCTGGGAAAAGAAAATGTGACCTGCGTGTTTATGCCTTCCGAATTTTCTTCGAACGATTCACTGGAAGACGCCCGTTCTCTTGCGGGAAATCTTGGCATAAAGTTCCTGGAAATTTCCATACAGAAAATATTCAAGGAGTATCTTGCAGTCCTTAACCCATATTTTGAGGGAAAACAGCCGGATATTACGGAAGAAAATCTTCAGGCCAGGATACGCGGGAATTATATGATGGCCCTTTCCAATAAATTCGGCTGGCTGGTGCTCACAACCGGCAATAAATCCGAGATGAGCACGGGCTACGCCACTCTTTACGGAGATATGGCCGGCGGGTTTGCCGTCATCAAGGATGTCCCGAAGATGCTGGTCTACGCGGTCTCTGAATACAGGAATTCGGTCTCGGCCGTGATACCGCGCCGCATCCTTACCAAAGCCCCCACGGCCGAGTTGAGGCACAACCAGAAGGACAGCGATTCTCTGCCTCCCTATGAAATACTTGACCCGATACTTAAGCTCTATGTCGAAGAGGACCGCGACGCGAAAGAGATAGTCGCCAAGGGCTTTGAGGAAAAAACCGTGTACCGCGTGCTGGGACTTGTGGACAGGAGCGAGTACAAGCGGCGCCAGTCGCCTCCAGGCGTAAAGATTACCCCAAAAGCTTTCGGCAGGGACAGGCGCGTTCCGATAACAAACAAGTACAAAAGCTAATTCTTAAACCCAGGCGGTCAAAATGCTCAGAATCGCATATGTTGTTGTTCACGCGCTCATCGGACTGGCCTTTCTTTTCATAGCGGCAAGCGTAATAGTTATGAATAGCGGCACGGGGCAGGCGCTGATGGCCTATTTGATGACGGCTCTGCTCGCGCTGGCTGTTTCCGCGGGCTTTTTCTTCAAGAACAGGCTTCTGGCGGCTCTGCCGGCCCTCCCTCTGTTTCTCATCTCCCTGACCGTCGCGGTCCTGTGCTTTGTCGGAAGCGCCTTGTGGAAGAATCACAATATCAGGTATTCCGCGGTCATGATAGTTCTTGGAGCGTTTGGCTGCGCGCTTGAACTCTCGGCTTTCTTTTTGGCTTTCAAACTCATCAAAGAAGACCGGGAGTAAGAAAGTTAACAGCAGCCCGTATTGGTTTTTATGTTATAATAATAAACTAGCATAAATTGCATCAAAGCTGCCTGTCTTACGGCGCTGACAACTTAAGGAGGCTCCCCCATGAAAAAATTCCTGCTCTTGCTTGCCGTCTTTACCGCGCTTTCTCTGCGGGTAATTGCCGCAGACGAAAATTTGCCGGCTGCTCCGGCGGCCGATAAACCGGCAGCAGTTACCGCAAATAAACCCGCTGACAAACCCGCGGAACCTGCCGCGAGCGTGACCTCAGACAAGCCGTCCGATACCTCAGCCGCGAAAGCAACAGAAAAAGCTCCTGAAAAGCTTCCCGCGAAACCCGCGCTTCCGCCTTCAACCGGACAGATAACCTTCCTGACCGGGGAAGTTGAAGTGCTGGCTTTCGGAAAACAGAAATGGGAACCGGCTGCTCCGTTCCAGAAATTGAATCAGGGGGATTCCATCAGAACCAAGAAAGGAAAGGCGGAGCTCACCTTTGAGGATAAATCCAGGATAACGCTTAAAGAGGACACTTCCATAGATCTCACAAAGCTTAAGGATACCGAGCTAAAGGGAGACACTATTGTCAAGCTCTGGCTCGGGAAAATCAGGACGAAGTTCACGGTCTCAAAAGACCTGTCCACGCTCCAGATACAGACCAAGCATGTTGTGGCGGCCGTAAAGGGGACTGATTTTATTACCGAGGCGAATGACACAGATTCCAAAGTGACGGTGTTTGAAGGCATTGTTTCAATGGCTGACCCGCTCAGCGGGAAAGAACTTTTCATTAAAGCGGGCGACTATGCGTCCTATATGTCTTCAATAATGGGTCAGTCTTCTCCAATCCCTTCCGAACAGAAAGCAAAAGACGCGGAGGGTTGGGATAACAAACCCATCGGCGACGAAACCCCGGCGCCTCAGCAGAAGGCCCCGGAAGCTCCGGTGATTGCTCCGGAGCCGGCCAAAACCCAGGCTCCTCCGTCCTCGGGAGGGTTTGACGCGACCTTTGGCGCAGTTTCGGTTGACGGCAAGACCTATTATATGATGTCTTTTGGTTATGATTTTGCGCTCGGCAAATTTGGTCTTGGACTTGATGCCCGCCTGCTCTGGAACGATGACGGCATAAAGCAGGATGACTGGAACAATCTCGGTAAATCCTTTGAGAATATGTTCAAATATGTCAGGTACGGACAGAAAGGCGAGGATGTTTATATAAAGCTCGGCATCTTGAAAGAGGCTACCATAGGCCACGGGTTCCTCGTGAGAAGGTACTCAAATGTCGGAATTGACGTTTATACAAGAAAGTTCGGAACACAGCTCGACCTGAACCTTGGAGCCTTCGGTCTTGAAACCATTACTAATGATGTAACCTGGGAGAGGTTCTTTGCCGGCCGTGTATATATGAACCTGATTCCAAAGTTCCTTCAGGTCGGCGTAACGGGAATATATGACGCGAATCCCGCAAAAGATCAATTCAAAGCCCCCGGAACTACATATACCTCAAGTGATACTCTAGCCGCCCCGCTTTCTGTCTACGGCGCTGACGTGGGTATTTCGCTTATCAATACCGACTTCCTCAGCGTGCTGGTCTACGGCGATTGGGCAAAGTATAAGGACCACGGCGAAGGCATGGCCATGCCCGGTGTTGCGGGAAAACTTGCAATGTTTGATTACAGAGCTGAATACAGAATAATGGACGCGGATTTCATCCCCAACCTGTTCGACCAGATTTATGAAGATGTCCGTCCTGTCAGCTTTGCCAATCCTATCACTTACGGCAACGGGCAGAAAAAGAAGGGGGCTTACGGAGAGCTCACCTGGAATTTTGGCCCGGTGCTGGCCTTAACGGGCGCCTACGAGAAGTTCGACGGGTTGAATCCTTATGTCCGCGCGGAAGCAGTTTACAAAGGCACGTTTATTCCAAAAATATCGCTTCTGGCCGTTGGCTTTGAACAGAACAATGCAGGGGTGATCAGCCTGATGGACCCGAGCGCGGTTGCCTATGCCAAAGCCGGAGTAGATTTTGCTCCCGGTGTTGTCATGGTCTTTATAGTCCGGCAGACTTACGACCCGATCCTCGGCGCGTTTAACAGATCGACGATGATGGCGATGCAGTTGAAACTATAAAAGTAAGAAAAAGTTTATAAGGTTTGTAATGTTTGTAACGTTTATAACGTAAAGCGGGGAAAGTCCATAATTTTCTTAAGGTTTGTAAGGTAAAAACTGACAAAACAAATAAGAGTTAAACGGCCCCCGGGAGACCGGGGGTTTGTTTTCTAAAAAGACAGGTTACGGCGGAGCAAAGGAAAATGGTTATGCAGAAGCGAAAATACGGAAAGACCGGCGCTGAGCTTTCCGTCACGGGTTTCGGCGGCATGCTGGTCATGGACATGCCGAAAAAGGACGCGGAACGCCTTGTGTCTTTTGCCGTCGATTCGGGCGTGAATTATTTTGACGTGGCCCCGACCTACGGCAATGCGGAGGAAATTCTGGCTTCGGCGCTTCTGCCCTACAGGAAAAAAGTTTTCCTTGCCTGCAAATCCGTTGAGAGAAGCGGCGCGGGAGTAAGGAAGGAGCTCGAAAGGTCGCTGAAAAGGTTTAAGTCGGACCGGCTTGACCTCTACCAGCTCCACGCGGTCAACACCGAGAAAGATGTTGAGAGTGTCTTAGCGAAGAACGGCTCGCTGGAAACGCTTATAAAGGCGAAGGAGCGCGGCCTGATAAATTTCATAGGATTTTCCTCTCACAATGAAGAAACGGCGCTTGCCCTGATAGAAAAATATGATTTTGACAGCCTGATGTTTCCCTTGAACATTTTCTGCTGGTACAAGGTTTCCTTCGGGAAAAAGATAGTTGCAGCGGCGGTAAAGAAAGGGATGGGCATAAACGCCCTGAAAGCGCTTTGTAAATCTGCCAAAACCCCGGGCGCGGACGCCAAATGGGAAAAGTGCTGGTACCTGCCGCTGGATGAGCAGGAAGATATCGACGCCGCGGTAAGGTTTACCTTGAATCTTCCCGTGACATCCGCTTTGAGTTCAAGCCACGAAGAGCTTTTCAAAATGCAGCTGAAAGCCGCGGAAAAACCCAAACCGCTTGCCGAGAAAGAAATAAGAGACCTTCTGGCAAAATACGGCGACACAGCGCCGCTTTTCGGCGGATGACAGGCATTTGTCATACACGTCTTTGGCCTTTCTTGGTATAATCATACAAAAGAGGTGTCTATGAATAAAAATAAGGAAGCCGTAAAGGGAAAGGCGTTGGATCTTGCCGGGCTGGTCAAGTACCAGAAAGGCAATGTTGTCAGCAAGGAAATAATAAACAAGAAGATCGGGACCGTAACGGTCTTTTCCTTTGATAAAGGGGAAGGATTGAGCGAGCATGTCGCGCCGTTTGACGCTTTGGTTCAGATACTTGACGGAAAGGTTCGCGTGGAGATAGCGGGAAAGCCGCATGTTGTAAAGAAAGGCGAGTTTATCGTTCTTCCCGCCGGCAAGCCGCACGCTCTCTATTCAATAACGAAGTGGAAGATGCTCTTGGTGATGATTCGGGCGAAATAATTGGCGATACCCCGGATAAGAGGGAGTATTAAATCTGCGTAATCCCTCTAATCTTAAAAGAGGTGCGTATGAATCCGAAAATATTTTCCAGCTTGTTCCTTCTGGCGCTCGCTGTTTCGCCCGAGTTGGCGGCGGGAACAAAAACCTTCTTGTTTCCTGGGAATTTTGACGCGGCTAACCCCAAGCAGGATCTTACCGGCGTGAAAATGGTGCAGGTAACGGTGGGTGATGTGAAGACGACTAATGAGGTAAAGACTAGAATTCTTATTCATCATCCCGGCAACGGTTCCGCGATGACTGAATCCGCGGAAGGTTTGATCTGGTTTGACCTCTCTTCTATTCCCAAGGATACAAAAGTGACCTCCGCCACCTTATCCCTGCTCTGCCAGATTCACTACGCGGGCAATACAAAGATAAGCATGCAGCGGGTACTCCTTCCCTGGACCGAAAAGGCGAACTGGGAGACCTACGACGGCGAGAATAAATGGCACAAGGCGGGCGGAAATGGAAAGAGCGACATTGATTTGACTCCGGAAGGAGCTGTCGAAGTGCCTCCGGCCGGCGCCAAGATGAACACCTGGTACGATTTTGACGTCACAAGGATGGTAAAGATGTGGGTCGGCGGCGAAGCGCCGAATTACGGCATGAAATCAAAGAGCGCGAATACCGGCTCGGTCTGCGAGTTCAAATCAGCGGTCTGGAGCGGAACGAATTTCATTAAGTTGGCCATTACAGCAGAAAAATGAAGACAGACATCATGATAATAGGAGCCGGACCTGCGGGCTTAATGGCCGCAATAACTGCCGGTAGACGCGGCAAAAAAATTGTTGTTCTTGAAAAGAACCGCATCGCGGGGGCAAAGATTCTTGCTTCAGGCGGCGGAAGATGCAATATCTCAAACTCAACTGTCTCGCCTGCCTGTTTCAATTCAAATCCGGAATTTGCCTTAAAAGTCATATTGGAATTCACTTCAAAAGAACTCCAGTTTTTCTTTGAGGGGCTGGGCGTTTATTTCAAGGAAGAAGCCCTTGGCCGCATAATCCCGGCAACCGAACAGGCAGGCACTGTGCTTGACGCTTTGCTTCTTGAATGCGCCGCGCTTGGCGTGGAGATAAAATGTTCGGAAGAAGCGGTTTCTGTAAAAAAGGAAGAAGATGTCTTTACGGTAAAGACCGGCAGGGAAGTCTACTCTTCGTCTTCGCTTGTAATTGCGGGGGGCGGGATAGGTTACAAACTCCTCGGGAATTCTTTGAAGGGAGCGGCGCTTGCAGCCGGATTCGGGCACAGTATTGTTCCGCAGAGGCCAGCCCTGGTCCCCTTGAAACTATCGGGGTCCTTCTTTCACAGGATGCAGGGCGTAAAACAGGAAGCTGAAATCACGGTCAGGACCCCGGCTTTTGAAAGGGTCTATCCGGGAGACCTGCTCTTTACTTCCTACGGAATATCAGGGCCGTGCGCGATGGACGCAAGTTCTCTCGGCGCACTAACGGGTTCTGAATGTTTCATCAATTTCCTTCCCGGAAGGAAAAACGCGGCGGAAAGCATAGCAAAACTTATGAAAACAAAGCCTCAGCTGAGCATAGCTTCGGCGCTTTCGGGCCGTATCAATAAAAAAGGCGTAAAGGCCCTGCTCGCCGAACTCAAGGTAAACCCGGACGCAACCTCGAAGGATGTTTCCGCGGAAGAAATTAGGAGCATCTGCAAAAAACTTTCCAACTGGAAGATAGAAGTGACCGGGCCTAAAAGTTTTGACGATGCTATGGTCACTGCGGGCGGAGTTGAAGTCTCGGAGATTGATCCTTTAACTATGGAGTCAAAAAAGACCAAGGGACTTTATGTCGCTGGAGAACTTCTAGATGTCGACGGAATCTCGGGGGGCTACAATATGCAGTTCGCGTTCTCATCGGGGTATGTGGCAGGAAAAAGTTTGTAAGGTTCGTAAGGTTTGTAAAGTTTATAAAGTAAGGGCAAAACACAGACCAACAAAACAAAACCCTCCCGAAACCAAGGAGGGTTTTTTGTTTATCTTTTATCTAAGTTTTAAGGTTTGCTTTTACTTTTTAAACCTTATGAACCTTATTTACCTTACAAGTTTTTATCTAGGCATTTGAGGTTTTGCTCTTACCTTATAAACCTTATGAACCTTAAAAACTTTACAAACTTTTAATGAAAGAGCTATTTTTGTAGTATCCCCTGCAACTTTACTATTTCCTCCGCCACCACCCTTCTCCATGTATCCTGTATCGTCGGATCCGGTATCGGGGTGTCAGCATATGCGGGAGCCGCTTCCTTGATGACTCTCAGTTTTGCCTGCGCGCCATCCGCCGCTTTCTTTCCTTCGGGTGAACCGGACTCCCTAAGGGATTTGATTGCCTGCTCAAGCGTGTAGACATAACGGTAATCAATGATACCCTGTGAAGCCTTTTCGAAAGAAGGAGAAGGGATAACCTCGTTTTTTGCCGGGTATATTATTGAACAGGCAGGGTCGCCCATACGCGTGCTGGACCAGGTGTCAATGTTCTTTGCGGTCAGTTCGTTCAGCCCGCAATTGTAGGCCCACTCGGTCCTGCCGACCGCATTATGCTTCCAGGTGGAGAAGCCGAAGCGGTCTATGCTGGTATTGTATAACCATAACTGCTTATTGAGTTTTTTTGTCTCTTCTATTATCAGAGGGCAGTACTTCTTTACGCCATGCGGGCTCACGATGTCAAAGGCTGAAATGAGGCTAGTCCTCTGCTCCGGAGTGAACTGGTCGTCCGTCATTACATCCTGATAGGTCTCTACTCCGGCTTCTGTCCCGAGCTTCGCGAACTTCAGCGTGTCGGCGAGGTTCCGGTTCCAGGTGTTTAACATCGTTTCTCTTGGTTCGTCCACCAGCCAGAAGCAAAGTTTAACTCCCTGTTTAGCGGAGTGATCGCGCATTTGGCGGAGGCAGTCTTTGTAGGTCTCGTTATACTCGGAAGTGAAATCCTTGAGGCCCTTCTGGTTGAGTTCCGTGAAGATATTTATCGCAGTTCCTATGTGCCGGTAGCTTTCCAGTCCTACCTTTTTGAGTGTTGCTATGGTTTTGTCCATCGCGGAGAAATTCAGAGTTGCCTTGCCGCCGGACACCGATTTGATGCTGCATTCAAACCCGCTTGCGAGAGAGTTATATCCGTGTTTTTTGTAATCAGTCAGTCCCATTATGTCCGTGGGCGAGCAGTACCACCCGAAGCTTTTGTCCGGGTCAGTGAGAAGTTTTATTGGCAGAACCTCAACGCTGAATTTAACGCTTCTTTTTTCTTTGTTGCCGAGAGCCAGGCCGATATCTCCGGTGTATTTCCCGGCGGCGGTGCCTTCGGGCACAGTTATCATCAGCCAGACCTGTCTTGTGACTCCCTGATAGAGTTTCACCGGGTTTGCCTTGATTATCATTTCCGGGTTTATTTTGACTATCTGATGCTGGACCTGTTTGAGCAGGTGCTGGACAAAACGGACCTCTATGTTTTCGCTCTTAAAAACATTGCCCTGCCCGTCCGAAAGATCCGGAACTGTCACCTGAAGGTCTCCGGTTTCCAGCGGCCATACTCCTATTACAACATTTCCGGAATGCCCCGGCGCGGAAAAATAATCAAACGAGGCAGGGTTCAATTCCGCCGGAAGCGGGTTGGAATTCCAGTAAACAGGCAGCATAAAGCTTCTGTTGAATAGAATGAATCCGCTTTTTGAATCAGCAGCGGAAGGCGAAGGCGCCGGATTCTTCTCCTCATTGTTTATAAGCATCAGTTTGCCGACCCGCACCATCAGCTTTCCGCTGGTGACCTGGTTCTTGTTGAGGGGGCCTTCTATTTCCTTCTGGACAGCCGGGTCAACCCAGGATTGAGCGGGAAGCATTGAAGCGAGTGAGAGAGAAAGAAGCAAAAACAGGTTTTTCATCGAAGGCTCCTTTGAGCGGCAACTATAGATTATTCAATTATATCAACATTTACGCCGGAATTGCCTTCAAAATGATTAATGTAAACCTTTGGAATCTTTTTGCTATAATGATTACGCTGATTAGAAAGAGAGATTGCGCAGATTAAGGAATGTGATGATAAAAGCTGTGTTCAAATACTTGCCAATACTGATTCTTTCCTCAGTTATCTTCTCGTCGTGCGCGAAAGAGACGGTTTACAAACGCACAGACGCCGCGATGGGAACTATCTGGGATATTGAGATTGTTTCAACGGACAGGAAGAACGCGGACAAAGCCTCAGATGAAGTCTTTGACGAGGTGAAGCGTCTTGACAGGATGCTTTCACTGCACAACAAGGAGAGCGAGCTTTCTGCGTTGAACGCGAAAGCCGGAACCGGACCCGTGAAAGTATCTGCGGATATAATAAATGTGTTGAAGGTTGCGGTTAAGGCTTCAGAACTTACAAAGGGCGGTTTTGATGTCTCAATCGGGCCGGTCGTAAAACTCTGGGGTTTCGCGGGAGGCGCCGAGCATATCCCGTCAGATGCCGAGATAAAAGCCGCTCACGAGCTTGTCGGCTACAAGATGATAAGTTTTGATGAAAGCAGGAGCGAAGTAATGCTTGCTAAAAAAGGAATGGTCCTGGATTTCGGAGGGATAGGCAAGGGGTACGCGGTTGACCGCGCGGCGTCTATCCTGAAAAAATACGGTATAAAAAATGTAATGTTTTCCGCCGGCGGGCAGATTTACATAACCGGGCACAATCCCAAAGGCAATAACTGGAAGGTAGGGATACGCCACCCGAGGGGTGAGGGCCTGCTGACGTCCCTGGAAGACACGGACCGCTGCATCGCGACCTCCGGGGACTACGAGCATTATTTTGTCAGAAAGAACAAGCTCTACCATCATATCTTCAACCCGCAAAATTCAAAGCCGGCAAGCGACGCGGTCACTTGCACTGTGCTTTTAAAAACAAATACCTTTGACATGCCGAATACCTGGGCTGACGCTCTGTCAAAAATAGGATTTGTCATGCATCCCGGCGAGGCCGTCGCGGTCATAAACGGCATCAAGGGGGCGGAATGTGTAATAGTATCGGATTCTCCCGAAGGTTTGAAAACAGTTGTCTCGGATAACCTTAAGGGAAAACTGAAATTTAACGAGTGAGGATTTAATGAAGAAATTCTTGTATGCGCTCTGTTTCGCGCTGTGCGCCGGGGCATCAGCGCTTTCCCTGGAACTTCCGGATATCGAGAAGCAATATTTGAAAATATTTCCTGAGGCCGGTTCGGTCGGGCAGGCAGACTTTAAAGACGGCAGGTATTATCCTGTAATGGACAAATCAGGGAAGCAGTGCGGGTTAATTATTTATACCGAGAAGAAGGGCTACGCAGCCCCCATAAAGCTTATCGTAGGCCTTGATCTTGACGCGCATATAGTCAACTACCTGATGTCCCAGCACGAGACCCCAAACTATGTTGTTGAGATAATAAAGCCGGAGTTCAAAGAGAGGTTCAAGGGCAAGAGCAAGGACCAGCTCCGGTTCAGGAAAGACGATCCGGCGGGAGAAGTAGACGCGATAACGGGAGCGACCGTCACCTCGCGGGCCTTGCTGGACGGGCTGCGTGAAGCGGCGGCTTTGGCGGAAGAGATTTTGAAGAAATAGCAACTTTAGTCAAAACTGAATACTCTGCTTGGATTACGCGGATTAGAAAAGTAAATTACGCAGATTAATGCGTTAAACAACGGGAGGGGTTATGGAAAAATACAGGCATAAGCAGCCGGGCTGGGCAATCCTTGCAACATTGGGAGTCTTGCTTGTGTTCATATTCTTTGGAAAAAGACCGCCGCATTGCGGTTGTTTGGATCTTGCCCCGGTAATAGTTATTATACTCATCATCCTGGGTCTCTTCTCGAAAATGATTGTAAGTATTGATGAAGAATATCTTAGGATAAGATTTTCATACGGGGTAATCAGGGCCAAGTTCCGCCTCGCGGATATCGTATCCTGCAAGCCGGTCAGGAATCCCTGGTACTACGGGTTTGGAATCCATTATCTTGGGAACGGGTGGATCTATAATGTCTCCGGGCTCGACGC
>CAIWWK010000068.1 GCA_903916325.1 Candidatus Firestoneibacteriota bacterium
GAGGCCTGGATACAAGGCGATGACGCGCACGAGGAGTTTGTAAATAAGGTCAGGCGCGATGTGATAGATTTCGGCAATGCCGTCGGTTTTGACGCTGTCAGGCCGCCCTGGCGCGAAACAGAGCGCCCTACAAAGAAGCTTGACGCTAACACCTACCTCTTCGGCGACCAAAACAGCAAGAAGTGGGCCATAAGAAAATATGATCCTGCTTCTGAATCGTTTGGAACCTTTGATTCAAGCGATAAGTCGTGGGGGCTGGAAGATCTCGAGGAGTTTGTAAGAGAGTTTGTCGGAAGAAAAACAAAAGAGTTTTCCGCGGCAGATTTTCCGGACCTGGCTTACTATTTCGAAAAATGCGGCAAAGAGAAGGAGATACTCGGCGGTTCCAGTATTGGAATCCCGTATGACCCGGCTATCTGGTTTGAAGCCATAATTTTAAATAAAGAAATTGTAGAAATGTACCTTGATAAACTTGTTGAGATAGAAAGCAAAAAGATAAGGGTAATGCGCGGGATGGGGGTAAAGGTCCTCTGGGCGGGCGGGGATTTTGCCGACAAGAACGGCCCTTTCTATGGTCCGGTGGTCTTCCGGGAAGTGCTGCTCCCAAGATTGAAGAAACTTTGCGAGCTCTGCCATTCGCTCGGGATTTACTATGTTTTCAGAAGCGACGGCAATCTCTGGTCAGTGGCGGACGACTTTTTCCTGGCCTCGGGCATTGACGGCTACGGCGAGATAGATATTGATTCCGGTATGGACTTAAAGCGGCTGAAAGAGGGATACGGGAAAAGGATAACCTTCTGGGGCGGCATCAGCGCGGGAGACACGCTTCTTCAGGGAAGCAAGCAGGCCATCATAGACGCCGTTAAAAAGGCCATTGACGACGCGGCAAAGGGCGGCGGGTATATCTTCGGCAGTTCAAATTCAATAATAAGCGGCACCCCGGCCGCGAACGCCATCCTTGCGTATGAAACGGCAATAAAATACGGAAAATACCGGTAATTGCGCAAAATTATTGAACCTTTCTAGGAATTTTGATACTAATCTTATTAATTGCCCAATATTGGAGGGATTATGAGGAAGGTATCAATAATTACTCTTGTTCTGGCGCTTTTTATTGGAAGTTTCTCGGCCGCCGGAGAAGTCGGAACGGCGCAGAAGAAGCAATTTGATGCGCCGACATTAGGAGATTACGGTATCTCCGTGAAGGCTGTTTCAAGCGCGCCGGCAGGAGACATCGCCGATGTTTATATCGGCGCAATCGGCGTTGAAGTAGCTCCGGTTTACAGGAATTTCCTAATAAGCGACCTTGACGCTTCGGTTTTCGGTTCATATTCCAATTACAGCGGCAAAGCTAATTCAGCCAATTCTCTGACAACCATAAACATCGGGCTGCTTGGCCGGTATAATTTTAAAGTGGCAGACGTGCCGGGAGTTGTTTTTGCAGAGGCAGGCGGAGGTTTGTCGCTACAGAGCCAGACTATTTCAGGTGTGGGTTTTGATAACATAGACCCGCTTTACCGCGTCGGCTTCGGCTACGAAGTAAACATTTCTGATAACATCAATCTGCTGGCCGGACTGAACTATAATCTTCTTCCGGAGAAAGGCATTGCCGGGGCGACGCGCGACGGGTCATTCTTAAATATCTGCCTCGGTGTGTCCTATGAATTCTACGGCGAAAACAGGAGGAAGAAATAATGAAAAAACTAATCGCATTTTCAGCGCTTGCTTGTATTGTGTTTTGCGGGTGCGGCAAGAATCCTATGTTTTCCATGCTGCCTGCAGTTGTTTCCTCGGGAGGAAGCGGGAGCAGCGGGTCGACCGGAACTGTCAACACTTCCTATCAGTCGGCAAAGGCGCGCATCCTGCCATTGGTTTCCGACGCCTATCTTGACGGGCTGACAGGCTCAATGGACGGAACCTCTGGAAGAGGCTCGTGGTCCTTTATGTTCTATTCCCCGAGCAAGGTAAAAAAATACGCTATATCAGTGGACCAGAACGGCACTTCCTCAACGCCGGTGACTTATTCCGCTTCGGCTTCAAGTTCCGTGGATACTTATCATCTTGACGCTTATAATTTCTCCGCCACGGACAGCGATCAGTGGTGCAAAGATATTACCGCCGTCAACGCGGCATTTGGCGCCGGGACGCTCACAAGCTCTTCCTCGTCTTACGGGGGGACCGGAGGGTTCGCGCTGCATTTTACAAGCAGCACCGTGCCTTCAAAGGGATATGATGTAAACCTGCTCCTGAGCTACAGCATCAGCGTTTGGTACTAATCCGGGAAACCCGTGCCGGCGTTAAACCGCTTTATTTATTGCCATTTTTGCCGTAAAATAGTGAAATGAGAAAAAGAGGCATTAGATACAAGTCAGTCTGCAAAGGGATTACGCCCGCAAACCTTAAAGGCTTTTTCGTCGGCTGGCCGAAGAAGCCGTCTCCTGCAGCACTACTAAAGATTTTGAAGAAAAGCAGCTATGTTTTCCTCGCCGTTGACGCCAAGTCAAAGAATATCATCGGTTTAATTTCCCCGGTAAGCGATAAGACGCTCAGCGCCTATATCCCTTTGCTTGAAGTCCTTCCGGAGTATCGAGGGAAAGGCATTGGGAAAGAGCTCATCCGCAGAATGCTTGGTCGCCTAAAAAAATATTATATGATAGATCTTTTGTGCGACCCGGGTTTGCGGAAGTTCTATGAGAGCGCGGGAATGAAGCCAAGCCTTGGCATGCGCGTCAGGAATTACAAAAGACAAGCGGGCTGCTGAGGTTCTAACCTCCCAAATTCTCCTTGAAAATAACCGGCATGCGGCTGTATCATAGTCAAACGCAATTATTCTACTCTCTGGAGGGACATATGAGGAACGGAAAGTTTGGTTTTGGAATCATAGGAGCCGGAGTAATCGGGCCGACACACGCGAATTGC
>CAIWWK010000069.1 GCA_903916325.1 Candidatus Firestoneibacteriota bacterium
AAAATATATAGGAATGTCGCCCTGGGAATGCCCGGCGGCGTTCACGATGATTCCCTATGTCGAGCACGAGTATGGTATTTACCATGTGTACGGAGGACTAAATCAAATCTCGGCGGGAATGGCAAAGGCTTTCCTGGAATTCCCGAACGCGGAGCTGAAACTCAACACAAAGGTTAAAGAGCTTATCGCGGAAAAGAAGAAAGTTAAAGGCGTCAGGCTTGAAGATGGCACGGAAGTATTCGCGGACGAGGTGATAATAAACGCGGATTTTGCCTACTCTATGAGCGAACTGGCGAAGAGCCAGAAACTGAGAAAGTACTCGCCGGAAAAACTGAAGAAGATGCGGTATTCCTGCTCTACCTTTATGATTTATCTGGGCGTTAAAAAAAGGTACGACATACCGCACCACAATATCGTTTTCGCGAAAGACTACCGGAAAAATGTGCAGGAGATATTTGAGAAGGGTTCGCCATCGGAGGATATGTCCGCGTATGTGCAGAACGCCTGCATTACCGATCCTTCGCTGGCTCCCGAAGGCAAATCAACAATCTATATACTGGTGCCCTGCCCAAACAAAGCTTCAGGAACGGACTGGGAGAGCATAAAAGAAGAGTACAAGAACAAGGTGCTGGATATGCTGGAAAAACGCACCGTATTGAAAGGCCTGCGGGCTAATATTGAGAGCGAGACAGTCTACACTCCGGACGACTGGGTAAATAAGCATAATGTGTATCTTGGGGCTACTTTCAACCTGGCGCATAACCTTTCGCAGATGCTCTATTTTAGGCCCAGAAATAAGTTTGAAGAACTGGATAACTGCTGGCTCACCGGCGGAGGAACACATCCAGGGAGCGGCCTGCCTACCATATATGAGTCCGCGAGAATAACTTCAAATCTCATAAGCAAAAAGTACGGGATCACTTTTACTGCGCCAACAACGCTAAATCAGAAGGAGACTTTCTGATGAAGGCAAAGCCAAAAATATTTGCAAGCAAATGCCTTGGATTTGCGAATTGCAGGTGGGACGGCGCGACCGTCAATGACAGGTTTGTGGAGCGGCTCGGCAAGTATGTTGATTACATAACCTTTTGCCCTGAAATGGAAATCGGCCTCTGTTGTCCGAGAGACCCGATAAGAGTAGTCCTTATCAACGGAAAAAAGGCGTTATTCCAGCCTAATACCGGAAAAGAGTTTAGCAAAGAGATGCTGACCTATCGGTCCAAACAGCTTTCAGCGCTTAAGAAGGAAAAATTAAGCGGTTTCATATTAAAAAGCAGGTCTCCTTCGTGCGGCATTAAGGATGTAAAACTTTTCACAGGGACAAAAGAGACCTCAGGGCATACCGGCGGCAGCGCCGGATTTTTCGGGGAAGGAGTGTTGCAAGAATACGCCCCCCTTGCAATAGAGGATGAGGGGCGCCTTACAAACTTTCCCATCAGAGAAAATTTCCTTGCCAAAATCTTCACGCACGCGGAGTTCCTTGCCGTAAAAAACGCCGGAACAGCGCGCGCTCTCTCCGATTTTCAGGCCAGAAGTAAATATCTCCTCCTTGCCTACAGCGAAAAAGAGATGCGGCTGATGGGCTCGCTGGCGGCAAATCTTAAGAAGAGGCCGATAAAAGAAATTTATGAAGAGTACGGCGAACACCTGCTTTTGGCCTTCGCGAAACAACTGAGCTTCAAGCCAGTCATCAATGTGCTCACGCACGCCCTGGGTTACTTTAAGGAGCAGCTTGTAAAAGAAGAAAAAAAATTCTTTCTTGAAAGCATGGAAAAGTACCGCGCCGG
>CAIWWK010000070.1 GCA_903916325.1 Candidatus Firestoneibacteriota bacterium
AGGGGACGCGATTGGATTTCTCAGGGAGTCTGCCGCGGAAAGCGCGCACGTGATATCGGCCTTTCATCTTGTCGAGCATCTTGGAGCGGGGAATCTGGTCGCTATGTTCAGAGAAGCCGTGCGGGTGCTAAAACCCGGAGGGCTTGTTATATTTGAGACTCCAAATCCAGAAAGTTTACTTGTAATGTCGCCGAATTTCTATCTGGACCTGTCCCACCAGACTCCTATACCGCCCTTGACCCTTGAATTTCTGGCTGCCTCAGTAGGTTTTGAGAAAATAGAGATAAAAAGGGTTTCACCGGTTCAATTCGTAGAGATTGCGGAGAATGACAAGCTCCAAAACATCCTGGAAAAATTCAACATGGCTCAGGAATACGCGCTTATCGCCGCGAAGCCGCGGTGAGGATTAAATGAAGGCCCTTATCGCATTAAGAAGCTTCAACTCCGGTCAGGCGGTTCTCAAGGATATTGATTGGCAAAAAAACCGCTTGATAGACGCCGGATATGAGGTTGAGATATGCGCCGACGGCAGTTTCGCCTCGACGCGTCTCGCTGAAAAAATAAAAAAAATTGAAGGGTTGGAAGGTTCATTGCTTCTGCTTAATTACGCGGAAAAATGGGAGAGCGGCTGCGCTTTGCTTGCCGGTTCCGCCTGCAAAACAGCGGTTCGTTACTTCGGTGAATACCCGGTCTCACCTCAAGAAGCGGTTCTTGCGTCTGCCGACATAAATTACTGTGACTCCGAGCGTTCTCTTGAAGCCTGCGCGGCCGCGGGTATAGAAAGGATCAGGCTGTGCCTCCTCCCGGTCAACTATGACGCCGAGTATTATGACGGGATAAAGGCTGATATGCAGTATTTGCACGGGCTTATAGACGGGAATATTAATGTGCTTATTGATGCCGCCGGCGCGGGCCGGGATTTGATGGAGTTTGCCGGTCTTGCAGTGCGGAAATATCTAAAGTTCTTTGAAAAGAAGATCAGGCTCCTGATAGTAGACAGTTTTTCTGCGGATGAAAACGCCGGAGAAAACATCAAAGAGCCTTATGGCTTCTCCGGGAAAATTGTGCAAATAGGCCGTCCAACCTTAAGCCGCAGGAAGGCGGTCTTTCTTGCCTCGCATATTCTTCTTCTGCCTTCGGACTGCGGCAGAATGACTGAGCGCACGCTTGAGGCCCAGTATTTCAAGCTGCCTGTTCTGTCGTTCGGAAAAAACGCGGTTAAGAATGCGGGGGTTTATGACTGCGGCGATTGCGCCACGGAAGAACTTGCGGCAGCTATTTATACTTTCTTCCATGATCTGGACCTGCGGGTTGAATTTTCAGGGAAGGGGAACGGGGAATACCGCAAGCACATTTCATTTAACAGGGATGAGCTCTTTCTTGGCCCGCTCAAGAGGATATTATGAAACGGTTGGCGGTCGTTGTTCAGCGATGCGGCGATAATGTTATTGGCGGCTCAGAAAGCTACGCCCTGGCGGCTGCGAAGGTGCTTTCGAGACATTACGACATTGAGATACTGACGACGACTGCAAAGGACCACGTTACCTGGGATAATTATTTTCCTGAAGGCGACGAGGAGGTCTCTGCTAACCTGAAAGTAAAGAGGTTCCGGGTAGATATAGGGCGCAGCGCGTACTGGCACAAGCTTGACGGTTTGTATATGAGTTCAATACCCATAGATTTTTACGCTAATACAGCAGGCAAAAAGAGAGAGAAAATACTGCAATCCGCCGGCTACATGCCGCTTTCTTTCTGCGAAGAGTGGATTAAAAATGAGGGGCCGTATTCAAAACGGCTGCTTCAATTCATCAGGGCAAATAATGAAAGGTATTCGGCATTTATCTTCATGACATATATTTACGCGCAGACTTACTTCGGCGTAGATGAAGTTGCTGACAAGTCAAAGGTGTTTATGATCCCGACTTATCACAATGAATCCCCTGTTTTTATGCCGATATTTCGAAAATACAAGGACTGCCACCAGCTTTTTTTAACGGCGGCAGAAAAGAAATTTGCAGAGGAAGTGGTTTATAGAAGCGCGCTCAAAGGCTCTATAATCGGGTTTGGTCTTCCTGACAAATTTGCTCCCGGCGCAAGTCCCGGAAGGTTAAAAAATTACATCCTTTATGCAGGCAGGCTTGAGGAGAATAAAGGCGTCCTTGAACTCTTTAAGTTTTTTGAGCATTATTACGCCAATAACAGAAAGATAAAACTTATTACCATAGGCGACGGGCATCTAAAGAACTACCGGCATGAAGGGATTGAATACTGCGGCTATGTTTCTGAGGAAAAAAAACTGTCCCTCATGCAGAACGCGGCGGCCTTTATTCATCCGTCACGGTTCGAAAGTTTCGGGATTGTTCTTATTGAGGCGTTTATGATGGGGACGCCGGCGCTGGTAAACGCGCGCTGTGAAGTCTTGAAAGAACATATTGATAATTCCGGGGCAGGATACAGTTATACGGACAGAAATGAATTCTGCTCGAATCTGGACAAGCTGCTTGCCGGAAGAGAAAGCAATTCCGATTTAGCGGCTAATGCACGTTCATACTTCGAGAAGAACTATTCTATAGATTCGTTTTATGAAAGGCTGAAAGGGGTAGTAGGTTAACAGGGAGAGGCAATGAAAGATAAGGGGCAAATGTTTAAAGAAGTTCTCGCCTATTTGCTGGCAGTGGTAATCTGCCTTGGTTTCTTTGTCTATGTCACAAATGCCTGGAAGCAGGATTTAAAAATCCCCTATTCCTACTCTTGGGACAGTCTATCTAGTGCCGCCACAATGAAGGGTTTTCTGGAAAAGGGAAGTTATCTCTCAAATGACAGAATAGGTGCTCCGTACGGAGCAAATTTTAACGATTTTCCTGCATCTGACTCCCTCCACTATGGAATTGCAAGCGTTTTGTCAATTTTCACGCATAAATGGGAAATGATAATGCAATTGATCTTTATTGTCAGCTTTCCACTTTCAGTAATCGCGGCTATGTTTGTTTTTAGGTATTTCAGGCAGTCTATTATTGCTTCAATAATAGGGAGCGTGTTGTTTGCTTTCCTTCCTTACCACTTCTGGAGAGGCATCAACCACCTTTTCCTTGCTTGCTATTTCACGGTTCCTTTTGCCGTTCTGATTTCCATTGAAATATTGAACGGCAACTTTTTCCTGCGTTTTAAGACAAAGGGCGAGACATACAGGTCGGTTGTGTTCTTGATTGGCTGCGCGCTTCTGGGTTGCTCAGGGATTTACTACGCATACT
>CAIWWK010000071.1 GCA_903916325.1 Candidatus Firestoneibacteriota bacterium
GGGGCAGGATAACTTACAGGATAGGGTGATTATGAAAGTAAGAGCGTCGGTAAAAAAAATATGCGACAAATGCAAGGTAATAAAGCGCAAAGGCGTGATCAGGGTTATTTGCACAAACCCCAAACACAAACAGCGCCAGGGATGAGCAATAAGGAGCGATAGGACGGTCAACGTTGCTGGCGCTTCTAACGTGAAGGAATAAATTCAAGGAGAACAAGCATGGCTAGAATTTCGGGTGTAGACCTGCCCAAGAACAAAAGAATTGATGCGGCTCTTCCGTACATTTACGGGATCGGCTGGTCTCTGGGCAAAAAAATACTGAAACAGATCGGCGTTGACCCTGCCGTCAGGGTTTCCGCGCTAACAGAGCAGGACATAAAGAAGATAAGAGAAGCGCTCCAGGACTACCGCGTAGAAGGCGATCTCCGCAGAGAAATATCCATGAACATAAAACGCCTCATCGATATCGGCTCATATAGAGGGCTTCGCCACAAGAGGAACCTGCCCGTTCGCGGACAGAGGACAAAGACTAACGCCAGGACCAGGAAAGGAAAGAGAAAGACGGTCGGCGTAATGAGGAAAGAAGTCAAAGCTACAATGGAAAAGAAGGACTAAGGAGAAATATTAAATGAGCGAGATAAAAAAGGAAACACCCAAAGACGTAAAGCCTGCGGTTGCGGCACCTGCAGCGGCAACTCCGGCGGCTGCACCTGTTGCTGCTCCGGCGCCGGTAAGGGAAGTCAGGAACCGGCCGATGAAAAGAGGCGTGGTTCATATACACTCGACTTTCAATAATACGATAGTTTCAATAACCGACATGTCGGGAGCCGTTGTTGCCTGGAGCAGCGCCGGTTCTTGCGGGCTCGGATTCAAAGGTTCAAAGAAAGGTACTCCGTTCGCGGCGCAGATAGCCGCTGAGCAGGCGACCAGGAAAGCCATGGATAAGGGAATAACTCACGCGGAAGTCCACGTAAAGGGTCCGGGAGCCGGAAGGGAATCAGCTATCAGGGCTGTTCAAACCATAGGATTAAAGATCGCGGTCATAAAAGACGTAACCCCGATACCTCACAACGGCTGCAGGCCGAGAAAGAAGAGAAGAGTCTAACAAACATAGTCGATTTACCGGATTTAATGACTTTCAGGATTAAGGCCGCGGCTGTAAACTGAAAGAGAAAACAGGAGGAAATACAATTGTCAAGAAATACTGGATCCAAATGCAGGCTGTGCAGAAGGGAAAAGACAAAACTTTTCCTTAAAGGCGACAGGTGTTTTACGCCGAAATGCGCCCTCGAAAAGCGCGATTACGCGCCGGGCCAGCACGGAAAGATGACCAGGAAACCTTCGGAATACGGCATAAGGCTTCGCGAGAAACAAAAAGCGAAAAGAATTTACGGGCTGAATGAAGGCCAGTTCAAGAGGTTCTTCTCTATTGCGGCGAGCAAACCCGGCGTTACCGGGCTTTACCTGCTCAAACTGCTTGAGAGCCGGCTTGACAATATTGTTTACCGCGCCGGTTTTGGCGGCTCCAGGGACCAGGCAAGACAGCTGGTGCTTCACGGGCATGTTCTGGTAAACGGTAAACGCGTCAATATTCCTTCCTATATAATGAAGATTAACGACGTGGTCACGCTCAAGGATAAGGCGAAAGAACTTGTCGGAGTTAAGGCCGCCGTTATCAGAATCAAAGAACGCGGTATGCTTCCGCAGGGTGGTTGGCTGGAAGTAAATCTTGAACAGCTTTCCGCGACTTTTAAGAAGATGCCGGAAAAGGACGAAATCGGCGCGGTCATAAACGACCAGCTCA
>CAIWWK010000072.1 GCA_903916325.1 Candidatus Firestoneibacteriota bacterium
CATGTTGCCTTTATTGTCATACGTGAATATCTTGTATCTTCCGTTTGGATCAATCTGCTTTGTAAGGTTGAACCAATAATCCCATTGATAATCAGTATGATTGCCTAAGGCATCCGTTTCGCCAAGATATATTGTGTCATTGGTATTTGCGGCATAATAATTCTTTCCGATGAAGAATGTCTTGGGATTGTTCTTGGAGTTGTATACCGTAACCGTGCTCATCTGCGACGAGGTGTCCATAAACGATGCGGCGTTATAATCTATTGTAAACAGAGGGTGTTCAAACATTATGAATGGTTGCGCAAACGGATAATCCGGATTTCCAAACTGATCATTTGGCCGAATATCATCCATTGTTGATTCAGCCACAACCCGCCATTCCGGATCATTATAATTAGCCAAAAACGGCTGGCCCCATTTATAAAACCTGTTTCTTTGACCCTTGGGCATGCGAATGTCATCATATGCCACAAGAAACCCTGCCGGAAAATCCATGACACTCGGGCCCCATAAATTATTGCCATAATAATATGTTGCTGTTGAACCGCCATCGCCTTCTACAGTCACATTGGTTAAAAATCCATTTGTAATTTGATAATCAATTCTTTTTAGCTCTGCCCTATTCCCGACTGCATCCGGCGCGGCAGTCAGCGATATAGCGGATATTTTCCTGTTAGTATCATATATTAAGTTTATTCTTCTGCCAAGATCATCCTCTACAAAATCAAGGAATGATGTCCTATTCGATCCTGTCTTTGCTATGTCCTTGTAATACAAGCATATCCGGTTATTACACCTGTCCCTTATCTCCGTCAATTGCCATAACGAAATAGTAGACAGGGTATCTCTTTCCGCCGCAGTGTTCTTACCAAAAAAGTACACTGTCCCGTCTTTCTCGGTCAGTGTAAATGAATTATCTGTGTTTTTCTTCAGGACAGAGTACAACCCTCTAGGCGGGTTATAGACTTTAACCCCGTTATCATTCTCTTTGAATGTATAAACATCCATCCTGGATTGCGAGCTTTTCACATACACAGTTGTGTCAAAATCCTGCAAGAACACATCGTAGCTATGCGACCAATTCCCGATATTGTCCAGCGGAGGCTCTCCGTCAGACCATTCCATCATGGCTGCAATTCCACGGGTATGATAATATCTGGTAAAGTTTAGAGAGAGTCCTCTTCCCGCCACGCTGATATCGTTTATTGAAAGATTAAGCTGCCCTCCATTCAGTTCTACGTCCCCGGCTTTTGCATTTGGAGCTATATTGTTAAATGTATGACTCTGAAAAACGTCAGTGGATATTGTTACTTCCGGCATATTGTAGTGCGTGAAAACAAGATGGTTTACACCGTAAAATCCCTGCTTGGTATTTACTCTTACTCTAAAATTACCGTTGCCATCAGTATGGAACAATCCATCGCCATCATAGCCTTCAGATTGCGCAAACACGCTACCATAAACGCCGCTCATGGATACTCTAAATCTTTCATACGGCATTATATTGTTATTGGTATCAATCATCTTTCCGGAAACAATAAAGTCCCGGCCGGACAACGTCGATCCTTGCGAGGTTGGGTCTATTACGAATGCCGACGGTATTGTCGACATATCTACCGATATACTTCTTATGGCAGGACGTTCACTCCAACCCGGCATAGGCCCACAATCCAGACAACCGGCAATAGTATATTGTGTCGGGTTTGAGTATGTGTATCCGTTTCCCTGGCTATAGGTTCCTATCCCTCCGTAATCGACACTTAACAGTGCGACAGGCACTTCATCCCCTACTATATGTCTTTGCCCGTGTTCATCTACCCAAGAATATCTGGAATATGCTGTTGAATTGTTGTATATCCAAATCGTATCTTTTGCCTTTAGATATCTAATACCAAAGTTCGCACTGGAGGCTGGCTCATAATCACATTGGTTCTCACAACTAATAGCTCCTGAAAAGATATTGTTAACAGTTGTTGCTTGTCCTGTTATTGTGTTTACTGGAACGGTGACTTGCGTCGTAATGGTATACGGGATTGGGTTCGCATGATCACTGCATGACATGGATCCATTTTCTAGAGACGACAAAGTATAGTCCCTAATAATCCTGCCATATCTGTCTTTTACCTCATAGAGGGCACCCCAAGAAACTGTGTATTGCAGACTTACTCCCCTATAAACACCGTTCTCATCACAAGTGACATATGTCGCGTTTGTTGCATTAGCGCTCACTGATACTCCGGCGCTGAGTTCTGCAGTCTCAGAAAGAGACGAGACAAAAACCTGCGCTTGCGAGTTTCCGCCATTAATACCCGTTACGGAGTAGGTCACAGTTACACTGCCGGGATATGGCACTGTCAGAATATCCCCATTTATCGAGGCGTTGCCGCATCCAGAGATTGTAGTGCTTTCATTTGTTACGGATGGCGATGCGCCAGGATATGTCATATCGTTAGTTCTATTTCCATTATTATCTACAAAATAGAATCGCCAACTGGATGACGCACTTTTTCCTACTTTCCATTGGGTACTGTTTATAGGCGTAACCGATATTGAGCATGTTGAGGTTCCGGAATCAGGAACAATAACAATTTGATCGGAATAGGCCTTCCCAGCCGCGAAGAGGATTAAAACAAAGACGAAACACCATAATTTCGCATAAATGAATTTGGCGAACCTGATTGGCATGCTTAACTCTCCCGGACATATAATAATCGGTATTTCACAGTTAGCTTTTTTTGTTACGTGGAAAACATTAAAGACAATTTCTTTCGCAGGCAATTCGTTTGGTGCCCCCATTATTCTGCTTTTTGAATACTATTTAATTGTATTTACCTGAAAACAAATAGTCAAATGAATAGTGCGTTAAGAATTTGTGAATGAATTATTATTGAACCGCTTTATCGGAATATTTTTGCGAATGTCCCATGCTCATTATTTCAGTTTAAGTATCTTACGAAGTTTTAGCATGTCCACTTTGAAATTGGCGGTTTTATTGGTGTTTTGATTTGATTCAATATCATTAATAAGGGTGTTAAGCAGTTTTCTTCCTTCTCCTGTTTTGGCGGCCTCTATCGGCGTTATGTGTCCTAACGCCGGAATCTTCTGCCGTATCCAGCTCTTAAAATAATAATCATCCATCTTTTGCTGTAAGACTTTTTGTATTTCCGGATCGCTCATCAGTTTCATCTGTTCGGCTTCACTCTTCTTTCTCTCCGCCTCCGATAATTCCGGCACTGCTGAAATATCTTTGGCATCAATTTTGACATAAGACACATAGTTGTTAAGCGATTTCTCCGCGAATTTACGGAACTTTTCTGCGCGCTTAATTGAATTAGTCTCAAAAACAAGTAAATCTTTTTCCAGGTAGATTGTGCCTATAATAGTATTTCCACCCATCCTGTTGGTTCCGGGAGCAAGCCAATCCCACCGCTTGGTATCTTTATCAAACTCAATGTCCTTGTTTCCATTTAATACGGCGGTTATGCTGTCTTTGTTTAAAGCAGTAAAATAGGCCTTACAGAATATAGCCGGGTCGCCGTCATAATTCAACAAAACCGGCATTTTTTCCCTCTGCGTGGAGTAAAGCTCCTGTACTGACTGGCCTGTTTTCTGCGCCTGTGCGGAGTATTTACCAAGACAGCATTTCTTGTACTTCTTCCCGCTCCCGCAGAGGCAGGGATCATTTCTTCCAGGTTCGGTCATTTTGAGCACCTCTGTTTTTTTAGATACAACCGATCTAATTGGCTTTGCCATTTCTTACCGACCCAGTATCTCAGTAGAATGTCGCTCATGAAATTCAAGCTGGTGTCGTTTCGACATCCAAGATCCTATTTTATGTTGTTTTTTGCTTATATTCTGCGATTAATTGTTTCTCAACAGTTTTTCCAGCCGGTAGTAGGTTTTTTAATTCTTTTGATGGCTTCGTGCTAAGTTTGTATTCGGCTACACCCATAGGATTTACTGACCTGCTCAATGCATATTCTACAACAACGGAATCTTTTTCTACGCAGAATATTATGCCTATTGAGGGGTTCTCGTCCTTGTATTTAGTCTGCTTATTTAGCAAATCGAGATATAGATCAAGCTTTGCTGAATGTTCAACTTCAAATTTAACGGTCTTAAGCTCTACGGCAACCAGACATCTAAGAATCCTGTTAAAAAATAAAAGATCAACAAAGTATTCGTTACTACCCAAGGTTAATTTATGCTGGTTACCAATAAATGAGAATCCTTTACCCATTTCAAGCATAAAACGCTTCACCTTCTCTACAAGGCGACTTTCAAGCTCCCTTTCTAATACCTGTTTCTTTATGTCGAGAAAATCGAGATTATAAACGCTCTTTAATGATTCATCAGCTTGTTCCGCAAGATATACCGGCAACACTTTTTGAAAATTATGCTGTTTTGGTAATTGTATATAACTTTTATATGCACCGGCTTTTATTTGGTGAATTAACACATTTCTGCTCCAACCCATCTCCGCCGTGGCTTTTAGGTAATATTCTCTTTCTTCATTTGTTTTAATCATCTGCATGATAGCAATGTTTTGTCCCCAAGGTATTTCTCGCACAAGCTGTGCGAGTTTTGGAGACTTTTTATATTCCAGGTAAAACAACCTCATACGCCATAAATTCTTATCAGAGAATCCTTCTTTGCTCCCGGTTTCCAAAGATAAATCAGCAGCCAATTTGACTACAATACCCTGTCCCCAACCAAATTTTTCCTGACGCGAAACAATCATTTTACCAATATCCCAATATAATTGTATCAACTCTCTATTGATTGACCGAGAGGCTTTAATCCTTGCAGACGTGATTCGTTTCTTTATGTCCTCCAACAGAGAAACATATACGTTTTCAGATATTTCACTATTTTTGTTTATCATTACAACTCCCTAGTCAAATAATTCTGACACCACTGGCACGAATATTTCCAACCTATCCTGCTCATCTTGAGGCAGATTGCTCAGGAATTCAAGCTGGTGTCGGTTTCGATGTCCTGGTTTATTCAAATGTCAGGCCTTCTCTTTTTGCAGAAATATAGCGCATCCTTTTTTCTTTCGCGACGGCTATATCAAACGCCTCGGTGACGGTTAATTTCTTCTCAACGCCGCTGCGATAAGAATTATATACAATATCCGCATCTATGGGTATAACCTCCATACTCTTTTGTATATTAAAGACGTGCTCAAGCATGTCCGGACGGGATCCTAAGTCTTTGTAAAGTTTATAAAGAGTTAATGAGGTCAAGCACATATCATATTTATTCGCGAGTTTCAGGAGCGCGTCAGTTTCCTTATTAAAGTGACCCACAATAGTGGCATAATCTACGAGTACCTTCTTTCTTTCAATGCCAATCTGCGCAGTTATTTTAGACATTTTACCCCTCCACTGCTACAACTCACGTTTGCTCGTATTGCCTCGAGTTTTTCGAGCGTTTTTTTGTTTCTCTTTCTTTCGATCAATAACCTTCTCGGTATTTTTGAGTCGTATCATGTCCTTCCGGTCTATTTCCCGGTTATAATATTCTTTGACTTTGATAAGATCTTCCTTTGAAATAAAATGAGCTCTGATGTCAATAAAGTTTTCATCTACTCTTGATTCCCAGGCTTTCTGAAAATCCAAATTACCCTGCGTTACAAATATGTCTATTCTGTTCGGCTCAATGCCCATGCTATAATAACTGTCTTTATCAAGAAACTTTTTATAATCAATATCAATTGAAATAAACTCCTTAATTGCCCTGGTGCACTTGATTGCATTTTCTTCACTGTCCTTGATCCAAAAATCTATATCCTTACTATATCGAGATATATTTGTATGCTGAATTGTCGCGTACGCGCCGACAATAAGATATTGGACATTATTCTTATTCAATATCTTGATGAAGGATTTAAAATCATTTAATTCGGAAGTATTTTTATCCACTCACCCCTCCGCACAAAAGCATTGTCTTTAATGCTTTTCATTTCCCTATAACTTTTAATAAGCCGGTTCATAGTCTTCAAGGCCGTGTTGAAATCCTTTTCTATATTCAGCGCCTCAACCTGAGCGTGAGTACCAAACCCATAGGTCCATTCGCGGCCGGTACGCTTATCGGTATGTTTATTAAGCTTCATAGGTTTCACATTTTTATAAACTATCTTGGTTGCCGGGAGCATCGCCCCATAAGAATTGATTAGTGCTTCAGAGGCCTTATTCCTTATTGTATCTTCATCGTGAATTAGCCTCATAACAGCATCCTCAATAAAAGCACTTCGATTATTAGTAGCGCGTGAGAGCTTTTGCAGCACATCAGCAGAAATCATTATGTTAACCCTAATTTTGTTACTCATGGCTCACCTCAACTTATATTATACACACTATATGTGTGTATGTCAACGTTCAATCGCTTCGGCCATATCTCAGGCCTTCCCTTCTGTCAAGCGGACAAGCGGCGCTTCCCAGCCGAAACAGGATTCTATGCCTACCAGCGGGGTAAAAGATTCAATACAAGTAGAATCAATTTCCGCAAATCTTTCAAGCATTTCGACAACCGAAGTCATAAAACCGCCCACTGTCCCGTCTGAATCGTCCACGCCACCGGTACAAAGCTTTTTATCCAGCCGCAGCAATAGCCTTACAAGAAGATCAGCTGAATTCTTGTTAACCGGAAATCCCGAAACTATTTCAGACAGTTTAGCGCAGCCACCGGAAAGAGACCCTTGATACGCAAACCAAATGCGTGATGGCCCGCGGTAAGCTTTAATGTATTTCATAGCGTTGCTGATTTCCGCTTTAACTACAGCAAGCTCATCAGCACTTAGAGGCTCTTTGCGTCCTTCATATTGAGCCCGCCTCCCGGGACGTTTAGTCTTTTCATCCACCGGTTTTCCGGTCAAAACGGCATGAATAGCCAGAGCCACCATGTGTTTACAGACAATTCCTTTCTGTCCCACATAGCAGGTACAGTGCCCTTTCGTGAAACTTCGGGCAGATATTGTGACCCTGTAGGGCTCGGTGCCGAGCACAACAGCTGAAAAACACCAGGCAGCGCATTCTATCTGAGTAACTTTGCCTTTTTCATACAAAGCCACCGCTCGAGTAAAGGTACCCTCATCGGTCCCATATTTTATCCTGTCTATATCAAACAATGTTTTTAGCATGATTTCGCTCCGTAAATATTTTTTGGCTATAATTGCAGACTCACAGCGCTGGACGCAGAAACCTATGCGCTGTGCGGGGCGAAAAGATATGGAAGAAGCCCCGAACGGACAGATTTCCTTGCCGGGCATTACGATAGAAAGTTTCTAACAAAAGCCGGCAATGAGCAATTCAAGTTCAACTACTCATTATTTAATATACACCCGGCCACCTCAATTTTGTGTCATATTTGTGTCTTAAAAAGGCACAAATTGGGATATATAGGGAGTAATTGAGAGAATGACATAATTACGGAAACCTTGATATATTAATGATTTGCCAGAGAAATGGAGCAAACAGTCATCGGACTAAAACTCCTTGAGAGGGTGGCGTCCTAACCAGATAGACCAACGCGCCGTTAACGGCAATTGCTGATTGATGATTACTGATTGCTAATTAAAAGCAAAAGCAAAATAATAACAAAACAAGGGCAAAACAAGAGCGAAACTACTGCAAATTCAATAACAGGGACTATTTTAACCTCTGGGGAGAGGTTTTTCAAGTTTAATAATCTATGAAAACAAATGGGACAGAGCCAGGTTTTCGCTGTGATTGTCAAAAGGCAAGGCGTTTACTTTACCGATAAATAGGCTCTGTCCTCTTTGTTTGAATATCGCAAAATCCGGTCTTGTTGGAGTTTGACCGGCGTTACGCGGGTATTTTAGTAACTCGTAAAACTGTTCCCCTTGGTATCCGTTGCTGTGCTGTTCGCGAATATTGAACCCCTGTAGGGTGAGGCCGGATCCGTAATATAGCACCAACCTCCTGTCAAAGCTGCGGAAAAAGGCGAAGCCCCTCCCGAGCCTGGCGGTGCTGAGGCAAGATTGACCGTGTTAGAATTGCCAAGCGGGCTCGCCTTGGCATACGGCACAGGATAAAGATAACCGGTGAAGGAAGTTGTAAGATCGTTCGGAAAGATTCCTTCCCTTTCGGAATAGTATATTGAAACCGCGGACCTTATGCTTGAAAGATTGCCTTTAGTGGCGCCCTCTCTGGACTTTTCAAGCATCTGAGCAAACCTCGGAATAGCAATTGCCGCAAGGACCCCTATGATTGCGACTACTATCATAAGTTCGATTAAGGTAAAACCTTCATGTCTGTTCATTACTGCTAACCTTCCTCTGTTAGCTTGACAGAATCAACCGGACCGTTTAGGTTGTATTGCATTATACTATCCCACAAAAGAAAAGGGATAGGAAACTTTCGCAAGAATCCTATCCCTCACTTCATTGTTTAGTATGTGGTGAAACTGTTGCCCTTTGTATCGGTCGCTGTGCTGTTCGGGAAGACATATCCCTGGTATGGCAATGCAGTCGGATCCGTAATATAGCACCAGCCGGTCCCTGCCGCCGCCGGAAGAGTTGAGAGCAGAGTTATAGAATTTGTATTCCCGAGCGGGCTCGCTTTCGCCGCGGGTATCGGATATAAATAGCTGGTAAACATTGTTGTCAGATCGTTAGGCCAAGTGCCTTCTCTTTCAGAGTAATAGATTGAGACTGCCGACCTCATTGCCGCCAAGTTACCTTTTGTCGCGCCCTCTCTTGATTTTTCAAGCATCTGCGCGAACCGCGGGATAGCTATGGCAGCCAAGATTCCTATGATTGCAACGACTATCATCAGTTCAATAAGCGTGAAACCTTTAATCTTTTTCATCTCAACCTCCCTGTCAATTTAACTGCCTGATTTGAAGACTTACAATTAATTATTTTTAATTATACGCAATATTTCCTTTAACATCAAGCCCAATTATACGCTTTGTTCTAAAAAGATAATTGTTGCTATGATTGATTATACAGATTTTTGGCTGGATTATTGCCGAGAGTTAACTGCTCCCACAAAATCATCTGTTCCTTACGCTTTTTCCCGCCGCCATAGTTATGTAATTCACCGTTCTTTTTTATGACCCTGTGACAGGGAACCAGATAGGCGACCGGATTATTCGCCACGGCACCTGCCGCGGCCCTTGCCGCTTTTCTATTCCCGGCGGCTATGGCAACCTGTTCGTAGGATACCGTTTCCCCGAAAGGAATATTCAGAAGGGTCTTCCAAACCTTTTTCTGGAATTCTGTTCCGCGCAAATCAGTTTTAATCTCACCTTTTTTTAAACACGGATTGAAGATCTTCTTTGACAGGCCTGCCGCCTTCTTCATATCCTTAAACAGCAGGCATCCCGGGCTTTTCTTCTTTATCCAATTCAATTCCGCGGTGATAGCTTTCCCAAACGAAAGCAGGCATACACCCTTCACTGTTGAAGCCAGCACCACCCTTCCAAACGGGCTGGGAGCGGTTCCCCAGGACACCAACTCTCTTTCTGTTTCATTCTGGCGGCTCATCTTTTTACGCTCCAAACATCTCTTTCATAGGCTTCCAGTAGAAATCAATCCAACCCTGTTTTATTTCACCGGCTGTGTCCGCGGGAACTCCTTCGTGAAGGAACTCAAGTAAAGTGCCGCACTTTTCCGGGGAAAACAGAAAAGTGACTGTTGAGCTCGCGCCGTCATCCCAGTCCGAAGCCCGCCAGGACTGAACAATCTTCCTGCCGGGAATTAGCGTTATATTTACTCCGCTTATGTAATCTCCGTAGGCTGTAAACTTCCCGCCTTCTTTAGGGCTTATCTTCGCGGGTTCCCCGGTAAAACCCGAATGTTTCTTTGAATCCATGAGGGCGGAATAGACCTGAAGAGGGCTGGCCTTGAAACGGACCTTCTGTTTAATTATCTTAGTCTTCATAACAGTTTCCTCCCTTCGTCTACAGCCTTAGACGCTTAAAAGCCCAGGTCCCGACAAATGCCATGAGGATATCAAACAATATCAAAACAGCAAGATCAAACAGTATGGGCATACTGGAAGCGCCTAAAATGACGAAGCGCAGGGCGTCAACCGCGTAGGTGGCGGGGTCTATCCTGGTAAGGATCTGCATCCAACCCGGAAGGTTATCCAGAGGATAAACCGCGCCGGAGAGCAGGAAGAGCGGATATATTACAAAACTACTTATGAGTCCGTAACCCTCAGGACTCTCCATAAACGAGCCAATGATGAGCCCGAGGCTTATAAGCCCGTTGGCGAAAATAAAAAGTATCGCCATAGAAAAAAGCGCGCTCGGGATAGAAAATTTAATGCCGAGGAAAAGATACCCGATAAACAGGAGAAAATACGACTGGATGAGCGCGTCCGTCATGGAGCCCATCGCTTTGCCGAAGAAGACCGTGGTCCGCGAGAGCGGCGTGATAAGAACTTCCTTCAGAAAGTCTATTTTTTTATCCCAGACTATGTAGGCGCCGGCGAAAAGTCCTGTAAATATAATGGTCATAGCGAGGAACCCGGGGAATATGAAATGCTGATAACTTAAAGCGTTTCCCTTGTTCATGGAACCCACGCCGTTGCCAAAGATAAAATACCAAAATAGCGGCAGGGCCACGGAAGAAATAACGCGGCTCTTCTCGCGCGTAAAGACGCGAAACTCCCTGTACCACAGGGCATACAAACCCTTTATGACTTTAGCAGATTTTTTACCTATCAAGTGGCCCTCGTTATATCCTGGATGTAAGAACTCGCCTCGCCTTCCTCTCTCATCGCCCGGCCTGTTAGGTTCAGGAAAACATCGTTTAGGTCAGGAGAGTGAACTTCAACATTTTCAACATCTCCAGCCGAGCAGAGCAGCTCCTGCAGGTTCTTTCCCGCCTGTTCCACCGACAGGTGAACCGCTCCCTCTATAATTTCAGCCTTTCTTACGAAAGGAAATTTCCTCAGCGTTTCTATGGCGATGTTTCCCTTGAGTATCACCTTGTCGCCGCCCAGGGCGCGTTTGAGATTCATGGGAGAATCAAGAGCCGCTATCTTTCCGTGGTCAATTATCGCTATCCGGTCGCAGAGTTTTTCCGCTTCTTCCATGTAATGAGTTGTGACTATAATTGTCATCCTGGTCTGCTTAGCGAGGTTTTGGATATACTCCCAGATGTGATCCCTGGTTTGAGGGTCAAGGCCCAGGGTAGGTTCGTCAAGGAAGAAAACTTTCGGAGCATGGAGCAGTCCGCGCGCTATCTCCAGCCGCCTTCTCATTCCCCCGGAGTATTTCTTGACAACATCATGCTTTCTTTTCTGCAGGTCAACAAGCTCCAGGACTTTGTCTATACGGGAGTCAATCTCCCGAAGCGGAAGATTGTACATAAGAGCATGCAGTTTGAGATTCTCGTAGCCGGAAAGGAGAGTGTCTGAACTCGGGTCCTGAAATACCATGCCTATGGAGTTCCTTACAAGGCCCTGCTGCTTAACTACATCATATCCGTCAACGCCGGCAGTCCCGGAAGTAGGCTTAAGCAGCGTGGAGAGCATCATCAGGGTGGTGGTCTTCCCGGCGCCGTTGGGGCCTAGCAAACCGAAAATCTCGCCTTCATTCACGGAAAAGCTTATGCCGTCAACCGCGGTGAGTCCGCCATACTTTTTGGTAAGATTTTCAATGCGAATGATATCCATTGAAGCATTATAACACAAAAAATCCGGGCAAAGCACCACCTCACTTTGTCCGGACTGTCCGTGAGAGACCCACGTTCTCATCTTTTCCGCGGCATCCCCGAAGAATCTATTATATCCGGGGATTGGCTAAACTTCCGTCAACTCCAAGACCGATACTTTATTGTTCTCTAACAGAAGTATAACACCAAAATATCAAATTGACAATCCTGAGGGGAAACACGGGCGTAGCTTGAGAATGATAGTGAATAATTAAGCTAGCGGGTATTGCATTTTGGCGTGCTGCTGCTAAATCTCCGGCTGTTCTTCCATTCCTTCCTGGGGAGGCAGCTGCTGCGGCAGTGACTGGAAATTCGGGGCAATATTGTCAAATTTGGCGTACTGTTCAAGGAAGGCTATTTTTATTGTTCCGGTCGGGCCGTTCCTCTGTTTTCCTATGATAAGTTCCGTCAGAGCCCTCTTCTCGGGATCGGTCTCTTCTCTATTGTAATAAGATTCCCTGTAGAGCAAGAGCACCGCATCAGCATCCTGCTCGATAGAACCGGATTCCCTCAAGTGGGAAAGCTGCGGCCTCTTCTCAGACTTTTCCTGGCGCTCGGTGGTCCTCGCAAGCTGAGAAGCGACAAGCACCGGCACATCCATTTCCTTGGCAAGCGATTTTAGACTGCGGGAGATCTGCGATATTTCCTGGACGCGGTTCTCGGTCTGCTTTACGCCTTCCATCATCTGGAGATAGTCGACAACAACCATACCTATTCCCTTGTCCGCCTTGAGCCTTCTGGTCTTGGCCTTGATCTCCAGCGAATTTATGGTGGATGAATCGTCTATGTAGATAGGCGCTGACGCAAGCCTGCTCGCTGCCTGGGTGAGTTTCGGCCAGTCTTCCGTGTAAAGCTTGCCCGCTCTTAAGCGGTGCAGGTCAACCTTTGCTTCGGAACAGATCATCCTCAAGACTATCTGTTCCTTGGCCATTTCCAGCGAGAAGATAGCGACCGGAACCTGATGTTTTATGGCCGCATTCTGGGCTATGGTCAGCATCAGGGAAGTCTTTCCCATGCCGGGACGGGCGCCGATAATTATAAGTTCGCCGCCGTGGAAACCTGTCGTCATCTCATCAAGTTTGTCAAACCCGGTGGAGATGCCGGTCACGAGGGTTTGGCGCTGGGAGAGCTCATCAATCTTTGCCATCGTCGGATGGACAAGGTCTTTAAGCGCGATGAATCCCGGCTTTATCCTTTTTTCCGAGACCGAAAAAACGGAATGCTCCGCCTTATCAAGCAGTTCATCAACATTAGAACCTTCCTGGTAAGCCTGGGTGACGATATTCGTGGCGACATTGATCAGGTCGCGGAGGGCGCCTTTCTCGCGGACTATGTTCGCGTAGTACTCTACATTGGCTGCGGTGGGGACACCGTTCATCAGTTCTACCAGATATTCGCTGCCGCCCACCGCTTCCAGTTGTGAACGTTTTTTAAGCTCTTCGGAAACGGTTATGATGTCAACCGCCTGGTTTGTTTCAAACAGAGAGACTATCACGCCGTAGATCTTCCTGTGGCTGTCCTTATAGAAAAGTTCCTCGCGGAGCATTTCTATTGCCCTGGTAATGGCTTCCTGCTCCATTAGCATTGCGCCTATCACCGAGCGTTCAGCCTCTATGTTCTGCGGCGGTATTCTGTCGCTCATTCTCCCCTCGAAAGGCAAAAAACAAATTCTACTGCTTAACTACCTCAACTTTGACCTTTGCCGTGACTTCGTGGTGAAGTTTTATCTCCACTTCGTGAAGGCCGAGCGTCTTAATCGGTTCCGGCAGGTGCACTTTCCTCTTATCAACCTCAAAACCTTTGGCTTTTATCTCGGTTGCGATGTCTTCGGCGGTTACCGCTCCGAACATCTTGTCCTCTTCGCCGACCTGCCTGGAGATGGTGATAGAGAGCGCGCTTATCTTCGCCGCGAGCGCTTCGTGTTCCCCTTTCTCTTTGGCAACCTTTGCGGCGTATTTCTTCTTTTCCTGCTCAACCTTTGCCATGTTGGCCGCAGTGGCTTCCATTACAAGGTTCTTGGGCAGGAGGTAGTTCCTGCCGTAGCCGTCTGCCACTTCCTTAACATCCCCGCACTTGCCCAGGTTCTTGAGATCTTCTTTAAGTATAACTTTCATTGTAGTTACCTCGCTTAGTCGTTTGTGAACGGGACCAGTGCAAGAATCCTCGCCCTTCTTACCGCTGTGGTTAGCTGTCTCTGGTGCTTCGCGCAGGTGCCTGTCGCCCTTCTCGGCAGAATCTTTGCGCGCTCGGAAATGAAAGTGCGGAGCAGCGCGACATTCTTGTAATCAACCGACGTGCCGTCGCCGCAGAACCTGCAGCTCTTTTTCTTTCCTTTAAAGAACTTGCCGCCTTCCCTTCTCATCGGCCTTCTTGCTCCGCTTCCGCGCGAATCCGAAGATGAAGAAGAACGCGAAGAGCTTGAATGCCCGTGGGAGGGCGCTGAAGATGCGTTAGAACCTGTATTTTCCATTTTTCATTCTCCTTTGTCTGTCTTGCCGGCCTTTCCGGCCGGGAAACATTTTTTACCGCTTAAAACGGCGGTTTGTCGTCGTCGCCGGCAGAAGCAGCCGCCTGGTTTTCCGACGCCTCATCCGGTATTGCTTCTTCGGAACCGCCCGAAGTCTTTTTCTTGGGAGCCAGAAACTGAACCCTCTCCGCGACAACATCCGTCACATAACGTTTCTGGCCGTCGGTAGTCTCGTAGGTCCTGGACTGCAATCTGCCTTCCACGAATATCGGACTTCCTTTGCCCAGGTTTTCGTTGCAGGCTTCGGCCATCTTGCCCCATACCGTGACATTGGTAAATAGAGTGTCCTCTTTCATGGTGCCGTCAGTCGCCTTATACTTTCTGCTGCATGCTATTCGAAGGTTAGCCACTGCCGCCCCGCTCGGAATATAGCGCAGTTCCGGCTCTTTTGTAAGGTTCCCTATCAGGAATACTTTGTTCAGACTTGGCATTTTATTCCTCCTTCAAAGGTTATACCGCTTTCGGCGCTTCAGGAGCCGCCGGAGCCGCTGGTGCTGCTGCCGGTACGACCGGTGCAACTGCAGCCGGTGCCGCAGGCGCTACCGGAGATGAGGTTACCGGAGCCGGCCTGGGTTTTCTGATCTTTCTTTTTGAAGGTTTGCGGTCTTCTTTGAGGACGGTAAGGAACCTGATAACCTGATCGGCTATCTTGTAGTTCCTCTCAAGTTCTTTCACCATCGTGCCGTCAAGCTTGAGCTCCATATAAACATAGAAGCCCTCTTTTGAGTGCCCTACCCTATACGCCAGCTCCCTTTTTCCGAGTTTCTCTATGGAGAGAACCTCGCCACCCGAACCTTTGACAATCGTCGAGAATTTCTCAACTAACTTGTCGACTTCCGTTTCGGGTACTTTACCTTCGATGACATACGTGCTCTCGTAAACTTTCATCCTACCTCCTAGGTAAGTATTGCAATCTTTCACGCGGGAGAAAACCGGCCGTGGCTTGCTGATTTTCCCGCCTGCGTCAGACTGCAAAACGGAATTGTATAACATCGCCGTCGGCGATGATATATTCTTTTCCTTCAATCCTCAAAGAACCTGACTTTCTCGCTTCTGCCCACGAACCTATCTTTTTCAAATCCGACCAGTTCACGGTCTCGGCGCAGATAAACCCTCTCTGCATATCGGAGTGAATCTTTCCCGCGGCTTCCGGCGCTTTAGTGCCCTTTGGCACCGACCACGCCCTAATCTCCGGCTCTTTCACCGTGAAAAAGGTGAGCAACCCGAGCAGCTCGTGCGCCGCGCGCACAAGTTTTTTCAAACCCGCCTCACTGATGCCCAGATCCTTTCTGAACTCCAGAGCCTCTTCAGCGGACAGATCGTTCAATTCTTTTTCCATCTTTGAATGAATCTCTACAACACCCGCGCTTTCCGAGACCGCTTTTTCCTTGAGTTCCGAAAGCTTCCGGGTAACCAGCTCCCCGACATTCGCCACATAAAGCACAGGCTTCAGCGTGAGGAGGAAATAACTCTTCAACAGTTCCTTTTCGTGCCCGTCGAACGAAAGCGACCTTACGGGCCTGCCGGAATTCAGGGCTTCCTTCATCCTGTCAATCATCGCCTTTTCAGGCAGGGCTTTCTTGTCGCCGCCCTTTATTGCCTTGTCGACTTTCTGTACAGCCTTGTCCAGGTACTCCAGGTCAGCCAGCGCAAGTTCGGTATTTATCGTGTCGGCGTCGCAGACCGGATCAACTTTTCCGGAAACATGCGAGACATTCTCATCCTCGAAACATCTGACCACATGGACGATGCCGTCAACCTCTCTGACATGGGAAAGGAATTTGTTTCCCAGGCCTTCTCCCTTTGAAGCGCCTTTCACAAGCCCTGCAATATCAACAAATTCAACAGTCGTGAAAGTGAGCTTCTCATGCGGGATAAGCTTCGCGAGGTCTAAGAGGCGTTCATCTTCCAGCGGTACAATTCCCTTGTTCGGCTCTATCGTCGTGAACGGAAAGTTTGCTATTTCCGCGCTCAACCTTGTTAACGCATTAAAAAGTGTGGACTTCCCGACATTCGGAAGTCCTACTATGCCAAGCTTCATTTAGCGTCCTGTCAAATACGTATTCCATGCCTAATTGACGGCACGGATATTGAGTTTAGCAAAAAGGAATGGCATAGTCAAGGCGGATGCAATCTGATATTAGCCTGTAAATAGAATGGATTCCCGCTAAAGAGCCTTCTATTTAACCTCTATCGAGGCGTTGGGGTCAAAAGGGTTTGTCCTGACTGCCAGCGAGAAAAGATAAGGATAATCCTGTTTTAAGTGCTTCATGTAGCCTACCCAGTGGATAGCGAGCAGCCTGTAGGCCCTGTTCATATCCCCCGAGATGTGCTTTATGTCCGGTGGATTCAGGACCGAGACATTCTTCCTGTGCGCCAGTTCGTCGGTCAAATGGAAAACCGCCCAGAGCAGGTCCGTGAAGGACTCATGTTCGAGCAGGTTCGGGTTCTCAAGCAATCCCAGCATGAAAGAGCGCCTTCCAATAAGATAATTTTTTAGTTCCTGAAGATTGAGTTTTGAAGCATCCGCCCTAAAATCCGTGCTCTCAAGGTGCTTCTGCGCCGCGAGAAAATCTTTCTCTTTCCACTCGGCGGTTATTTTAAGTTTGGCGGCAAGGCCGGGCAGGCCCGCGTCAACGCCTATGCAGGTTTTTATAAGTTCAACGCCGGCCTCGCTGAAGAAGGTGCCGACCACCATGTTCAGTTTATTGAGCATGGCCTGCTTTTCCCTGTAGATGAGCAGGCTGTGAAGTATAAGCATCACTATGAGGACATCTATGAAGAGGAAAGCCACATTGCTGATAAAATAAAAGACCAGGTCCTGGTGACGGTCAAAGATGGCGTAATCCAGCACATAAAACGCAAGCGAGAGAAAAAGCAGCACCACCGCGAACTTTAACTGCCAGCCTATCTTTTTCATTTACGCCCCTCTGTTTCTAGTTTATCCATAATCCCCTGGATCTTAAGCCCTTCCGCGCACTGCGAGGGAAGCTCTCCGTAAAGCCCCGCTCCGAAAGCCCTGAGAGTATCCAGGCCCATGACCATATTGCCGAGCGGCTTCAAGTGCTTCGGGTCGCGCATCAGGCCGCGGTACAGCACGGCGTCGTTCTTCCGGAGCAGCTCCCATCTTTTCTGATGATCGATGAGAGTATAGCCGCCTGCCGACGCGGTTTCACGGACCACCTGCATGTAGGCCGGGAAACTTTCAGCCCACCCCCGTTCTTTCGCGGAAAACTTCTCCGCGTCAAACGTGTAATAAGTCTGCAGGACCAGCACAGCATCATCAAGGCAGTCAACTTTTCCGGCCAGCGTTTCCAGGTCCTCGCGGAACATCTCCCGGGTAATACCGCGGTCCGGGTTTGAGTCATTCCCGCCTATGGTAACTATCACAATGTTAGGTTTGAAAAGCGCGCAGTCCCTGTCAAACCTTTCCAGCAGCTGAGCGCAGATATTGCCTGACACACCGGTGTTTATACAGGTCATCTTTCTTCCGACATGCGCCGCCAGACCGACCTCAAGCCAGTTGAACCAGTTGAAATGGCCTTCACAGTGATAGCCGAGTTCGGTATTGGATGAGCCGAACGCGACAATGCGGGTCATGTGCCGCCTTTCTATAATATTGACAAGCTTATCCATCTTGCTCCCTTTTTTCGCCCTAACTCTCAGATTATACAGCCGCGCGCCATGCTTGTCAACGAAAGCAAACAATGGGGACAGAGCCTAGTTTTTAGGCAGTTTTCTTGGACGGCCACAAGGCAATGCCTCAAGTCTCAAGTTGTATTTTTTTTCTAAACCGCGCAATACTTCAATTTCAACAAAAGGACGGCCCATTAAGGTTCTGCGCCGCAATTCTTCCATATATGCTTCTTCATCGTTCTCATCCAGGTACTCCATCCATTTACCTTTAATGCTTTTCTCTATGAACTCGCTCGTGTGCAGATTAATATCTGAGGTTTCATTGTTTACTCTTTTTTTCGCGCTTGACCACTCGTAGTTCCATGCTTTTTCGACTATTCCGGCTCGTACCGGATTCCTTTCAACATATCTAACGGCATTTACAAGATGCTCATCGTCTAAAATGCTCGAGTAAAATCTTCCTTGCCAAAGATGCCCGCAAACATTATGTTCCTTATTCTTGTACTGAGCATATCTCATATGCGTCAAGTTTAGCGCCAAGGCAAACGAGTTTTTCTTTTCAGGAACAGCTATAAAATGAACATGATTGCTCATCAAGCAATAACTAATAATTTTCATGCCATATTCATCCGAGTATTCTTTTAGCCATCGCAGATACTTATAGTAGTCCTTCTTCTTTTCAAATATTTTCTGGCGATAGTTTCCTCTCTGCGTTATATGATGTGGGGATCCAATTTCAATTATTCTTGCTACTCTAGGCATATAGGCTCCGCAATAAAATAATTAGGCTCTGTCCCCTTTGTTTTGTTTATTTGCCTATCAGGGAAGGGGTCACGAAGATGACCAGTTCGGAGTCCATTTTTTCGATGTGGGAGTATTTAAACAGGAGGCCGAGCAGAGGGAGGTCCGACAAAAGAGGTATACCCTCTTCCCGTTTTGTTTCCTCAGTTTGAAGCAGCCCTCCTATAACCAGCGTCCCGCCTTTCTTTACATATATGGAAGTGTTGGCCCATCTGGTCTTAATGGCCGGGATGATATTGCCGTTATAGTTCGCTCCGTTGGAAGAGTCAATATTGCTGGCCTCAACTCTCAATTCGCAATTAATGTTATCCGCAAGATCAACAGTTGGTTTTATATCAAGCTTTACGCCGTAATCCTTCCAGTCAACGGTCAGCCTGGATTGATCCTGATAGAGCACCGGTATCTGCCCGCCGGAAAGAAATGAGGCTTTTGAACCGCTGATGGCGAGGAGCCTGGGCTTCGCAAGTATCCTGGCATAACCGTTCTTCAACAGCGAGTTTAGCTTAAATTCAATTTTTTCCAGCCGCCCAAGGTCTCCTACCTGAAAGAGCGGGGCTATGCTGCCTTCGGCTATATCCAAAGCTCTTACGGTATCAGCCCAGTTTATCCCAAGGTCAGAGACATTACTCTTCTTTATCTCCAGCACCTGCACGTTGATCTCTACCATCTGTTTTTCAAGGTCGGAAGGAAGAACTATCACCTGGCTCGTAACCTGCCCGCTGTCTTTATCCCAGACTATCAGGGTTGTATTCCCTCCGGATTTTCCGATTAACAGCAGTTCCTTTTCGGATACCGCCTTTATATCGGCCACTTTCGGATCTCCGACCGCAACCTTTCGAGGAGAATCCACATTTATTATTTTTGACTCTCCTATTGTCAGCTGGATCCGATCTTCAGCGGCGCAAAAGAACGGCAGAAACAACAGACACAGAACTGTTCTTTTCATTTTAGCCTCACCCTCTCCCCGTCAACTCCGCGGATTATTTCAAGAGACGGCCCTTCCTGCGTTTTTGTATTTTCTTTGACCGTATTCCTGAGCAAATTTGAAAAATTTGTCGTTTTCAGCTGGGAGTATTTCGAGTCCCCTGGATTCCGGAGAGACAAACGGAGCCTCCCTTTGTTCTCCGCAAAAGCAAGAACTTCCGCGTCAGACGGCTCTACAAGCAGAGTCGCGTTTGAGCGCCCAAGCGGACCAAACGGCAAGCCAGTCTCTTTCTTGCAGCTTCCGGAGAAATCACCGTTAAAGGCTATAAGCTGGCAATATTGTATGACCGTGGCCGAAAAAACGCCCCGGCTGCCTGCGTCCTCAAACGCGCCGACGACATCAACGTAATCCCCCGGTTTCGCCATACCGTCAACCCCGGCGGATTCATCTACCGCTATCGAGACCGCTCGCAGCCCTATAGGAACTATTTCCGAAAGTTTATCGGCGACTTTTGTCAGTTTATTAGCCATAATCTGCTCGTTCTCAGAGATTGGCGCGGCTGCAAGATAGCCGACAGCATTTTCCTTTTTCCTGATGGCCCCTGGCTGAACATACATCTCAGGAAACTCGACCTCCCTAAGCATGTCAGCAGTTATAAAAGCGCCCGGAGCTATGTATTTAGCCGAGACAATCACCCTGTTCAGAGCCGCCTTTGACAGCAGAGTATTCTCTTTAACTTTGAAATAGACAAAAAAAATGACAAAAGCCGCGATACCCAAGCCGATTGCCAGCATTAACTTCTTATTTTTCATTTTGCCTCCCCTCCCGGCCGTATGAAAAGACGCAGATTCCCGGAGAAAACGACACAAAACACCATTCGGCTCCACGGGAACCTATAATTGAACCCTGCTCAAGTCCCGCATGCCTGCTCCATGAAACAGTCCAGCCGTTCGCGCGGAATTGTGAATTGAAATGCTCAAGAAGCGGAGTAATTCCGTTTTCGGCAGAGTAAATAACCTGAAGAGTCCCGTTTTTTCCTGACCCGGGCTGCAAACTAAGAATACATTTAGCGCCAGGCGGAGGCTCCAATCCTCCGGTTTCAGACGGAAGCGGAGCGTCCGCCTGCCCGGAGATATTTCCAGGGCTGTCCAGACAGACAGCCGTAGCTCCATATTCATTCCTCATCAGCAAGCCCAGCCGCCTGACAGACCCTTTGCAGAAAAGCATAAAGCATTCCTTTCTCTCTTGAAATATATATTCGTCTGCGGCGTTAAAAGCCAGAAAGCTGCGCTCTAAATTGACAGAAGCGCCTTTCAAGGCAAAAACATATCCCTGAGCAGGGCAGCCGTTGATTTTGAGTTCAAGCAAAGCAATCCTTTTTATAGAGGATGCGGATTCTTCATAAACAACAGGAAAAACCCGGCAGGGAAAGGTAAAAAACGCGGCGCTAATTATAGCCGCAAAGATCATACTTTTCTTCATCACCGGCTCCCCTCCAATTTCGAAAATCCGTATCGCCGCGCCTTAGCTTGTCCTCGTAATAGGACTTCCTTCCGGATATATCGCCAAACCGCCAGGAATTACCGGCGAGAGTAAAACATTCGTATACCGCAAAAACACCTGTCACGGGAAGTTCTACCGGATAGGAAAGTTCAACCGTGTTTTCATTGCTCAGGAAATAGAGCTTCAAGCTTTGAAGCTTTCCTGCCGCGGCAAGTTTCGCAGGGTCAATGAATTGAGACGCGCAGGCCGAGCTCAGACGGGCCTGCGCAGCCGGGTCAGCCGAAATACCACCGTCAGTCCACGCCGCATACCTCGCGCCAAGACAGAGGCGCTGCTTTACGGCATAAACCGCCCCTATGCGAAACAATGCGAGCCAGATAACCAGAAGGACCGGCACGCAGAGCACGAACTCCACAAGCGCGGAGCCTTTTCTTTTCAATGAAACACCGCCAGATTAAGGATTGGCACCTTAACATTAACAGGCGTAAGCCGCGGATAGTATTTTGGAATCCATAGATCGCCGAAGAGCGACACGCTTGTGTCAGCGTCGCCTTCCAGGGCCGGAAGCGCTGCGGCAACCGCCCACAGCTCAGGTATCGACCTGCCAAGAATTCCCGAAAGTGGAAATTCTTCGGGCGGATTTACGCAGACCACGCGGATAACCGGACCGCTTTCCTCCTGTTTTAGCCAGAAAGCCGGAGTATCCCTTTCGACAAACAGCAGTTTGTCTTTTGTCCTCAGTCTCAAAGAAAACATCCTCGCGTCCTTTAACCCGGCTAAAAGCGGCAGGCACTTTCCCCCGCCGTTGTTCTTGCTAAAATTGTCATACATCGCCAGCGCGGAAACGCCGGGGAAGGCTCTCATCGCGGCGCTCTGCGCCTCCGAAACGGCGCGCGTTACCTTAAAATCCCAATTTAGCGTTGCGGCTTCGCTTCCTTCAGCCGCGAGCAAAGCCCAGTTCAAATCGGCTATGCAATTTAACCCGCGGGACTGCCAGAGAGCCGCGGAATAGGCAGCGCCGTCAGCCGCATTTTGAAGCCGCATTCTCAGATACACAAGCCGGCCTCCTCCTATGACAAGAGCAAGCGCAAGAAACACGGCAGGGAGAAGCAGAATGAACGAAACGTAGGCCTGACCCCTGTTTTTCATAACGCGACAGGCAACCGTGTAGATGCCGTGACCGGAAGGTAATTAAGGAGCCCGCCGAAGATGGGAACGATTGACCTGCAGGGATAGGTAACGGTAACCTCATATTCTCCGCCCAGGATAAGGCAGCGCGTAAAGCCGGCTGCTACGGCAGGATTGAGATCTTTGCCCATGGCCGATAGAACAACAAAGACCGCAGACTTCGCCGAAAGAGAGGGATTGCCGGGCAAACGGCAATGCACAATCGCGGCCCTCGCGCCGCAATAGGAGGCATAATTCACAACGTAATACGTAAGGAAGAAGATTCCCGTCTGCAATATGCACAAGAAGATCATTGCAAGCACCGGAATAACCAGCACGGATTCAACGGCGGCCTGGCCTTTTCCTTTCCGTCCCGCCATTATTTCGCGGCGGCGCCGGCTATTTTCATGCCTATCGCCGTGAGCGCGCCCTGCAGCTGCGGGCCGAATATTTGAAAAGCCGCGAAGATCACGCCGACAATCAGGGCAATTATCAGCACATATTCGGTCATGGACTGTCCTCTTTCTTTATTGCGAATCATAGCGCCTCCTAAAAAAGCACTTAATAATAACCCATGCGCTCCGGCTGTAAATATTGATTTTTTGCCGATTTCCAACATTTCAGGCGTTCACTGCACATGTGACTTGAGGCAAATCACATATGATATTTGCTCCCGTATTTTTCTGCCTGGCGGCAATATTTTCGCGGTTACCCCTGTGTTCAGATATTATTTATTTAAAAAACAATCGGGCTTGTAGTATAATTAGGTACTAATTTTGGAGGCAATATGAACAAGCTGAGATACGCAATAATAGGCTGCGGTGAAATTGCCTACTGGCAGGCAAAAGGCATAGCAAGGACGGAAAACTCGGTTGTAAGCGCCTGTATGGATGTGAACAAGGATTACGCCGACAAATTCGGCAAAGCCCACAACTGTAAAACCTACCGCGATGTTGCCGGAGTCTGCAAGGACCATGAAGTGGATGCCGTGATTGTCTGCCTTCCTCATTTCCTTCATAAGCCCGTCGCGCTGGAATGCGCAAAAGCCGGAAAACATGTCGTCATGGAAAAGCCTATCGCCACGTCACTGGCAGACGCCGACGAAATAATAAAGACCTGCAAGGATGCCGGAGTTAAGCTCGCAGTTCCCTATGTAAACCGGTACTTGCCGCAGGTTCAGAAGGCAAAAGAAATAATAGAGAATGGAGTTTTAGGCCGGCTTGTTTATCTACACATTCAGGATATGTCCTTGAAACCGGAATCCTACTGGACCATGGGCTGGGATAAAGTCGTAACAACCGACTGGCGGGCCAGTAAAGCAAAAGCAGGCGGCGGCGCAATGCTCATGAACTGCAGCCACTACATTGATTTCTTCTATTATATGACCGGGCTCAAAGCGGAACGCGTGTCGGCCGAGTATGACACCTACGCGACCAAAGTAGAGGTCGAAGACCTTATGACTATTCTTATCCGTTTCAAAGGCGGGGCCACCGGAGTGGTGCAGTCAAGCTCGATGCTCCCCGGAAAATTTGAGAATGTTCACAGGATAGCGGGAACCGAGGGGCAGATAATGCTGACAAACCCGCTTAAAGTCTTTGTCACTAAAAACAGGGACGGTCTCAAAGCAAATGAATGGAATACGGTGGCGCTTGAAACTCCGGACGAACAGGGTTCCTACCTTAGAAAGAGATTTTTCGAACTCTTCTCGGACGCTGTTCTTAACAATACACAGGTTCCTATAAGCGGAGAAGACGCAAGAGTGGCGCTGGAAGTGGTGTTGAAAGGGTATGAAGCGGCGGACAGGAAACAGGCGGTGACTCTCTAATATTGAGGCGCGGAGGCGCGGAAGGGCGGATGCCCAAGATCCGTGGACTGATGACAGTGGACAGAAGGCTGAAGCCGGAAAACAAAGAAGGACAGAGTATCTCTGTCCTTCTTTTCATACTGGTAATTATTCGAGGTCTTCGGGTTTTACGTTCTCAAGGCGGATGTTATCAATATAAAGCGCCAGCCCTTTGGGCCTGGCTATATTTGAAAGCGACCACATCTTGACATTCTTGAGATCAAAAGGTTTGTCATATTTTAGCGGGAAAACAAGAGTATTTTTTCCCGGCCTTAGCGTGCCGCCGGAACTTACGCGTTTATCCCTGTCGCCAAAGGGAGCATCCTTGGCGAATCCCGCGTCAGCATCTGCTCCCTGAAACAGAACCCCTACCATAGTCGCCGCTGGATTGAAAACGTCTATTTTTAAGGCATTGTAAGCGGACCAGTCGGCGTTGAATTTGACAAAGAGAACTTCTGCCCAGCTGTCATCCGGAAAAGTTACCTTTAGGCAATTCTTGCCGGCGGTGCAGTTTTCCGAAGAAAGCTCCGTCTTTATGCTTTCTTTCATTCCGCCGTCAACTTGAAGACTTTGCAGATCCTCAGGTTTCTCAAAACTAAACAGCGTCAGCGGTTTAGAATCAGCAGCAGTCAACGCAATCGGGATTGCAAAAATAGCGGCAATAATCCATTGCAATATATTCTTCATAAATGCCCCCTCAGCGGCATGACCTATTTTCCTGCCGTTAGAACATTTTAACCTATAAATCTTCATTCTGCCACCCTCTTTCGCGCAAAAAAAAGAGGCGCGGTATAGTACCGCGCCTCTCGCTGATAAATGTTTGTGGTATTACTGTTCTTCGCTCTGTTCAACCCTGACATTATCAAGGAATATCGTGAAATCCTTGGGCCTGGAGCTTACAAACAGCGCGAACCTTTTAACATCGCCAAGCTTGATTTGCCTGGATTTATCTTCCACCGTTACGCCGCCAAGTTCAAACTCTACCGTATTCTTGCCGGGTTTCAGGATGGCTGAAGCGTTGTATCTTTTGTTGTATTCACCGAAATAGGCCTCTTTGGTGATACCTGAATCCTTGTCGCAAAGGCTCATGTTAAGCGCGACTATTTCCGTGCTGGGGTTGAATACATCAACTTTCAACACGTCATAGCCTTCCCAGTTGCCGTCGAACTTTACGAAATGGAGCCCGGGCCAGTCTCCGTCATTGGGAAAAGTGAGCTTGCAGGCGAACTTGCCCTGTGTCACATTCTCTGTTACCTTTTCTACAGGATAATCCCTGTTTCCGTTGTTCTCCTTGTAGATATCTTTGAATTCCTGATCTGTCTCAAAACCTACTATCACCTTGGGCGGAAGTTTCTTGGCCGCCTGGGCAGTTCCTGCCGCAAAAATCATCGCGGCTGCAGCAACAAACAGAAGCACTCTTTTCATTTTTGTACCCTCCATTAATTCAAACAATCCTTATTTGATTTCCTTCAAGGCAACGGCGATGAAATAACTCCTGAAACAGTTCCAAACAACCCGGCCAGAGCAGCCCTCAGACCGAATGATACCCCGCAAAAGAGAACAACTACAAGGGCAACCGTCAGCACATATTCTGCAGCTGCCTGCCCCCGCTGCGTCACTGGACATCCATATCCTGAAGGTATTTTGCCGCGTCCTCCGGCGGAGTTGGATTTATGTAAAAACCCGAACCCCATTCGAAACCGGCGACTTTAGTAAGTTTCGGCATTATTTCAAGGTGCCAGTGCGTGTACAAGGCCTCCACTTTGCGCAGAGGCGCTGTATGGATTATATAATTGAAAGGGGGATCATTCAAGGCTTTCTTTATCTTAAGCAATGTTTCCTTCAGGATTTTCGCGAGATCCTGGGATTCTTCTTTTGTGATATTGAGGAATTCGGGGGAATGTTTTTTGGGCAATATCCAGGTTTCAAAGGGGAACCTCGGAGCAAAAGGCTCAAAAGATATGAAATCCCTGGTCTCCGTAACCACCCTCACCTTGTCTTTTATCTCCTGCCGTATCATATCACAAAAAACACAACGCTCTTTATAATCATAATAGGCCTTGGCGCCCTGTATCTCTTCCTGCACTCTCTTCGGAACAATGGGTGTTGCGATTAGCTGGGAATGCGAGTGGTCCATCGTGGCCCCCGCGGCTTCCCCTTGATTTTTGAAGAGCAGCACATATTCAAAGCGTATATCGTTTTTCAGGTCCAACCCGCGCGTCCTGTAAGTCCAGATGACCTTTTCAACCTGCGAGGGTTCCAGGTCGGCAAGACTTTTATCATGCTCTGGTGTCTCAATAATGACTTCGTGAGCGCCTACGCCGTCCATTACATCATACATCCCTTCTCCTCGGCGGTTCAGTTCACCTTCAACACGAAGGACAGGGAATTTATTCGGGATGACCCTTATCTGCCAGCCGGGAGTGTTGGGCGCGGTATGGTGATCCCTGTACGCGAATATCTCCGGGGGAGTTTTATCTTCATTCCCGTAATCAAAAGGACAGAAAGCGCCGTGCTTCTTTTCGGCAACCGGGCCGAAATAGTCATTTGGCCTTCTCACCCGATCAGTGGCAATTATTACCCATCTGTTTGAAACCGTATCCTTCCTAAGTTCGGGCAATTCAGCTCTCCCAATAACAGACCGTTACCAGTCGTTCATCTAATTATACAATAACTATAATTACCTTTTCAAGAACTGCTCTGCGGCCCGTAGACCACAGTCTTTACCCTGCCTTCCGCGAAAAGCGCGCGCGCAAGCGTTGAAATGTCCTCGCGGCTTACCTTCTCAATGCTTTCAACCGTCTTTTCAAGTCCGGTAAAACGTCCGAAATAATGTTCTTGCCTGAGCATCCTGGTCATTCTGTTGCTGGTACTTTCCAAACCGAGAATCAGCCCTGATTTCGCCTGTTCCTTGGCCCTTAAGAGCTCTTTATCGTCCGGTCCTCCCAGTTTTAATTTATCTATTTCCGAGAGCACTACCTCAACGAGTTCCTTCCTCTTGTCCGGATTAGTCCCCGCGTAAACCGCGAAAACGCCGGTTTCCGCGTAACTCTCGCTGAAAGACTGGATAGAATACGCCAGGCCCCTCTTTTCACGGACTTCCTGGAAAAGCCGGGAACTGACCGATCCGCCCAAAATATCATTTAGCAAAGCCAGCGCGTAATAACGGCTGTCGGAAAACTTAAGTCCTTCGGTGCCGATTAATACATGTGTCTGCTCCAGCTCTTTGATCTCGGTTATGCTTTGGAAATCAAAAGCGGGGGATTCCTGCGGGGAATCCTGAAACCCGCCTTTCCAGCCGGAAAAACATTCTCCAGCCATCGCCGAAAACTTCGATGCTTCCACGTCGCCGGCAGCGCAGAGGATAGAGTTTCCCGGAACATATTTTTCCAGACCGTAGCCGGTCACCGCTTTACGGTCGAAAGACCTGACCGATGTTGAACTGCCGAGGATAGGCCTGCCTATGGAATGACCGTTGAAAAGCCCGGACATAAACAGATTCATCGCGACATCATCCGGCTGGTCCATGTACATTTTTATCTCTTCAAGGATTACGTTCTTTTCCTTCTCAATTTCCTCTTCGGCAAAAGCAGAATTAAGTATCATGTCGGACAGCAGTTCCATTACCCGCTGGAGCTTGTCGGAGGTCATCCTGAAGAGAAAGCAGGTATATTCCCTACCGGTGAAAGCATCCAGGTACGCGCCGAGCAGGTCAAACGCTTCGGCAAGCTTCCTGGCTGAGAGAGAAGAAGTACCTTTGAAGGACATATGTTCCAACATATGAGAGATGCCGTTGTTTAAAAGGTGTTCGTGGCGGGAACCGGACTTTATCAAAAGACCGAGGCTGACGGACTTCACGTAAGGAATATCCTCACAGAGTACCGTCAGCCCCGTCTTCAGTTTTTCTTTACTTTGCATCACCCTGATCTTTAAGCAATTCTTTGCGGGAGAGTCTTATCTTTCCTGTTTTCTCGTCCACGCCGATGCATTTCACATCAAGTTCTTCGCCTTCCTTGAGCACATCCTCTACTCTCTTAACCCTCGTTTCCGAAAGTTCCGAGATGTGGACGAGCCCGTCGGTGCCCGGGAAGATCTCAACAAAAGCCCCGAACTCGGCTATCTTTCTTACCTTGCCGTGGTAAATCTTGCCTACTTCCGCGGACTGGGTAAGATCCCTGACCCTCTGGACCGCCTTTTCTATGGCGGAATTATCCACCGAAGCGATGTTAACGGTTCCGTCGTTGTCGATGTTTATCTCGACGCCGAAGTCGGCTATTATCTGCTTGATAATCTTGCCTGAAGGTCCTATTACGTCTTTGATCTTTTCAGGGTTAATCCTGAAGGAGATTATGCGAGGCGCGTAATCTGAAAGCTTTTCCCTGGGTGTCGGTATAGTCTGATTCATAAGGGAAAGTATATGCGTCCTTGCCGTCTTAGACTGGCTAACCGCTCTCTCAACCACTTCCAAGGAAATTCCGTCAACCTTGATGTCCAGCTGTATCGCAGTTACGCCTTTGCTTGTTCCGGCAACTTTGAAGTCCATATCGCCGTAATGATCCTCAAGCCCGGCTATGTCCGTTATCGTGGTGAACTTGCCTTTCTCCTGCACAAGGCCGATAGAGATGCCGGCAACCGGAGAACTTATCGGAACTCCCGCGTCCATCAGAGCCAGCGTGCCGCCGCATACCGAGGCCATTGAAGAAGAGCCGTTTGATTCAAGTATGTCGG
>CAIWWK010000073.1 GCA_903916325.1 Candidatus Firestoneibacteriota bacterium
AGCGGGACTTGAACCCGCACGGCGTGAACCATGCGCCCCTTAAACGCACGTGTCTGCCAATTCCACCATCCCGGCAATTCGTTGCAACTTACAGGCAAAAAATATTTTGATTGCACCGATTTAGACTGATGACACCGATAGACCACCGTGATTTATCTGTGTCATCAAATCTTTTCATCGGTGTAATCAACCTAAAGCAGTTTCACAGCAATCAGTTGAGTATTATACGAAAAATAGGGGTAAAAAATCTACCTTAATATCTTATCCTTGGTAAGGATAAGGCTTTCGCGGTCATAGGTGCAGAATTCAAAATCCGGTGTGTGCACCAGGCACTTCTTGGGACACGCTTCAACGCAGAGACCGCAGAACATGCAGCGCCCGAAGTTAACGGTGTAGCTGCTTGTGAACCTTCTGTTCTTCTTCTCGTCCTTGTAGACTTCCATTGAGATGCAGTTGACCGGGCAAATCTTCTCGCAGATTCTGCAGCCGTCGCAGGCTTCTTCGCCCTTATCGTTCCTAAGCTGTCTTAAAGTGCCTCTCCAGCGCGGAGATATCTTCACTTTTTCCAATGGGTACTGAACGGTAACAGGCCTGATGAAGAAATACTTAAAGGTAATAGCCATGCCCTTGAGTATTGCCCAGGTATATTTGAATATTTTTATCATTTTGTCACCAGGATCCACACCGCTATCATCAGAATGTTGAAAAATGAGAGCGGCAACAGGAATTTCCAGCCAAAATCCATAAGGCGGTCAACTCTAAACCTCGGGAAGGTCCATCTGAACCACATAAGCAGGAAGACAATCAGATAAGTCTTCGCCAGGAAAGAGACTATACCCGGAAGCCACGAAGGGCCATTCCAGCCGCCCAGAAAGAAGGTAGCGGCAATGGCCGATATAATGAATGTGTTGGTAAACTCCGAGAGCATAAAAAAGCCGTACTTCAGGCCTGAATACTCCGTGTTATAGCCGGAGACCAGTTCGGATTCCGCTTCGGGAATGTCAAACGGGGTTCTGTTAACTTCTGCAGTGCCTGCTATTATGTAGATTATAAAGCCAAGGAAATTCGGGGTAAAGAGGAACCAGACATCCTTCTGCGCGTTAACTATATCGGACATCTTCAAACTTCCGACGGTCATAATAACGCCAAGCACCGAAAGAACCAGCGGAAGCTCGTAGCTGATCATCTGCGCGGCGGACCGAAGACCTCCGAGCAGGGTGTATTTGTTATTTGAAGCCCAGCCGCCCATGAATATACTGAGAACGGCGATGGATGAGAAACCGAATATAATAAGTATCCCGACATTCAGGTCGGCCCCGATGAGATACTTGTCGAAGGGTATAACAAGGAAACCGATAAGCGACGGCACAAAAATAACGATTGGAGCTATTCTGTGAACCCATCTGTCTGCCTTATCGGGAATGACATCTTCCTTGAGAAGAAGCTTTATCATATCGGCGATAGTCTGTGACCAGCCGTGCCAGCCGCCGGTCCACATTGGCCCGTAGCGGAGCTGCATGTGCGCGCTGACCTTCCGCTCCATGTAAATAAGGACAAGCGCTGTAAGCGAAATAAAAACCAGCAGGCCTATTGCGTAAGCGCCTTTTTCAACCGTATAACGGATAACTTCGGGTATGCCGAGCCAGCCGCAAAAAACGGCAAACTGATTAAGCGCCCATTCCCAAAGATCTCCGAGGCTTTGCGAAGCGTAAATCACCTGTCCACCTCTCCCAAGACAATATCAATACTTCCCAGCACCGCAACGACATCCGCGATTTTCAACCCCTTTAACATTTTTTGCAGTATAGCAAGGTTCACAAAGGACGGGCCTCTCACCTTGTACCTGTAAGGCATGGTGGAACCGTCGCTGATGCAGTAAACTCCAAGCTCACCCTTGGGCGCTTCGACATGCGTGTATATCTCGCCGACAGGAGGTCTGATAACCTTTGCAACTTTTGCCATAATATCGCCCGGCTCGAGTTTCTCAACCGCCTGTTCAATAATACGTGCGGATTCATTCATCTCGTTCATCCTTACCATATAACGGTCCCAGCAATCGCCGTTCTTTCCGGTCGGGATGTTGAAATCAAATTCATTGTAAACGGAATAAGTATCGTCCTTGCGGATATCAAAGTTAACTCCCGAGGCCCTGATATTCGGTCCGGACATAGCCCAGTCAATCGCTTCTTCTTTTGAGATACCGCCGACACCGACGGTCCTATCCATAAATATAGGGTTAGTGGACAGCAGGGTGTCATATTCCTTAAGTTTCGGCCTGAAATACTTTATGAAGGCCTTTACTCCCGGAATAAATTCTTCCGGCAGGTCAGCTGAGACACCGCCAATCCTGAAATAATTGTAAGTTAAACGCGCTCCGCAGACTGACTCGAAAAGATCAAGTATCATTTCTCTCTCGCGGAACGCGTAGAAGAACGGCGTGAAAGCTCCTATATCTATGCCGTAGGTTCCGAAGAAGATCAGGTGGCTAGCTATCCTGTTCAGCTCGGCCATAATAACCCTGATGTACTCCGCCCTCTTCGGAACGGCGATATTCATAAGTTTCTCTGGGCCAAGGACTGCCGCGAAGTTGTTTGACATCGAGGCAATATAATCCCACCTGTCAGAAAGCGCGATGTTAGCTCCCCAGGTCCTCTTCTCGGCTATCTTTTCCATGCCTCTGTGCAGATACCCGATATCCGGGCGGGCATCCGTTATAACCTCTCCGTCCATCTTCAAAAGGAGATGCAGCACGCCGTGAGTACTTGGGTGCTGCGGCCCCATGTTCAGGGTCATCTCCTCGAAGCCTGTATTTTTCAGTTCATCAGTCATATTGGTCCGGTTTTGCGATAAAGTCTTTCAGGAGCGGGTAGCCTTCAAAGCCCTCAGCGGTGAGTATTCTTTCAAGGTACGGATGCCCGGTGAACTTGATGCCGAACATATCATAGGCTTCTCTCTCGTGCCAGTTTGCCGCCTGCCAGACAGTTGCAACGGAAGAGAGTTCCGGTTTAGTTCTGTCGAGGTCAGTCTTTAGAATCAGTTTGTGTTTAAATTCCATGGAATAAAGGTGATAAATTAACAGCAATTTGTCTTTGAGGTCAACTCCGGAAAGGCAGGCCAGATAATCAAACTTAAGTCCGCCGGTTTTCAGCCAGGCGCATATCTCGGCAATTGAAGATGCAGGGGCGTCAATCGTCAGATTGAATGCGGGCAGAGCGCCCGCGGCAGGCTTAGATTCAAGAACCGCGGGAAACTTTTCCATTATTTTAGCGAGCAATTCCTTCTCGTTCATTTTGCCTCATAAATACTTTAAGTACATTGTTTGATGACACCGATTGAAAACTTGATGACACCGATACACCTTGTTGGTCTGTCGGTGACATCGGCGACTCCATCGGTGTAATCACTACATTATCTCTTTTTGTCTCCAGCCCCGGAAATGGTCTCCGTCATTATCTTTTCCTGAAGCTTAAGGATTGAAAGGAGAACCGCTTCGGGGCGCGGCGGACAACCGGCAATGTAAACATCCACGGGCAAAACCTTGTCCACTCCCTTGACGACTGAATAGGAATCATAGAAAGGGCCGCCCGAGTTGGCACAGCTTCCCATTGAAATCACATACCTGGGCTCTGCCATCTGCTCATAGAGCCGCCTTACCCTGCTGGCCATTTTTTTAGTAAGAGTTCCGGAAATAAATATAAGATCCGCCTGTCTCGGGGTCGGGCGCGGAAATACGCCGAAACGGTCGAAGTCATTCCTTGAACCTACATCGGCCATCCATTCAATGGCGCAGCACGCAAGCCCGAAAGACAGAGGCCAAAGCGATGACTTTCTGGACCAGTTGATGACCCAGTCCATAGATGTGACAACATAGCTGCCGCCCGGCATCATCTCTAAAATATATGGCGCTTTATCCAACACCAGTCCCATCTAAGCCCCTTGGTTACGTTCTATTTTAAGGTTTGTTTTTGCTTTTACTTTATAAACTTTATGAACCTTATAAACCTTACAAACTTTTAGAGTTTCACGTATTTCATTATTTCACTAAGTTTCGGTTTAACCATATTTAATTTCGCCGAGACCTCTATCGCCTTATCCGGATCTTTCAGCCCGTGCCCTGTAAGGATACAGACCACCTTGGCTCTCTTGCTTCCCTTGAATTTCTTAAAGTAGCCCTTCTTTGAAAGTTTGATGACACCTGCGATGGAAGCCGCGGAAGCAGGTTCGCAGAATACGCCGTCACAGGCAGCCACAAGTTTGTATGCCTTGATAATCTCGGCGTCAGTGACCATATCTATCAGGCCTTTGGATTCATCCCTCGCCTCAACTGCCTGTTTCCAGGACGCTGGATTGCCTATGCGGATAGCTGTCGCTATGGTCTCGGGTTTTGCTATCGGGTAGCCGCGAACGATAGGCGCGGAACCGGAAGCCTGAAAGCCGAGCATTACAGGAAGCCGTTTCGCGAAACCGTGAGACAAACATTCCTTATAACCCTTCCAGTAGGCCGTGATGTTTCCGGCGTTGCCGACCGGCATCGCCTGAAAATCCGGAGTAAAATATTCGCAGACTTCATAAGAGGCGGTCTTCTGTCCCTCTATGCGAAACGGGTTGATGGAATTGACCAGCGTTATCGGATACTTCGCAGAGATTTCCTTTACGAGATTCAACGCGTCGTCAAAGTTTCCCTTGATGGCAAGGCAGGTGGCGCCATGCATCAGCGCCTGGACGAGCTTGCCAAGGGCAATTTTGCCTGCGGGAAGAATAACAATGCACTGCATTCCGGCACGAGCCGCGTAGGCGGCAGCCGATGCAGAAGTATTGCCCGTTGAAGCGCAAATAACTGCTTTGGAGCCGGATTCTTTTGCTTTAGAAATTGCCATTGTCATTCCGCGGTCCTTGAAGGAACCGGTAGGATTCATGCCTTCAAATTTCAGATATAAGTCAAGGTTCGGATGAATCGCCTTTGAAAGATTATAGGCATGAATTAGAGGCGTATTGCCTTCGTGTAGAGTCACAACCGGAGTCTTGGCGGAGACCGGCAGGTATTTGCGGTACTTGTTTATTAGACCTAAGTAAGGCATAATACTCCTTAAAAAATGATGCGCAGATGCGCAGAAGAGCGGATGCGCATCCAAAACTACTCTCCCTTCTCGATCCTGATTACCAAAGTCTTGCCTTTAACGGTAGACATAGCGTCTATTTCCGCTATAGCTGTCTTCATTGATTTCTCTCTTGCCTTATCCGTTGTAATAATAACCGGGACTTTCTTGCCTTCATCCTGCTCCCTCTGAACAACCGAGGAGATGCTGATACCGTTCTTGCCGAGAACCGCGGCTATAGAGGCAAGCACACCGGGCTGATCCAACGCAGTAAACTTCAGATAATACCTGAAATCTATCTCGTCAATATTCCTGATTTTCGCCTTGTCGGCGCCTTTTTCGAAGAACACGCTCGGCACTTTGCCGGCAACTCCGTTAACTATGTTTCTGCAGATGTAAATTATATCGGAAACAACTGCCGAGGCGGCTGAATCCCCGCCCGCGCCCTGGCCGTAAAGCATTATCGGACCCGAAGCGTCGCCGACAATAAAGATGCCGTTGTAAACATCATCAATGGAAGCCATCTGGTGGTCTGCCGGAATAAGCGTAGGATGAACTCTGACATCGTACTGCCCAGTACCGCAATCTTTGGCAATAGCCAGCAATTTAATTACATATCCGAGAGATTTCGCTTCAATCATATCCTTTCTGGTGATATTTGAAATTCCCTCGACATAAACATCTTTGAGATCAACAACCGCGTCAAACGCGATGGATGAAAGAATCACAAGTTTGTTTGCGGCGTCCATCCCGTCAACATCATAAGACGGGTCTGCTTCCGCGTAGCCGAGTTTCTGAGCGTCCTTAAGAACCTCGGCGTAATCTTTCTTGTCTTCCAGCATGCGGGTGAGCATGTAGTTTGTAGTACCGTTAACTATTCCATAAATAGATTTAATATTGTTAGCCGCGAGGCCGTCATGCAGTGACTGAATGACCGGAATTCCGGCACCGACGCTGGCTTCAAGGTAGATAGCGACATTGTTCTCTTTCGCTGTGTCCATTACCTCTTCCCAGTACTTGGCAAGTACTGCCTTGTTTGCCGTTACCACATGCTTGCCCTTTTTCAGAGCTTCAATAATGAACTTGTGCGCGGGCTCGACCCCGCCGATAAGCTCAACAATGATGTCAATTTCCGGATCATTAATGAGCTTCATAGCGTCAGTAGTGAGAACCTTCTTGTCTATGCTGACTTTCCTTTCAGTGGTAATATCCTTGTCAGCAATGTATTTAACGGTGATCTTCGCGCCTGCGCGGGTTTCAACCTTGTGAGCGTTGTCCCTCATTATGCGGACAGCGGAAGCGCCGACAGTGCCAAATCCTATTATTCCTATTTTTATCTCTCTTTTAACCATGGCATCCTCTGTTTAAGCATATATCAATTGCTCTTATATTGATTACACCGATAAAAACAACGATGTCACCGATATACCATTTAGATTCATCGGTGTCATCGGCATATTTTAATCGGTGTAATCAAACAAGATTCAATTTCATAGATGATATCTTTCGTTATGCTGCAAGAAAGTATTATATTACAAAATGGGTTGTAAAATCAATTGTTTTTAGGAAAAGGCAGACGCTAAAAGGCTTTACGGAGGATTCAATACAAGAAAGTGAAAGAAATTGTATGCTCCGCCCCGAAACTGTTTTTATCCGGCAAAAACGCGTAATCTACGGTGTAATTCTGTACATTGATACCAATGCCAAAGGCAGATCCGTATTTTGAAAGTCCTGCGCGAAAATACAAACCTTCTTCAATAAGATATTCCGCTCCGAAAGAGACGGAGAGTCCTCCCAGATACTCAAGATCGCAGGTAAACTCAAGTATATCAGGGATTGCTTTGTAGCACAAACCGGTTATGGCAGAAAACGGCAACGGGTCAACCCTCCCGGTGTCCCAGTAAAGGCCCGGGCTCAAGTCCTTTACTGATACCCCCAGAACCAGACAAGGTCCAAAAGGCGCCGCGGATACTCCGAGGTCTGCCCCAAGGCCCTTTGCGCCTGTTCCCGGGAGCGATGAGTAATAATATTTCAGAGATATGCCTGCTTTTACCGGCCCGAGACGCAAGGCTCCGGAAAGCCCGGCAGTACCCGCTGAGATTGAGAGCATTGCACCCGGATTTCCAAGCGCGTCTCTCTCTTCGATGCCTCCGCTGTACCTCCCTGCCCAAAAGACTCCGATAGCGGTTGAGAGGTCCTCTGAGCGCTCTAAAGCCGCAACATAGCCTCCGGATCTGTCATAATCAAGCCTCACATAAGAACAGGAGACAGCGTTCTTCCACCCTGAGAACAAAAGCATAGCTCCTGGATTACAAAAGACAGCGTCAGCCCCTTCCGGAGCGGCGGCGGAAGTTCCGCCCATCGACTCGGCTCTTGCTCCGGCTGACTCTTTGAGAAAAGGCATGGCATAGGCGGAAAGAAGGACGGGCAGAAACATTACAAGTAAAAGTATCCTCATCTCTTCACCACCGTGAAGGCCTTCGGCGCAAATTTTTTATTGATTGACGATGAAGAGATGCTTCTGATGACATAAAAATAGACGCCGCTTTTCAGCTCCTCCGTCCCGCAGGTTGTTTCTCCGACCGGACCAAACGACTGAAGACCGGAGATTGATTGAACACGCCTCCCTGCCTGGTCAAAAATATCTATGGTAATTTTAGAACCGGACTCGGAAGGATAAACAAAAGTTACACTGCTGCCGCGAACCGGATTGGGATAGGCGGTGATATCGCCGCAGGCTATAACTGGGACGGAAGAGACCGCGCCGGACCTTGAAGCCCTAGGCGAATCTTTGCTGATTGACAGTTCTTCCGTCAGCCACGGAGCGGAACCCGGGATCAAAACCCTCAGGCAGTACGAACCGAAGGGAATTGAGCTGAAGGTGAACGCGCCGTCTGCGCCGGTCCTGAGAAGAGCCAACCGTTCACTTCCCTTCAGCAGCTCGATATTCACGAAGCTCAAAGGAGCTATTCCGTCACTGCCCGTCAGTTTACCTGAAATCTCGCCTTTGGTAAGGATACTTATTTTGCAAACTGACGGCGACCTGTAATTGCCGGCCAGATCTTCCGCAGAAACATAGAAATACCAATCGCCGTCATCGAGATTTGAATATTCTTTTCTGAAACACTCCGCGAGTTCCCATTTTGTTGAATAACTAATGCCGCTTGTTCTGCCAAGAAAACACCTATACCCTTTAATACCTGAAGCGCCGCCGGAAGTAAGATTCGGATCAAATGACTCGTTCCAGCGGAACTCAGGCGAACTATTCTCAACCGTCACTCCCGAAGGGTGCGTGTCGGAGAACGGTTTCGCCTCCGAAGGCGCGTCAGAGTCACAGGGCGCGCTTGACTGGTTATTCCCTTTTTGCTGTTCATTACCGGAGCCGTCTACATATTGCACTGTGTAATAATACCTGGTCCCGTTTAATAATCCGCCGGAGACAGAATCAAGACAGGGCGCGGAAAGCACGGAACCGTCTGCGAATATAGAGGAACCTTTATCCCCCTGGACGCTTGAGCGGTACACCCTGTAAAAGGCGGCGCCCGCGGGTTCGCTCCAAAAGAGCGCTACACCCCCTCCCTGCGTTGGCACTGCCGTAAGACTTGTGACGGAGGTTGCGAAGCTCTTTGAAAACGCCTTGGAGACAAGATCCTCTCCCGCAGAGGCGTTGCCGCCTGCATCTACCGGTATGACTTTATAGCAGTATGTAATCCCGTAAATAAGCCCTGCTGAGTCGGTAAACGATGTGCCGTCTGTTTCTCCCGCTATTTTATAAATCCCTTCTTCACCGGCAGACCTGTAAACCCTGTAAACGTCTATCCAGCTTTCGGAATCGCCAGCCCTGCTCCAGGCGATGACTATATTCCCGGAAGAATCAGCCGACGAAGCCAGAGAACTTAGCGGAAGTGGCTCTGAAATATCAGGAAGGATCGTATTAAAGAATCCCTGCTTCAATCTATACGAAACGGAAACCGGTACGCCCTGATAATCCCGGCCGCCCCGGCCTGAAATTAGCCCTCCGGAAAACTCAATATCGTTCACAGAGAAAGAAACAGCAGCCTCGGGAGAAAGCAAATAGCTTTCGCTTGTAAGCGAAGCGGCAAGCGCGCTCTGCAAAAAAAGGAATACCGCCAATATTTTCATTCTCACCTCGTTACTATAAACTTCTTTACGACAGCCGCACTAGAACCTGAAACAGGGTCGTTAAGCTTAAGCCTGCTCATATAGACCCCGTTGCTGAGGCCTGAAATATCTATATCAAGGAAGGTGTTCACTCCCTGCAGCGCCTGCCGTCTTGCGGACAATTGCAGCCTGTCGCTGTCATCAAATATTTCAATTAACGCCTCAGCGCCCGCGGCAGAAAAGAAACGAAACGCAGGAAAAGATGTCCTTACGGGATTCGGATATATGTAATATTCTTCCGCAGGCAGAAACTGCGTGGAAGCTATACTTACCTTGTAATGCGAAGTCTGGCTGTAATTTCCGGCAAGGTCAAAGGCCCTCGCGTGAAAGTACCAGGTCTGGGAGTTCAACCCCTTACAGGAAAACCTGCCGTCAAGGCTGTTAATATAGAGCGGGGCTTCAGACGATGAGTTATCGTCTATAGAAAAACCGTATCCTGCCACGGCGCCTGCAGAGCCTCCGTCATTTGAACCAGCGGAAAACTCAGGGCAGTTGTTTTGGGACCTTGAAGCCGGATTGTGAGTCGGGGAAGAAAGAACAGGAATAGACGGCGGGACATTATCAAACAGTTGAAAGGATAAACAAGCCGCCCGTAAAATAAGCAGGTAGACCAGGCCTCCTTCCGCTGCGGTTGAAGCTGAGGTTATACCTGACAGTTCGAACTCCTTCGTTTCCTGCGAAAAACCGACCCCATTCCTGTTTGAAGAAAGAATGAATGACGGGACACCTGATAGATTTCTCTGCCATAAAATATTAACAGAACCATCCTGAGCTATGTAGGGAAGAACGAGGTTCACGCTTCCTGCTCCCGAGGAAAGTTTGAGCAAAACACTGCCGCTGCTTATCAGAACATCCTCGCCGGCCCCTCCTGACTGTCGCCAGGCAGTCAGGCCTGCTCCAAAAACCGGCAGCGAAGCTTTTTCAGGAGATAGGTTTTCAGAGACCTTCTGAACTGCAGCGACGCTCCATGAGCTTGAACAGTGAGCAAGGTATACTGCGGCAGGGGTCCCGGCGAGCCAGCAAAGCGAAGCGCCGCTTGAATCCGAGGAAAGGCTTTCAACAGACAGAGCGCTTGAAACAACAACAGCGGAGTCCGACCATTGAAGACCGCCGTTTGAGCTTTTTACCGCGCAGATGCCCGCGGAAGACATCCACGCCGCGTGAACCGTTCCGCTAATTTCAGCCGCTACGAGCGCGGAACCGGCAATACAGCCATTATTGCTGAGACGGACAGGGTCAGACCAACCGGAACCGGCGTTTCTCGCATAAAAAGCCTGAATGACGCCTGAAGAGTCAAGCTCAGTCCAAACAGCGTGAAAGATGCCGTTCCTGCAGGCAGTCTTGGGCCCGCCTGATACGCTTTTGACTCCCGAGAAGCAGAGCGTTTTATCCCAGTCTCTCCCAAAATTCCTTGATACTTTTCCGAAGGCGGACTGAACGGCAGAACCGCCATCTTCTGTCCAGGCGGCAAAAACATTACCCGCGCCGTCAGCCGATATTGAACATCCGTAAACATTTCCTGCCGCCGATGCAAGCGGAAGTTCGGCGGTACGCCCCGCATATGCAGATGTGAAAATAGAAATAAAAAGGGCGGCTGAGTAAGCCGCCCTTTTGAAATATTTCAGGTAAACCCCCAAATCTTATCTCCTTCCGCGTGGCCTCGCATTTACCCTGACCGCAACCAGTTCTTTTTCGTAAGCAACTTTGACTACGGAAAGCGAACCCTCATCTTTACGGGTGTCCTCTTCCCTCTTTATCCAGAGCCCGTTCGCCCCCTTTTTAAGCACGGCTTTCTTAAGGTAATAAGCGACTTCATCCGGATCTACCTTCCTGTTCTCCTCCATCTTGCGGAGCAGTTCATGTACCTGCCTGACTTCTCTCGGCTCGCTCATCTATTATTTCTCCAGTACCGCAGTAATTGAATGACCGCCTGCTTCCGTAACCTTTACGCCTTTTCCTGTCTGCAGTTTCGCGGCAAAATCAAGCGCGGAACCGTAGGCCAATTCTACCTCAAACTCTGCCGTGCCCTCGTCATAAGACCTGACAACCACATCAGTCAAGCTCTCAAAGGTCTTCAGCCATTTCTTCGTCTTTTCAAGCGCGTTCAGATCCGGCAGGGGTGAAACTATAAGCTTGATAAAATTGCTTTCCACCAACTTCGGGCCTATCGATGCGGCAAGTTCCTTGCTGGCTCCCGATGAAAGCCGCTTTGATATTGAGGCTGCCGCTCCTTCCTTGCTTATATCAGGCACATTACCAGTCTTTGAATATACCATCAGGACATCGCCGTTGGTTGTCTTTACTACCTTGATATTCAACTCGGCAATACCGCTTATCCAGCCTTTATAGGGTTCTATATCCATGGCCCTGGTGGAGACAGTGATCTTTCCAATAACCGCAACGTCAGCGCCAAATCTTTTGCCGATCTTAGCGGCAGCCTTTTCATCCCCAGCCGCAGCCGCCTTTAGCGCGTCTTCTCCATTTATCTCCTCAAGCTGGGACTGATCTACGAGCTTGTAGCCCGCGTCCAGCAGTGTCCCTGAAATGAGGGTTTCTGCAGAACCGGTATTCTGGGCAACTCCGTCAACAACTTCGCCTATAACCACCATTACCCGGGGATTGCCGGCGGTCGTCTTTATCAGCAAGTCGAGCGCGTCAATGTCAGTCTTGATATCGCCCATGCGTATTTTCGCGTGAATGCCTGTCTTCCAGAAAAGGCCGTTCATTCCTTCCGAAGTAACCGTATAGTCCTTTATGTAGCCTGTCGTCTTGCTGAAAATCTTCTCAGAAATCAGCAGGGATTTTGAGATCATCTGCTGGCCGGTCACATAGACACCAACAGCTTTTTCAACTGCCATCTTCTTTGCCGCGTCAACTCCGTTCCGCCTGGTTACAAGCTGGTTCTCGGGAACAGGAACAACCTCTGCATCAGCATCAACTTCAACATATTTTTCGGTTTCAGGCTGCGCGGGAATGTCGTTCATACGGACTTCCTGCCTGGACCCGCCGCACCCATACAGGAGCAGAGAAAGCGCGGCCGAAATAATCAAAAGTTTTCGCATGCTGACCTCGAAGAATTAATCCACGTAATCACTTTTCTAATCTGCGTAATCAAAATGCTTTGACAAAACGCAACCCCGCCCCCTTTGTATAGGAGCGGGGTTTAAGATACTCCCTGGTTTATTTGTCTATCGTGACGCCGAGCTGTTTCGCGAGGCCTTCTTTATCAAGCCTCATCGTTACCATACAGCCGTCATCCGCGGTCCACTCGGTCTTGGTCGTGGTCGCTCCGCGTACGCTGTCGTCAACAGTCGCCTTTATCTTGGAATCTGTTTCCATCGCTTTCTCTATGGTGACTCCGCCGGTAATCTTTACGCCCTTGATTATGCTGACGAGCCTGTACTGCGCGTCAACTACAGCGGCGTTCCTGGAGACCGCGCGCCTGCCGGTAATATCAGGAATGTTCGGATCAGACCTGCCGATGCCTACGACTTCAACAAACCTGTCATTCAAAGTCTGCTCAGTAATGTTCTCTTTGATCTTCCCATCCTGAATGTACGAACTGCCGCCGCAGCCGGCAAGTATAGCGGCCGCAACAACGGCCATGAAAACAACATAATTTTTCTTCATAAATACCTCCCTGATTCTTAAAGATATTATACTACTTTTGAGAACCCTTTGTTTGTAAGAAATATTACATTAAAATATGCGCATTATCAAGAAAATACTAAAATAAAAGTTTGTAAAGTTATAAGGTTCATAAGGTTTATAAGGTGGACTCAAGATCAAACCAAAGCCCCGGGAAACAAATCAAAACATGTCTAAACACGAAAATGTTAGGCCTTAGATATTACCTTATAAACTTTATAAACCTTACAAACTCTTGCCTTACTTTTTTACCTCCAACTTCCCCGTCCTTTCCAACCCGTCTTTTGTCTTTATCACATATGAATAACTTCCTGCCGGTATAGGTGAATCTTTCGCTAGCATTCCGTCCCATTCAATATATGCTTTCTTCGCGGAATTGAGCTCAATGACCTTCTTACCCGATGCATCGCTCAAGGTGAAAACGCATTCAGGGAAAATGTTATCTATAGAAAGCTTCATGCCGCTTGATGATTTAAACGGGTTAGGGAACACCGTAGCGCGCTTCAGCTCTGCGGCTCTTCTTTCCTTCGCTGCCTCCGCCGCGCCGGCATCAAGATCAACCGGTTCCTTTCTCCATTTAACATAATCGAAAGACCAGCGGTAGTTCTGGCTGAATTGCTTTCCGCCGGAGAGATAAGCGCCCGCGATTCCGCCCTGAAAGAGCGCATCGCCTTTGTCTATGAAACTCTTATCCCCTGTCCTGTGCCAGAGCCAACCGTAAAGCGGGCAGATAAGCAGGTTAAGGTCCGGCGCCGGGGTCTTCTTATTGCTCTCATAATATAATGTATTCTGTCCTTTGATAGAGGCAGCGTCCCACATCAGGGTTGCCAGTTCCGATATCGCGGCTATTATCTCCGTTTTCTTATACGGATCCGCGCCCTTGCTCTCATAATAACGTATCAGGGCCTCGCAGGTCAGACCTGCCATGAACGGCTGAAACCCTGTCTTGCCGCCGTCAGAAAGGTAAGGGAAAGAAGCGCTGTGGCTTTTCATCCAGTCGTTCCAGATTTTAATGTGTCCGAGCGCTATATCAATATAGGGATCCTGCTTGCTGAAACTCGCGACACCAAGGGCCTGCGCGACTACATGGACATTAATATTGTAGGCGACTTCCCTGCTAAGCTCTACCGACTTCAGGTTATAGGTGGAGGTTTTAGCGTAGTCAATACTCCTGTCCGAGAAGGCGCCGTTCTTTTCCATTATTTCAACTGCTTTCTTGTCGTTATCATCGCCGGTCTTCAGGTAGTCAAGCATTAAACCGTGCGGAAACATCCTCCAGCCGTCAACGTGGGAAGGCCTGCCAAAGATATATTTGTCGCGGTACCAGTCCCTGCAGGTCTTTGCGCCGGTCAGCCAGCTTTTGTCATTTGTATATTCCGCTATCTGGTAATAAACCTTTATACCGTCATAGTACCATACCAGTGTCTCGTTGGCCTTCCCGTTGATCGGAGTTGACATAAACTTGCGGCTGTAGGATTTCATATTTTCTTCCCACTGCGAGAGCGACGGGATTGGCGGAGCGGTCTCCTGGGAAAAACAGGCAGCGGATAGCAAGGATGCCAGGAGCGCCAGAGAGCACAGACTTTTCTTCATTTTTCCTTCCTCACTAAAGAAATCATTTCAGGTTTTTATCAAAGAAATCCGTCATGGTTTTCAGTATAGCACCGTAAGCCGGAGAGCTTGCCGCGGAAGTGAAACCGTGCCCGGCCTTGCTGACCCTTATAAAAGTAAAATCCGCCCCTGCCTTCTTCATTAAGCCGTCAAGGGTTTCAGTCTGTTTTATGGGCACTATAGCGTCATCCTCGCCGTGAAAGACCAGCGAGGGCGGAATATCCTTTGACACATAGAAAGTAGGCGAAGCCGCTTTGTAAGCGTCGGCCATAGTAAGCGGAAAACCTCCAAGCAGTTCCGGGGGAAGTTTCCTGTTCTTTTCGTAATAAAATGTTGTCAGATCGCTCACGGGATACCAGGCAACGACGCATTTCACTGAATCCTTTATGCTCCGCTTGTCTGTGGAAAACTTATCTCCCGCGAAAGCAGTCATAAGAACCAGATGTCCTCCGGCGGAGTCGCCGAAGAGCCCGAGCCGGGATGCGTCAAAGCCGTATTTATCAGCGTTATCCTTTATCCACAGGACCGCTGAAACACAGTCATTCAGGCAGGCGGGGAAAAGCGCTTCTGTCAGGAATCTGTAGTTAATTGAGGCGACCGCGTAGCCGCAGGACGCCAGGTAACAGGCAACATCCGCATGCTGAGATTTGTCACCCTGGTACCAGCCGCCGCCGTGAATAATTACGATAACGGGAAGTTTTCCTTCGAGTTTCGGCTTGGGAGAATAGAGATCAAGGTAAAGAGACTGCCCGCCTGCCTTTCCGTATTCAACATTAATGACAGACTTGATATCTTTTGGGATCTTGAACGCGGAAACTGCTGACGAGGTCAAAAGAAAAACAGTTAGACAAACTGCCAAGAATAAACCCGGTAAGGTTCTTTTCTCTCTCATAGCAAATTATTGCAGAATTCCAATGCGTATTCAACCCCGTAATTGCGATAAGACCGCATTTTTGTTATACTAATACATGAGCGAATTGCTTCCGGTAAAAATACAAGGAGTGGTTGTAGACCCTGTGAGCAGGGGCTTTGCCGTAATTATAAGGGACGACACGAGCAACAGGTGGCTTCCCATCTACATAGGCCCTTTTGAGGCCCAATCCATAGCAATGGAGCTGGATAACCAGAAACTTCCAAGGCCGGCAACCCACGACCTGCTTAAAAATACCATTGAAGAACTCGGCTATATTGTGACAAAAGCCGCCATAGTAAGCCTCAAGGAAAACACTTATTACGCCGTGCTTTCTTTAAGGTCAGAAACGGGCGCCAAAGAGCTTGACTGCAGACCAAGCGACGCGATAGCGGTTGCCCTTAGAGCGCGCGCGCCAATCCTTGTGGCAAGCGATATTTTTGAAAGGGCGGGCACGACGGAAGCTCCGCATGATGACGATATTTCTAAACAACTGACAAGCCTTCAGGAACAGCTCAATGGATTAATAGAAGCCGAGAAATACGAGGAGGCGGCGAAACTAAGAGATAGGATAAATAAGTTAAAAACAAATAAAAGTTTATAAGGTTATAAGGTTCATAAGGTTTATAAGGTAAGGCTAAAGTCTGAACAAAACCAATAGAAGTTTATAAGGTTATAAGGTTCATAAGGTTTATCTTTCAGATGCCGGAGAAAACCTCACCCTTTAGGGTGAGGATGAATCCGGCATGAATAATATTAACACACCTATAAAGAGAAACTCCGGCCTTCAGGCCGCAGAGTTTCATAAGGTAAAGACAAAAACTACTTCGAAAGCAAACCTTTAAGCGGACTAAATACGGATTTCTTCCTAATCAGCTCTTCAAAATACTTTCCGTTCTTCCAGAATACTTTATAGGTGTTTGCTCCCGTGCGCGAGGCTATAACCTGATATTTATCCCCGAGAACCTTGATGGCACAGTGATCATCAACCGCTATCCCGACATCTCCCGACTTCTTGAGCATTTTTCTTAAGTCCGGACGCCTGTCTTTTTCTTTTTGATAATTTGCGGAATGATAATGCGGGTTGTGAAGCGCGTCAATTAGGCCCAGGCCTGAGACCCTGATAAAATCCGCTTTCGGGTTCTTGAATCTCCTGGAGTCAGAAAGGCCGAAAGAGAACCAGCAGATAGACCCGGCGCTAACCCCGGACAAGACAATGCCTTTGCGGAACGCGGCTTTCAGGAGCTTATCAACGCCGGCCCTGCGCCAAACGTTCATCATCATCAAAGTATTACCGCCGCCAACATAGATAATATCGGAACCCAGTATCTTCTCTTTTATGACTTTCTTTGAGAGGCTTTGTTTGAGCAACAATAGCAAATCTATCCTGCAACCGAGCTTCCCGCCAAAATACTTCTTAACTGCATCACAGTAATTTTCACTGTCGGAACTGGCCGTAGGAATAACCAGCAATTTCGGATGCTTCTTTCCTGAAAGCTTGACAGTTTCCCGGTCAAGAATCAGCGTCTCGGCTTTGAGTATTTCCCCGCCGCCGATAATAACAAGCTTCTGTAAATTAGCCAATATATGCCTGCCTTTGATTGTTAGAATATATTTTCACTCAACTTTCCATAGCCGTTGTGCATCGAAACACCAGGGCGAATCGACGTGGTCGATTCACTCCATAGGCTTGAGCAATTTTTTTTACGGCGGTTGTGTTTCTATGCAATCTCTAGCATGAAGAACTTCAAACTATGTACCTTACAAACCTTATGAACTTTATAACCTTACAAACTTTTGATTTTACGGTTTCCTTTTCATCGCGCAATACTTCCCGCACATGCTGCACGCGCCGTCCAGAATTTTGCCGCCCTTCCTGAGTTTTCTGATAATGTAAGGGTCAAGCGCGTATTTCTCCTGCCCTTCCCAATCCAGCGCTTTTCTGGCAACTGACATCTTCCTGTCTCGCTCAGCCGCGCCCGGAACTCCTTTCGCGATATCCGCGACATGGGCGGCTATCTTTGACGCGATGGTGCCCATCCTGACATCTTCGACATCCGGAAGGCGCAGGTGCTCAGACGGAGTCACATAACACAAGAAATCCGCTCCGGCCGCGCCTGCAATAGCACCGCCGATAGCCGAGGTGATATGGTCGTATCCCGGGGCAATATCGGTGACCAGAGGGCCAAGCACATAGAACGGCACTTCGTGGCAGAGTCGTTTCTGGAGGAGCATATTTGCTTCAACCTGTTTCAGCGGCACGTGGCCCGGACCTTCTATCATCACCTGAACCCCTGCTTTGACAGCCCTGTCGGCAAGTTCGCCGAGCGTGATTAGTTCGTGAACCTGAGCCCTGTCGGTCGCGTCAGCGCCGCAGCCGGGACGAAGTCCATCGCCGAGACTTAAGGTGCAGTCGTAGGCCTTTGCTATCTCCAGAAGTTCATCATATCTCTCGTACAGCGGGTTCTGCTTGCCGGTCAAGTGCATCCATTCCGCAATGAAGGAACCGCCTCTGCTGACTATGCCGGCGATCCGCCCTTCCTGCTTCATCCTCTCGATGGTCTCCCTGGTTACGCCGCAATGCACCGTGACAAAATCTACGCCGTCTTTTATATGGGCGATGACGGCTTCCATCATATCGTCGCCCGTGATATCGGGAAGCGATCCGCCGCGGCTTACAACCTTTACCATTGCCTGATATAGCGGGACGGTTCCCACGGCAATATCAGAACCCTTGATAACAAGCTTGCGGTTCTTATCGAGGTCTCCGCCCGTGCTTAAATCCATTACCGCGTCAGCGCCGTGCTTCAAGGCAACGGCAAGTTTTTTCAGTTCAAGTGCCAGATTTGGCCTGACCGATGAAGTCCCGATGTTCACATTCACTTTAGTTGAAAGGCCTTTGCCGATGCCTACGACCTTCTTCGGCCGGTGCTTAATGTTTGAGGTTATAATAATCTTTCCCTCGGCAATGTTCTTGCGAATGTATTCCTTTGAAACCCCCTCGTCCTTTGCAACCTTCAACATCTCTTTCGAGTACTTACCCTTGCGGGCGATTTCAATTTGCGTCATCTTTTCTCCTGTTAAACAATTCTCGCTTCGCTTATAGCTCATAAGTTTAAATCACAAGCACCAAATCACCTAGGACTAAATCACAAATTACAAGCACCAAATCACATGGGGCTAAATCACAAATTACAAGCACCAAATCACAAATAAAATAATAAAAATAAAATAGTCAAAAAACTTTTGAATTACTTTGTTTTTTTGTCTTTTTGGTTTTTATTTGGTGCTTGGTGCTTGAGATTTGGTGCTTGCTCCTGTGGTGCTTGGTGCTTGCTCCTGTGGTGCCTGGTGCTTGAGATTTGGTGCTTAATTAGCTCCTGTTCCGAATTTCGTGCTTCGAATTTCGAATTTTGCCCATTAGCCTTCTCGTTGCCTCTTCCGGATTACCCGCCGAACACACCGCCGTAATAAGCGAGGCGGAAGCCGCTCCCGCTTTGAAGACCTTAGCAATATTTTTCTCGTTTATCCCGCCGATGGCAACAACAGGCAGTTCCTTGAACTTTCTTGCAACCCTGGCGAGGCGAAGCAGGCCTTTAACCGGGGGAAGCCCTTTCTTTGTTGAGGTCTTGAACACCGGGCCAAACCCGAAATAATCAACCTTATCGGCAATTGCCTGCCGTATCTCCTTATCGTTATAGGCCGAAACCCCTATGATGCCGCTAAAGAGCTTCCTTGCTTTTAAAGCGGGCATGTCATCCTGTCCGAGATGAACGCCGTCCGCCCGGACCTTCGCGGCAATCTTCGGGTTGTCGTTCATTATGAAGAACGCGCCGTGTTTCGCGCAAAGCGCTGACATCCGGCGGGCAAGTTCAATGGTTTTCCCGTAAGGGCGCCCTTTGCATCTCAGCTGAAATATCCCTGCCCCTCCCTTTAGCGCCGCGAGGGCGATCTTGACCGGGTCTTCCCCGCAAAAATCCGGGTCTATTATCACATAGAGACTTTTATTTAATTCTTTTAAGAATTCTTTTTTCGAGGTCATAGAGTTTAAACCTGATCTCCTTGAATCGTGAGCTTCTCTTTCCCGCGAGTTTCGCGAACTCTTCCAGCACGCGCGCGGATTCCTGGGCGCGTATGAGATTCGCGAGCGCCAGCCCCTTCAAAGTAGTCTTCTTTATTTTTCTGTCGTAACCGGCCGGCCTTCCGACATCGTCGCCGGAGCCGCGGTGCTCAACAAGCAGGAAAGCGTCGAAACTCTTTGAAAGCGCGTGCCTTATTGATTTTAAAGCGGAAGACAGAGCCCTGTCGTTATAATAAAAACGCAATATGTCCTCAACCACGCGGCATCCTTCCCTCGCGCGGTTAACGTTTACGTCTATCATCCGGTAAAGTTTCTTCTCGTCCATTCCCGCCCCTTGAAAAAAATACGGCCGCAACCCTTGCGAGCTGCGGCCGTAAAGAAAGTCACTATTCTTTTCCCTTCGACGGCATTACCCGTACAGGTTCAGAGGGTTTAATCTCAGCCGTGAACCACTCGCCTTGCCGTGAAGCCCGGAACTCGGGTTCACGGCGCGCTCCGTAGTTCTACAGCACCCCTTTAAATGCGATTGCAAATTACTAATTGCTAATTACTGATTACCTACTATATCCCTAAACAGATTGAGAGACGGTGGTACCTGTTCTCAAGCTGACCGGGATAGGTACCGAGTTCAACACCGTAGTCGGCATACTTCAGGAACCCGAAGAGGTCAGCGCCGAATGACGGGTAACCCTGATAGATACCGCCCCTGATTATTAGCAGGCCGGCAAGCACATCAATTTCCGCGCCTGCGTGCAGTTTGTTCAGAAAAGTCGATGTGCCTAGCACATCATAAATATCCACATCGGCTACAAAGCCCTGGGCAATCTTTAGACCATAGCCAAGGTTCCAGGAAGAGTTTACCGGTGAAGCGCCGATAGCCTCAAAGAGATCCTTGCCTACGAAAGAAACCGTTGAAGCAATCGCCGGCAGATAGAGATTTACGCCGAGGTCAAAGCCGTAGCCCTGCACCGGGTTGGAAAGTTTGTTGAGCATAGTCTTGGGATCAAGCCCGGAGATATCAAAGGCCGACCTGACTTCATTAATCTGCCACCTGTTAATGAGCTTGCCTGTGACGCCCGCTCCGAGGCGGGTTCCGGAAAGGATAGAATCAAACAGCCCGTTTAGGCCGTAGTCTATCATTCCGCTGATGTTTAAGGTGCCTACCAGGTCCAGGCTGCCGTTTATCGCGGCGTTGATGTTCAGTATATCGTAGCTGGTTGCAACATTGGCGTTAACAATAGCAAAAGCGCCGACCGCCACATTCCCCAGGCCGAAGAACCCGTTGATTCCGGTTATAGCGAACTTATCCGAGACATTCAGTTTGATGTTAGCGTTGGAAAGTGTCGCTATGGTCGTGGAGCTCCAGGTGGTAATGGTTTGCGTGAAGACGCTTGAGTTGTTGATGAAGTACGAGAGGAAATCAACCGTCTTCTGGTCGGTTTCGATGTTTAGGTCAAGCAGGTCGATGTGAAAATCCGAACCCTTTGCCGTTCCGGCGGGGTTCCACATCATTGAATCGCTGTTGTTAACTATGGCGGTGTAAGCTCCGCCCATTCCGAGCGCCCGCGTGTTATTCGCGAACGGCGCGTTCACGGCCGCAAAAGAGGCCGCTGATACAAGAATCAATGCTATTGCGAGTAATTTTTTCATTTAGGCCTCCTTTTATACGCCTTGGACTGCGGTTTGTATCTTCTTCAGAACGTCCAGCACCTGGGGATACATCGTTCCCACGGCGCCGTTCGGGGTCTTGCTGATGGCCACATTGAGATAATTGATGGCATTCCCAAGATCGCCAACCGCGCGGTTTTTATTTGATGCCGGGACAGTTACTGTCCAGCTGATCCATATGTTGCTTGCATTGACTGCGCAAGGTTTGATTTTCTGGTCGGTAGTATCGCTTACCAGGTTGTACTCAAGAGTTCCGTCCTGGTTTGTATCAGCGACCACCAGTATGCCGTCAAGCATATAGGCGAAGGCGAGGTTGATGTTCAGGCCAGCCGCGTCGGAAGGAACGACTCCGTCGCATTTTCCGTCGGCAATCGGCTTTAGGTAGACTATTACGGTGTTCGCGAGATTCTCAAGCGCTGAGACGGACATCCCGAAAGGAAGACTCTGGCTGTTGATAAGCATATATGAACCTAATCCCGGTGCACCCGGCGCGCCCTGCCAACCGGGAGCCATTGAACCGGAGTACGCCTTAAGGAAGGCCGCGAGGTCAAGCCCCGCATTCTTGCAATAAGCTTTTACATAGCCGTACCTTGCTTCGCTGTCCGGGCTTCCCGCAACGCCGCCTGACGCCGCTACCGCCGCGTTGAAGGCCGCCATTGCTCCGGCATAATCGCCGGCCGCAAATGCCGCGTTTCCGCTTGATTTTGAAGCCGCCACGCTGCTTGAGCCGGAAGGTGCCGCCCAGGCCAGCATGTTGGTGCTCTTCGTGCAGCCGGAGAAGATGGCCGCGAGAAGCACCAGCACAAGAACTATTGCTGTCTTCTTCATGTTTTCCTCCTGTTAGACTCAACTAGAAAATACTTTTATGATTCCACCGATGAAAGAAGATACGATGACACCGATATACCATCATGAATCAATCAGTGTAATCCAAACCCTTCATCCCTGTAATCTTGTTGTTGTGTATTTAATTATAACATTTTAATGCTTATTGTCTATATCTAAGAAAGTGATTTAATTCACAACAAAAGCTGTAATGCTTGTTTGATGACACCGATAATTGGCGATGCCACCGATAGACCTTCTACTTTTTATCGGAGGAGCGTTTTTGGATGATTTTGCCTACAAAAACCCTTATTTCACCGACACGGTCAACCCCGAGGATCTCTTCAAGGTACTCCTTTGCGCCATTCTGGATGTTTATTACCGAATCCCCGATGGCATTCTCCGACCAGAGGGATACGCGCATGTAGACCTTTACCTTCCCTTTCCTGAGAAATACCTTGGGGAATATATTCTTCACGCCTTTGATGTCATTCTTCATCATGGCGAGGTAATCTTCCACCGCGCCGGCTGAGACTCCAACGCGCCCGTAAGGGCTGTTAATTCCCAGGGTCTGCTCCCGCCTTCCGAACTTAATGGCGGAAACAATAGCCCCGAGCGAAAGCAGAAGAAAAATCGTGGCAACGGTGAGAACGATAATCCTTACATCGAGGTCGGTATATATATGTGTGAAGGCCTTGTCCAGAAAGTAGCGGACAGTCTTGTTCACATTCTCGTTAAACCCGAGAAGCACCGAGAACACAGAAAGGATGAAGAGAAAAAGTGCGGAAATGTATTGAAGAAAACGTTTGAGTAGAAACAAGGGGCCTCCCGAAATAAGCACGAAATTCGAAATCTGAAATTCGAAACAAAAACCAAACCCGTGGAGTGCAGCGACCGCGAGCCTGTGTTGTAATCAATTTCCGCAGCTCCGGTATTGACCGCTTTGTGCTTAAAAATACGATTTCGTATGAATCCTTTCAGTTTTTTGTTTCTTCCGACTAAGTTGCCATTCTAAATCCGGTTATCAGCCCGGTAAACCCCTTTATTGTCTTCATTCTTGCCAGATTGAAGCATGTGGAGAGTAGCGA
>CAIWWK010000074.1 GCA_903916325.1 Candidatus Firestoneibacteriota bacterium
CCAGGTATCGGACGCGGTGCTTGACGCCAACCTCGCGCTTGACAGCACGGCCAGGGTTGCCTGCGAAACGCTGGTAACGACCGATACGGTCGTAATCGCGGGAGAAATAACCAACAAGAGCAAAGAGGCAATAAACTATGAAAGCATAGTAAGGCAGGTTATCAGGAATATCGGTTATGTGGGCGGCGACATGGGTTTTGACGCCGAGACTTTCAGGTTTTATAACCTGCTCCACAAACAGTCTCCTGATATAGCCATGGGTGTTGACACCGGCGGCGCGGGCGACCAGGGAATAATGTTCGGTTACGCGAGCAATGAAACGGCGGAGTTAATGCCGCTTCCCATCTCGCTGGCGCAGAAGCTGGCCATCAGACTCTCCGAAGTAAGGAAGAAGAACATAATAAAAGGTTTAAGGCCTGACGGCAAGACTCAGGTTTCGGTAGAATACGAAAATTCAAGGCCGGTTGCAGTGGACGCGGTTGTAGTCGCGGCGCAGCACGCGCCGGAAGTCAGCCAGGCAAAACTCCGCAAAGAGATAACCGAGAAAGTAATCAAGCCGGTCCTCGGTCCGGTATTTTTTAAGTCGCTTTCCTCAAAGAGCATTTACATCAATCAGACCGGAAGATTTGAAATCGGCGGTCCTCACGGCGATACAGGACTTACCGGCAGGAAGATTATAGTTGATTCTTACGGCGGCCGCGGCAGGCATGGCGGAGGCGCTTTCTCAGGCAAAGATCCCACAAAGGTAGACAGGTCAGCTACATATATGGCGAGATACGTGGCAAAAAATATAGTAGCCGCAGGCCTTGCCGCAGAGTGCGAAGTCCAGCTGTCCTACGTTATTGGCAGGGCAGAACCGGTTTCAGTGCTCGTTAATACCTTCGGTTCGGCAAAGATAAGCGAGGTCAAGATAGGCGAGATTATAACCAAAAACTTTGACCTCACGCCGAAAGCGATAATCAATTTCCTGAAACTCCGCAAGCCTATATTCTCAAAGACCGCTGCGTATGGCCATTTTGGACGGAAATACGAGAAAAAAGGCGGGCTTGAGTACTTTACCTGGGAAAAGACGGATATGGCGGCAAAACTTAAGAAACAGGCGGGAATATGATAAAACACGACGTTAAAGATCCGGGGCTTGCCGCGACCGGCAAGCTAAGGATTGAATGGGCGGACAGGCAGATGCCTGTTTTGAATCTCATCAAGGCGAGATTTAAACGCGAGAAGCCTCTAAAAGGAATTACGGTTGCGGCATGCCTGCATGTGACAACAGAAACAGCGAACCTTGCGCGCGCCTTGAAAGAGGGCGGCGCAGATGTCTGGCTGTGCGCATCAAACCCGCTCAGTACGCAGGATGATGTGGCCTCGGCGCTGGTGGAGCATTACGGAATACCGACTTTTGCCATTAAAGGCGAAGATAACAGCACCTACTACAGCCACATAAACGCTGTGCTTGACGCCAAGCCGGCAATGACTATGGATGACGGAGCAGACCTTGTTTCGCTTATTCATTCCAAAAGAAAGGACCTCATAAAGGGAATAGTCGGCGGAACGGAAGAGACCACGACCGGCGTTATCAGGCTGAAGGCGATGGAAAAAGACGGGGTTCTTAAATATCCCATCATCGCGGTGAACGACGCAGACACAAAACATATGTTTGA
>CAIWWK010000075.1 GCA_903916325.1 Candidatus Firestoneibacteriota bacterium
ACTTTTTGAACTTCATCCTTCCCGAGTATATAGTTCAGCTTGTCAATTAGCGCGTCAATAATGTATCCGCCCTTCTTGTTGCCGGTAATGCCGAAGAGCGAGAAATCTTTCCGGACCTGAGCCGCCGTGACCCCGGAAGCTTCGCCGAGATTGTCCGAGAAAACTTTAACATATCCGAGCTCCTTCAAATCTCTCAAACACCTTCTGTAGCGGAACAACCTGAAGATGCAGCTCTTTGACTCCGACATTTTTGCGCCTTTTCCGGAAGAATTTGCGACTAAAGAATTATACCTTTACCGAAAAGCTCAGTCAAGCGATAATGCGCAATAATTCACATTATTGATGCTTCTCACATATAGCCTCTTTCACCTGCAATGCATTTGCCTCGCTTATTGTGATACTTTCACATTATTGATTTAACCATATCCGGTATAGCGGGATTAAAGGCTTTTTATTGTGATAAACGGGCACAAAAAAAAGGGCGCCGCTATTCCGGCGCCCTTCATTATTATCTTCCCGTACTATCTTTTATAAACCGGCATTGCCTTGTATTCTGTATGGAAAAGTTTATGAGCCTTATCGTTTAGCGGCTTTCCTATGTAATCGGCGTAAAGCCTCTTCACATACGGATTTTTGTGAGAACAGCGAAGAACCCTGTCATCGTCATCCTGATATATAGCCGCGGCTCTTTCTTTTCTCAAAGCATCACAGACCATATAGGGCTGCCCGCCGCCGCCGACACATCCCCCGGGGCAAGCCATAACTTCAACGAAATGATAGGGCAATTCCTCGCCTTTCTTCTTCGCGTCTCTGATTTTATTTATTACTTCTTCAACATGCGAGAGCCCGTGAGCAACGGCTATCTTAACCTTTGTTCCGGCAATATCTATCTCTGACTCCTTTATTCCCTTAAGCCCTCGTGTCGTTTTAAACTCCACTTTTTCCGCTTCTTTACCGGTCACAAAGTGATACGCAGTGCGGAGCGCGGCTTCCATGACGCCACCGGTGGCGCCGAATATTACACCGGCCCCGGTGTAATCCCCAAGGATATGGTCGCATTCTTCGTCAGGAAGGTTCAGAAAATCTATCCCGGACTGCTTAATCATCCTCGCAAGTTCTCTCGTAGTTATCACAACATCTATATCCTGAAGTCCGGAGGCAAACATTTCGTTGCTCCTGGTGATCTCATATTTTTTCGCCGTGCAGGGCATAATAGAAACGCCATAAATCTTTTTAGGGTCTATGTTGTTCTTCTCTGCATAATAAGTTTTGGTAAGCGTCCCGAGTATCTCATGCGGCGACTTAGTGGAAGAAAAATGTTCTATCATATCCGGATGGAACTTTTCCATGAAATCCACCCAGGCCGGGCAGCAGCTGGTAATAAGAGGAAGCGGACCCTTCTTGTGAGCGAACCTTTCAACAAACTCGCTTGCTTCTTCCATAATGCAGACATCGGCCGCGAAGTTGGTGTCAAAGACTGCCTTGAAACCCATCCTGCGGAACAGCGAGTAAAGTTTATTGGTGAAATTAGCGCCGGTTACGCCGAACGCTTCGCCTATTGCAACCCTTACCGCAGGGGCTATCTGCACAACACAGTATTTCTCCGGATCGCGGAGCGCCGACCAGACCCTTTCCGTGTCATCCTTTTCAACGATTGCGCCGGTCGGGCAGTGCGCCGAGCACTGGCCGCATTTCACGCAAGGCGATTCCCCAAGGTTGATATCTCCCGCCGGAGAAATCCTGGTCCCCATTCCCCTCTCCAGGAACGAGAGCGCCCACACATCCTGGTCTTGCTGGCAAACATATATACACCTGCCGCAGAGAATGCATTTCTCCGGCTCCAGCTCAATAACGCCTGTGGATGAATCTTTAGGTATCTGCCTGAGAAATTTCTTAAAATGCTCCTCGCTAATGCCGAAATCCGCAGCCAGTTTCTGAAGTTCGCAGTTGTTGTTCCTGGCGCAGGTAAGACAGTCATTCGGATGGTTTGAGAGAATGAGCTCAAGAACCGTGCGCCTTACAGCCACAATATCGGGGTCATTTGTTATGATTTCCATTTTCTCTTCAAGCGGAGTGCAGCAGGCCCGAAACATCTTGTTGCTGCCTTTTATCTTGACGATACAAAGTCCGCAGGCGGCCGAAGGGGGCAGGTCCTGATGCTTGCAGAGCGTGGGTATTTTTATCTGCACCTTTTTTGCCGCTTCCAATATGGTGGTGCCTTCTTTTACTTCTACTTTTATGCCGTTAATTACGGCCTCTATCATTTTATACATGGCTTACTCCTTCCCTACGGCTTCGAATTTGCAGACTTCAGAGCAGTTGCCGCATTTAATGCATTTCGCCTGGTCAATCGCGTATCCTTTTTCCCTGTTTCCGGAGATGGCCTGCGTCGGGCAGTTCTTAACGCAGACGCCGCAACGCTTGCACTTATCCTCGGCTATCTTGTACATGAGCAGGTATTTACACTTTCCGGCCGGGCATTTCTTGCCGACAATGTGAGCCTTGTACTCGTCTTCAAAATACTTTAGGGTGGACAAAACCGGATTCGCCGCTGTTTGCCCCAGCCCGCAAAGCGAAGCCTTCTGCATCGCATAAGCTATTCTTTTCAGTTTGTCAAGATCCGCTAGCTCGCCTTCGCCGCTGGAGATCTTGTTCAGCAGCTGGAGCATCTGATACCCGCCGATGCGGCAGGGAGCGCACTTGCCGCATGATTCTTCCACGCAGAACCCCAAGTAAAACTTCGCGAGATCAACCATGCAGTCGGTCTCGTCTATTACAATCATTCCGCCTGAACCCATGATAGAACCCAGCTTGCCAAGATTTTCGTAATCAACCTGGGTATCAAGATAGTCCTTCGGGATTACTCCGCCGGAAGGGCCGCCGGTCTGTATCGCTTTTATTTTTTTCGCCGGGTTCAGCAACCCGCCTGCGACATCAAACACTATTTCCCTTAAGGTAATGCCCATCGGCACTTCTACAAGCCCGGAATTCTTGATTTTGCCGGTAATCGCGAAAACTTTGGTTCCCTTTGAAGTCGCAGTGCCGATCTTGGCGAGCCAGTCTCCTCCGTTGGATATTATTTGCGGTATGGAGGCAAGCGTCTCAACATTGTTTATAATGGAGGGTTTGTCCCAAAGGCCTTTTACGGCCGGGAAAGGAGGCCGAGGCTTAGGGGTGCCTCTTTTACCTTCGACAGAAGCGATAAGCGCAGTTTCCTCGCCGCAGACAAAAGCGCCGGCGCCAAGCCTAATTTCCATCTCGTAATTAAATCCGCTCCCGAGAATATTCTCTCCGAGAAGCCCGTACTCTCTTGCGTCTTCAAGCGCCTTTTCAATCCTTTTAACGGCAAGAGGGTATTCAGCCCTTATATATAGAAAGCCTTTTGAAGCCCCGATTGCGTATCCTGCAATCAGCATTCCTTCCACAACAGAATGGGGGTCGCCCTCGAGAACCGAGCGGTCCATATACGCGCCCGGGTCTCCTTCATCGCCGTTGCAGATCATATACTTCTGGTCAGTCTTCTGGTTTCTTGCGGTACTCCATTTCATCCAGGTTGGGAAACCTGCACCGCCCCTGCCGCGAAGCCCTGACTTCTTAACTTCCTCAATGACCTTCTCCGGGCTCTTCATCTCAAGCAGGACTTTCTTAAGCCCCTGATAACCGCCTGCCTTTAAATAATCGTCAATACTGTCGGGATCAACGAGCCCGCAGTTCTTAAGCACAATCTTAAGTTGTTTATCTTTACCGTCATGAACAATTTCATCTATGACTTTTCCGCCGAGCACAGTCTGCTCTATTATTTTCTTTATATCGGATTCCCGCACATTGCTGTAGGTTATATTGTCCGGCAGGATACGAAGAACCAAGCCTTTGTCGTAGACCCCGATATCGGCCACGGGAACGATACTGGCTTTTTCAGACGCGCCAGAATCCCTCAATTGGTTGGCGAGCAGCGTATTGAAATCTATGCTCTTGTTCTCAATTGCCCCTGTTTCTTTTACCAGAATCACTTTATTCGGCATATTATACCTTTCCCTTAAAAGAAGATATGGTCTTTCAC
>CAIWWK010000076.1 GCA_903916325.1 Candidatus Firestoneibacteriota bacterium
CATATCAGGAAGCGTTGTGCTGTTTTCCCTATACTCCTTTATTATCCTGAAAGAGCCTTTCACGCCTAAAAAGTGGCTCGGCGTAGCCCTGGGAGCTGGCGGGATAATAATGCTCAGTCTTAAGTAGGAATACCTTGGCGAGTAAAAGGCGTTTGCAAGAAGCAAATGAAAATGATATAATTATTGACTGATTTAGATGATGGGGTTTGCGGGGGTTGCAGGGATAGCACAGAGTCAGTTAAGCATGACCATGTATAGAGCATGGATATTGCTTAGGACAAGGGCGGTTAGCTCAGTTGGTTAGAGTATCAGCTCGACAAGCTGAGGGTCACTGGTTCGAGCCCAGTACCGCCCACCATTTTCGCCTTCGGCGAAAATGGTGAGGCTCGCCAAAGCAAAGTTTTGGCGGCCCACCGTGGAAAAGCCACGAGACGAGAAAAGTACTTGCGCGATCTGCTTGCCGGGGGTATAAATGCCCGAAATCCAGAAACCGGATGAGACTCAAAAGAAAGCAATACAGATAATCCGCCTGCTCAGGATTACTATCAGCAATATCCAGCTCTATTCTCCCGAAAACCAGCTTGTCAAAGACAGCATCAAGACCATCGGAAGCAACCTGAATGATTATCTGTCCTCAGCAAAGACTCTTACGATTTCCGAATCCGAACAGAATCTGCTCTTAGAAGGGAAGGCTCTAAAGGGTGTTGATAAAGGGGCCGAGGCCTTCATTGAAAATCTTCTCCACAACAACCTGAAGAGCCTTACCTTCAAATACGGCGTTACTCCCGAAGAGGTCAACACTCTGCTTGCCGCGATGGGCATAAAAAGAAAAGGCCATAAGCCGGATATTGCAGGGGCATTAAAGACGGGTATGGTCCGTAATATAGAAGCAAATGAAAAAGTATTCGTTGTTCAGGGCGATGGAGACGGGAACGCGCCGCAGTCTGACGCGCAGCCGGAATCTTCCGGAGGAAATGAAGGAAGCGCGGGAATTGAAGGAAATGCGGGAACGCAGGCTGCATCTAATGCCGGCGCGGGGCCCGCCGGAGGGCAGATGCGGCAAGGGCCTGCCGGACAGCCCGTGACAAGAAAATTCTCCGCCGCCGAAAAGGCGCGGGAGGCGATAGGCGGCAGCAGAAAGGATCTTATCGTAGAGGGCCGGAGATCAGAGGTCCAGGGCATGCTCAAGGAGCTTGATTCCATAAACCGGCTTGACCTTGCGGGTGAGGTGGTCGACAGGCTCGCGGAGAACCTTGACGATACGGAGGCCGGGGTCAGGCTTGATTCGGTCAGAACTTTCAAACAGCTAAACAACACGATAAATAGCTTAAGCGACCGCGCCATAATTAACAGGGTTGAAGAAAAGTTCATCGCCACTGAAGACAAAGAGTCTTCGGACGCTGTCTACGTCGAGCTGGCTGATGTTCTCGAAGAAGCGGCAAACCGCAGTCTTAACGAGGGCGAGTACGAAAAGCCTAAACAGATAGTCAAGATGTTCAGATCCCACAGGTTTGCCAAAGATGAAGGATTCGAGAAACGCTGGCAGCATGCCGATACCATACTGAAACGGCTGGCCGAGAGCGGCCTCATCAATATACTTATCCAGGACTTGCGCTCGGGTGATACCGGAAAGAAGCAAGACGCCTACGCGGTATTGCTTAGCCTTGAGGAGTTCGGCGTTTACGCGCTGCTCAATGTCATCAAGAACGTTGAAGACATACACCTGCGCAGGATAATCGCTTTTATAGTTAAGAACATCGGGGCGGAAGCCGTTAAAGTCATGGTGAGTTCTATCTCTGCCGATATGCCGGTTGAAGAGGCAAGAAGGATAATAGAGGTGCTGGACGGCGTGGAATATTATGATATAGTAGTGGCTGAACTGAAGGGCGCGATGAACCACTACAGCCCGACTATAAGGAAAGAAATACTTGCGACGCTTTCCCGGATACCCTGCGCCGCAACGAACGAGCTGGTGCTTTCGGCCTTGAATGATTATGATTCCGGCGTGAAAAAGGAAGCCATTAAGATTGCCGGAAGATGCACGCTTGTCGATTCCGTGCCGTCCCTTATAAGCTACATTGTCCCGGAGTCAATATTTTCAAAAGAGGGGTTCGAAGCTTCCGTGCAGGAAGCGGCCTGCGGCGCGCTGGGGGTTATGAAAGAAATATCGGCAATCCCGGTTCTGGCGGCCGTTGCCGGGAGTTCCGGCGGCGTTTTGAAACTTCAAAAAGCGAAGTCCGTATCGGTAAGGGCGGCCGCGCTTTTCGCTCTTGCAAATTTTAAACCTGTCGAGACGAAAAATATTCTTGAAAAATTTGCCAAAGATTCTAATTCTGCAATAGCCAAGGCGGCTCGGGACGCTCTTAGAAAGCAGTCCTCGGCGACCGTAAAAAAAGCCGAAGATTTGGCGAGGAAAATGCTGTGAAAAAATGCGAAAAGCACCCGGAATGCGATGTTACGAGCCGCTGTACTGTTTGCGGAACAGCAGTCTGCCGCGATTGCAGGGTCAAGCTGGTAAACAAAGATTATTGCCAGGACTGCGCCGATGACATAGTGAAGAACGGAGCTCTCGTGACGCTTCGCAAGCTCTACGAGATACTGCAGGAGAAACGCAAGCATCAAAGAGTCCATGTACTGCTTCCGATAGAATTCGCGACGGCATCCAGGGATAAGGTCTTTAAGGGGATAATCCATAACATCAGCAGCGGCGGCCTGGGCATTATTTCTGACGGTCCCTTTGATATTAACGAGCCCGTTGTGCTGGATTTCAAGCTTCCGGACGGCGCGAAGCTGGAATGGGTTCAGGGAGGGGTTGTCCGTTGCGAGGCCATAAGCGAAAAGCACAACATCGGCGTGATTTTCATGAATATGCAGGATAAACAAAAAGTCATAGATGATTTTATCGGGGACATAAAGAAGAAGAAGTACAGCGAACACAGCGGGTTGGACAAATCGAGTTTTGTGGTATAGCGCGTCCTTCCGGACGGCGCAATAAAATGATTTTATTTCTTTGTGAGAAGTATTACAGAAGGTTAATCTTGACTTTCGGCTGTGTTTTGCTATAATTTTAATTAAAAGGCATTTAACGTTAAAGAGGCAAAATGAATAGATGGGTTCTGTTCCTTATCATTTTAGCAGTATCAGTTTCGGTTTTTGCCGGAGGCCCCGGCACTACCGGCGTGAATTACATGCGCATAGGGATGGGAGCGAGAGCGGAAGGCATGGGCGAAGCTCAGGTGGCTATTACCGACAACGTTGACGCGATTTACTGGAATCCGGCTGGGCTTGCTTTTGTAAGAAAATATGAGATAGGTTTGATGCACCTGGTTTACTGGCAGGGCATTTCTTATGAATCAGCAGGCGCCGTTATTCCAATGAAAAATGTAGGGGTTTTTGCTGTGGGCGGAACTTTCATAAACAGCGGCTCCATCGACAAGACAGTGGAAAACTCTACCGGAAGCAATTACACCCTCGACGGCACCTTCAATTACTCCGCCTATTCGGCGCAGGTCAGTTACGCGAGCAAATTCATCCTGGAAAGTCAGCCCATATACCTCGGCGCCACACTGAAATTTGTCGGTGACGGTATTGACGGCACTTCGGCAATGGCTGTCGGAGCGGATATCGGCGGTATTTATGTCCTGGCAAAAAACCTCTTGGTCGGCGCAAGCATTGCAAATATCGGGACAGTCTTAGGCGAGAATGCCGGGATGCCGCTCACTATGAGAATCGGCGCAGGCTACAGGATACCGGGATTTTCAGAAGGACACGCGGCTATTTTGGCGCTTGACGGAGTTCTCCCGATAGACTCAGCCATCAAGGCAAATATTGGAGTTGAATACGGTATAAACAGGCAGATATTCTTAAGAACAGGCTACAAATTTAATTACGATCTTGAGTCGCTCACATTCGGCGCCGGATACAGAATGAATTCAAACGGCACGCAGTACGAGATTGACTACGCGTTCGCGCCTGGCCTTGAGGATATAGGGGCGACGCACAGGATCAGTCTGATAGTCAGGTTCGGATCTCCGCTAAGCTTGCCCGGCGAGGAAAGAGATTAGAAGGGCATAAGGCATGCTCTGTACCAGAACGAAGTGAGCGGTACAGGGTCGGATGCTTAAAGGCCAGCAAAGAGCAGATGCGCAGAAGGGCAGATGCGCGGATGCGCAAAAGCCAAAAAGTATGATTCGCGGAAGATTTGAAAGCATAGGTCGATAGTCTCACAATCCCAGAGTTCCTAATTAACAACCAGTAATTCACCTCCGGAGTTCTTAATCAGCAATTAGCAATCAGTAATCAGTAATCCGCGGAGCGGCAGCGGTCAACCTTTCATTGAACAAAACGCCTGTTTGTGATATTCTAATGCACTATGGACGCTTCAAGAGTAAGAAATTTCTGCATAATAGCCCACATTGACCACGGCAAATCCACACTCGCGGACAGGATACTTGAACAAACACACGCTGTCGCCTCCCGTAATATGAAGGCACAGCTGCTTGATTCGATGGACCTGGAGCGCGAGAGGGGTATTACCATAAAGGCCAAGGCTGTAAGGCTTAACTACCGCGCGAAAGACGGGTCTGATTATGTCTTTAATCTAATAGACACTCCGGGCCACGTTGATTTTACCTATGAGGTTTCAAAAACTCTCTATGCGGCCGAAGGCGCGCTGCTTGTCGTGGACGCCTCTCAGGGCGTCGAGGCCCAGACCCTCGCAAATCTGCACCTTGCGCTTGACGCCAACCTTGTCATTATTCCGGTCATAAACAAGATAGACCTGCCGTCTGCCCAGCCCGAGAAGGCCAAAGAACAGCTTATTGAACTTGGATTCCTCCCGGAAGAATCCATACTGGCAAGCGCCAAGGAAGGCATAGGTATCCAGGAGATACTGGAAGCCGTCATCAAGAAAGTGCCTCCGCCAAAATCGGATCAGGCTGCGCCGCTTAGGGCGCTCGTTTTTGATTCCGTGTATGATGTTTACCGCGGCGTTATTGTTTTCTTCAGGGTCAAAGAGGGAGTGATAAAGAAAGGCGACAGAATTCTCATGATGAGGACCGCAAATGAGTTTGAAGTTCTTGAAGTCGGGGTTTTCACGCCGGAGATGCAGTCAGCGGAATCCATCTCGGCCGGCGAGGTAGGCTATCTGATAGCCAACATTAAAAACGTATCCGAAGTGAAAGTAGGAGACACCGTAACCTTAGCGACCAATCCCGCGGCGGAACCGCTGCCGGGCTACAAAGAAGTCAAGCCCATGGTATTCTGCGGTTTCTACCCGGTTATTCCCAACGAATACGCCATGCTCAAAGACGCGCTGGACCGCCTTAAGTTGAATGACGCGGCCCTGCTCTATGAACCCGAATCTTCCTCAGCACTGGGGTTCGGCTACAGGTGCGGGTTCCTCGGCCTTTTGCATATGGAAATAATCCAGGAGAGGCTTGAGCGCGAATATAACATTGATATGATCGCGACCTCTCCTAACGTGCGGTTTCGGGTAATCAACAATGCGGGTGAAGAGTTAGAGGTCGACAATCCCGCGAAACTCCCTGACCCGGGTTCCATTCAAAAGATTCTTGAACCTTTCATAAAAGCGCAGATCATAATGCCTCCGGAGTTCATCGGCCCTATAATGGAGCTCTGCCAGGGAAAGAGGGGCATTTATAAGAACACGCAGTATGTTACGGCCAACAGGGTGCTCATAAGCTATGAACTTCCTCTCTCGGAAGTTGTTTTTGATTTCTATGACCGGCTGAAGAGCCTTTCGAAGGGCTACGCTTCGTTTGACTACGAGTACCTGGATTTCAGGGAATCAGACCTGGTCAAGATGGACATCCTTGTCGCGGGAGACCCTGTTGACGCGCTCTCCTTTGTGGTTCACAAGGACAAGGCCTATTACAAGGGGCGTGAGCTGGTCACTAAGCTTCGCGAAATAATCCCGCGGCAGATGTTTGAGGTCGCAATACAGGCCTCCATAGGAAATAAGATAGTCGCAAGAGAGACCATAGCGCCGCTCCGGAAGAATGTTATCGCAAAATGTTACGGCGGCGATATTACAAGGAAGAGAAAACTCCTGGAAAAGCAGAAGGAAGGAAAGAAACGGATGAAGAAGGTCGGAAGGGTTGACCTTCCTCAGGAAGCCTTCCTTGCCATTCTCAAGATTACGGACTAAAATGTCTCGCGAGAATATCGGCAAACTGAAAATTTTGGCGGTACAATCCGCTGCCTGTCTTTTAATAGCTGTCTTCATCTCGGCGTTCATCCTGCAGGCCTTCCGTATACCCTCCGGTTCAATGGAACCTTTGCTTAAAGCGGGAGACCGCATTCTTGTTTTTAAACCCGTCTACGGTTTCAGAATACCATTCACCGGTAAAAAAATACTGTCATTTTTCACGCCCGAAAGAGGCTGGCCGGTTGTTTTCCGGTTTCCAAAAGATAACGAAGCAATTTTTATCAAGCGCTGCATGGGACTGCCGGGAGATATAGTAGAGATAAAAACAGGCAGGCTTTTTGTCAACGGCATTGAACAGGCGGAGCCTTATGCCGTTCATTCAGGCTCTCCTTCCGCCTCAGGAAGTTTTGGGCCCTACCGGGTGCCGCAGAACTGCTGGTTTATGCTTGGCGACAACCGTGATGAAAGTTTTGACAGCCGGTACTGGGGGCCGGTCAGTTCGGAGGGCTTAATAGGAAATCCGCTCTGCATTTACTGGCCGTTTCGCAGGTGGGGGGCGATAAAATGAGCGCGGGCCTTTACATTCATATACCTTTCTGCGCCGGCAAATGTTCCTACTGCAGTTTCAATTCAATTCCCGCGAAAAAAAACAGCCCGCTGATTAAGGAGTACTTTGAAGCGCTGGCTCTGGAGATAGGGCGCTCGGCAGGGGGAGAAGCGGCCTCGGTCTATTTCGGAGGAGGGACTCCTTCTTTCGCGGGGGCGGAACTTCTTGCGAAAACCCTTCTGGCCGTCAGAAAGAAATATTCAGTTCCTCCCGAGACTGAAATAACCGTGGAGGTCAATCCCGGAACCGCGGGAACGGAGTTTTTCAGAAAAATAAAAGATGCCGGCGTGAACAGGATAAGCCTTGGCATGCAGTCTTCGGATAATGCGACTCTAAAATATCTTGGAAGGTTCCATAATAATTCAGAGACGGAAAGCTGCCTGCGGGAAGCCAGGGCTGCCGGGATTGAAAACATCGGGCTCGATCTTATCTTCGGAATTCCGGGACAGTCGCTGCGCGATATAGAAAGAGAAGCCGAAAAGCTCCTTTCGCTGGCTCCGGAGCACATATCTACCTATTGCCTCTCTATTGACGAAGGAACCGGCATGTACCGGCGGAAGGAGAAGGGGGAACTTCTGGAGCTTTCAGGCGACCTCGCGGCTGATATGTATTACCTGCTAAAAGACAGGCTTTCCGTCAAATATTCGCATTATGAGCTCTCAAATTATTCCCTGCCGGGCCGGGAATCTAAACATAATCAAATCTACTGGAATTATAATGATTATCTGGGTTTTGGGGCCGGCGCGGCCTCAAAATGCGGTCCCCGCAGGATGTCAAACGAAAGCGACCTCCTGAAATATATAGAGTTGATAAAACGAAATGATTCTGCTATATTATTTGAGGAAAATCTTACCGAAGAAGCACAGTTAAAAGAAACCGTATTTCTTGGCTTGAGGTTATTGCGCGGTATAAACCTTGCCGGGTGGAAGACGCGGTTCGGCAAGGATTTTTTATTTTTATTCGAAAAGCAGGTTGAAAAACTTGCAGGCCTCGGGTTGATTGAGCAAGAAGACGGATATGTAAAGCTCACCCGCGAAGGCTTATTCGTTTCAAATGAAGTTTTTGTCGAGTTTGTTTAGGCGGTTTTACCGGCCTACTGGCGGCCGGTTTCGTCTGCAGAAGTTTTTCGCGGAAGGATTTGGTAGCGTATTTCGGCGACCCCGGACTGAGTGGCCGAGAAACGCAAAACAATCCCTGCGCGGTTAATATGAAAAGTATTTACAAGGAGGAGAATTGAAAACGACGTTCGTAAAATCAAAAGACGCCGCGAGAACCTGGTATGTCGCGGATGTTTCGGGAAAGGTCCTGGGCAGGGCCGCTTCAAAGATAGCGATGATGCTCATGGGAAAGAACAAAGCAACTTATACCCCGACAAACGATACCGGGGATTTTATTGTTGCCATCAACACCGACAAAATGGTGCTTACCGGCAAGAAACTTGACCAGAAAATAGACTACACGCATTCCGGCTACCCTGAAGGTTCAAGGTACACGCCTTACAGGATCATGATGCAGAAAAAATCCGATGAGGTATTGAAGCTTGCGGTAAAGGGAATGCTCCCCAAGAGCATACTCGGACATCAGATGCTCAAGAAGCTCAAAACCTTTAAAGGCGAGAAACATGACTATGTCGGTACAGCGGTAAAAGAAGTAAAATTCTAATCAGCAGGATAATTTAAGGAGGGTCTTAAATTGGCGGAATCAGCGAAAAAAAACAGATATATCAGCGTGGGCAGGAGAAAGACTGCCACCGCGAAAGTAGCGTTAAAAGCCGGAGACGGCAGGATACTGGTCAACGGGAAGGATTACAAAAAATACTTTCCTAACCTTACCCTTCAGGTTCTTGTGCTAAAGCCACTTGAAGCCGCGGGCGTCGTAGGAAAGATGAACGTAAAGGCTACGATAACGGGCGGCGGCGTTGCCGGACAGGCAGACGCGCTCCGTCACGGTATTGCCAGGGCTCTTGTAGTGAACAATCCCGATGTTAGACCGGTGCTTTCGAAAGCAGGTTTGATGAAGAGGGACCCGAGAATGGTCGAAAGAAAGAAATACGGCCAGGCAGGCGCGAGGAAGAGATTCCAGTTCTCCAAACGTTAGACTGGTTTTTCGGAACCTTTTCAAGGGAAGTATTTATGCAAAATCAAAGAACGTCCTTTTGGTATGTACATACCTCAAGGACGTTCTTTCGTTAAAGGCGATTACTAATTACTGATTGCTAATTGCTGATTAACTGCAAAAGCGAATTCTAATTCCAGGTTGAAGTGCCGGAGTTTTACAATGTTAATGGTCTTTAGTTGAATATATTCTCAAATTAGCAATCAGCAATTAGAAGTCAGTAATTGTCCGGGAGTTCTTATGTCCTTGCGCTTTTATATACATACCATGGGTTGTCAGATGAACGAATACGACTCCGAACTCATCTCAGGACTGCTGAAAAAAGAAGGTTTTGAGCCGGCGCCTTCGGCCGGTGAGGCGGATATCGTACTGGCGAACACCTGCGCGGTCAGGGAGCTTGCGGCCGAGAAGGCCTACAGTTACCTCGGCAGCATCCTGAAAAAGGACAAAAAGCGCGAGCAGACGGTAGTTATGTGCGGCTGCGTTGCCGAACAGGACGGAGCGGGCGCTTTGAAGAGGATGAACGGCATCGATCTTGTGGTTGGCCCGTCAAAAATCAGGGATATAGGAAACATTCTGAAGGATTTCCTGAAAAACGGCAAACGAAAGGATTACACGGGTGATGCGAAAGTTGAATGGCATAAGGATTCAGCGATAGACCGCTCTTCCGGGGAAAAGGCCTGGGTAACAATAAGCAAGGGCTGCAACTCTTTCTGTTCCTACTGCGTGGTGCCGCTGGCGCGGGGAAGGGAAGAAAGCAGGCCGCAGGAAGATATTATTGAGACCGCCGCGAAACTGATAAAGATCGGCTGCAGAGAGATAAACCTGATAGCCCAGAATGTAAACACTTATGGCAAAGAGAAAAATAACGCAGGCG
>CAIWWK010000077.1 GCA_903916325.1 Candidatus Firestoneibacteriota bacterium
CCTCACTGATTAACCTTATAACGGAGAACCGCAAGGCGAAAGTCCTCGTATTTTACGGCCCGGGAGAGGAAAAGCTAAAAGCTGAACTGGTTTCAGGGTTATAACAGGGCTATACGGTTTTAGACCCTGTTCCCCTGCTTTCCGCGGCGGCTTTTATGAAAAAATGCTCGCTCTTTGTCTGCAATGATACCGGGGTGCTTCATGTCGCGGCGGCGCTTGGGGTCAAGACTTTCGCGGTCTTTGGGAAGGGCAGCCCCGCGCTCTGGAATCCGCCCGGCGAGGGCCATTTCTCGGTCTGGAATCCGCAGGGTGTAATAGGAAACATTACTCCTGCGGCCGCTTACGACGAATTCACAAAGCAAGCAGTACTTTAAGAAGAAAAAGTTAGATGACACCGATGAGAAGAATCGATGTCACCGATAGACCGCTACACCTATCGGTGTAATCGGTACCCTTATCGGTGCTATCAACCAAAGACCCTTGTTTTCTTTAGTTTTTAAGAAAGTATCGTGAAGAAAGTTTGATGACACCGATGAGAAGAATCGATGCCACCGATAGACCGCCGCACTTATGGGTATCGGTGCCATCTGTTTTACATCGGTGTAATCAAACAACTCTTTTAGTTTTTCAGGAGAGGTATGAAGATATTGCTGATCCGCTTCAGCTCGCTCGGAGATGTCGTGATGGTCACGGCGCTTGCCGCGGCCATAAAGAAACAGCTTCCGGATGCCGAAATTTCCGTGCTGACCAAAGAAGAATATGCCGAGGTTTTCGCCGGCAGTAAAGATGTTTCCGGGGTAATCCCGCTTAAGAGCGGCAAGAGGAGTTTCCTGGACCTCTGCGCACTTGGAGAAGGCCTTGAAAAGAAATTTGACCTGATTCTTGACCTTCACGCGAACCCGAGAAGCTTCATTGTGTCCGTGCTCGCGTCGGCAAAGACCGTAAGATACCGCAAGCACATGCTGAAACGCCGCCTGCTCGTGCTTTATTCATACTTCAGGGGCGCGTTCAATTTCCTGCCCGATGTCTTTGCCAAAAGCGGCGACAATGTTGTCGGGAATTACTTCCGGGCCGCGAGAACGCTCGGCGTTAAATATGAGAACAACGCGCCGGTCATATATATGGCAAAACCGGCGAAGAAAGAACGTGTTGCGGGAATTGCCTGCGGCGCCAGATATTTCACGAAGAGATGGCCTGAAGAAAAGTACGCGGAACTCGCGAGGAGCCTCTCCGGGGAAGGTTTTAGCGTCACTCTGTTCGGCGGCAAGGATGACCTGCCGGCGGCAGAGAGGATAGCCGCGCTCTCCGGAGTAAATGTGAAGAACCTGGCGGGAAAGACCGGAATAATTGAGCTGGCGGAAGCGATGTCCTCCTGCTCGTTTGTTGTCGCGAATGATTCCGCGCCCATGCACATAGCCGCGGCGTCAGGCACGCCGGTCATCGCGCTTTTTTGCGGCACTTCACCGAAATTTGGTTTTGCTCCGGCTTACGGCAAGAACACGGTAATGAACTTTGAGCTGCCCTGCAAGCCCTGCGGTATTCACGGGCAGAAGTTCTGCTGGACAGGGGGCTTCAAATGCGCTGAAATGATTACGGTTGATTCTATCCTGGAAACAATCTCAGACAAATATGACACGGGGCATCGGAATGGTTAACGAAGTAAAGCTTTTATCGGGAAAACGGCTGTCCGGAGCGCTCCTGCTCGCCGGCATTATGGCCGTGTATCTTCTGACGCTCGCGCCTTCCGTTTCCTTCCGGGACAGCGGGGATATGGTCTCCGCTTCCTACACGCTCGGTATCTGCCACCCGTCGGGATTTCCTCTGTATATGCTGGCAGGGAAGGCGTTCTCCTTTATACCGCTCGGCGAGATAGGGGCGAGGTACTCTCTGCTTTCCCTGGTTTCCGGCGCTCTCTCAGCGCTCTTCATCTTCCTTGTTGTTGCAAGACTCACGGGTGTCCGCCAGGCCGCGCTTTTTTCCGCGCTGCTCCTTGCTTTCGCGCTTTCGTTCTGGACTTATTCTTCCATGTCTGAGAAATACCCGCTTTACGCGTTTTTCTCGGCGCTGCTTGTTCTGACGGCAACCGTCCGCGGGAAAAAGGGTTTGTACCTTCTGGCTTTCTTCTTCGGGCTTGGGTTGACCCATCATCTCGCGCTTATAGTTTTCTTTTTGCCCTGTTTGGCGCTGGCCTATTTTCGCGCCGGAAAAGACGGGTTTAAGGCGAAGGATTATGTTTTTGCGGTGCTGTGCGCGCTTGTGCCGCTGGCTATTTACGCTTACCTGCCTATCCGGGCCGGAGCGGGAGGGCCGCTTACCTGGGGTGGGCCGATGGATCTTCAGAGATTCCTGGCGCACATCAGCGCGAAAGAATACAGGTATGCAATGTTTTCCGGGAACCTCCTTGAACTGCCCCTCAGATTCTACAGGCAGGTCATTGTCACCTTTGCGTCAGAATTTACCCCGGTAGGGCTTTTCCTTTCTGCCTGCGGCGCTTACCTGGTTTTTCGCAGGGACCGCCTGCTTGCAGTCTTTCTCCTGCTGGCATTTATTTCAAATGCGCTCATCTTCGTCAACTACAACATCCTTGACCCGCAAAACATTGTCACCTATTATTTTGCTTCATTCATAATCTTAGCGGTCTGGGCCGGGATTACCGCGGCTGAACTGCATGAACCAGGTAGGGCCGTGAAACCCTGGCTGAGGGGCTTGACCGTTGCCTCCCTGCTTGTCGTGGTTTTTTTCTGGCTCTTCGCCGGCAATTTTGCAAAAGCCGACAGAAGCCATGACCGCGCGATGCCGGATTACGGAGCGAACCTGCTTAGGTCAGTGGATAAAGGTTCGGTCCTTCTGGCAAACGGCGACGTTCCGCTTTTTTCCGTCTGGTACCAGCAGTATGTAAACGGAAGGAACAAGTCCGTTGATGTTATTCCTTCGCTGAACATCGATATTGAAAAGACCATAGAAAAGAATTTCCCGCGGCAGAATGTATATTTGAATTACTATCCGTATGGCGTTACGGGCTTTAAAAAGTTCGGGGTCATCCCGGCCGGGCCGGTCTTTAAAGTGTATTCAAAGGGAAGCAAAGAGGTGCCGGTGGATATTGCGGCCATCAAAGCGCTCTGGGAAAAATGCGGTACTGGGCTGTCAGCCGGAGACGACATGATTATCCGGCAGCTGTACGCGCAGGCCAGGTTTGAGCAGGGGGAGTTTTTCCTTGAGCACGCCCGGTATTTTGAAGCCGAGGAGCAGTACGCCGAGTGTTTAAAAATTTTGCCTGACTATGTGCTTGCCTGGATAGGCCTGGGCGAGCTGGCCGAGAAGGCCGGCAGGAAAGCGCTTTGCCTTGAATACTACAACCGCGCGCTTTCGGCGGCCGGAGTCATCGGAAAACTTCCGCCGGCGGCGGATATTGCAGGAGCAAAAGCAGGAATCGCGGGGCTCCTTGGGGAAACGGCGAGAGTCCGCGCGGCTCGGGGCGCCTATGAGCTGGCCGATTATTATAATCTGAAAAGGGAAAGGTTCATAAAATGGCGATAAGACAGCTGGTGCTCGGGAATATCCTGGAGAACTGCGGTTTCTTCTTTGACGAAGCGGCGAAAGAAGGCGTGGTCATTGATCCGGGCGATGAGTGCCATAAAATAACAAAAGCCCTGGAGAAATACGGGTTTAAGGTCACTGCTATCCTGCTGACTCACGGGCACTTTGACCACATCGGCGCCGCGAACGAGCTCAAAGCGGATACCGGAGCGAAGATTTATATACACAAAGCGGACGCGCGCATGATAGAGGATCCGGAATCCAACGGCTCCCTGCTGTTTCGGGGCGAAAAAATAAGCGTGAAGGCGGACGGTTTTCTCGCGGAAGGTGATGTAATCAAAGCCGGAAGCCTTGAGCTTGCGGTCATTCACACTCCGGGGCACACAAAAGGCAGTATTTGCCTGGTCTCCG
>CAIWWK010000078.1 GCA_903916325.1 Candidatus Firestoneibacteriota bacterium
GCTAATTGCTGATTACTGATGGCTAATTAAGTCAAAACACTAAAGCAAAACATCTTATTGTAATTCTGATGGGTTTAATTCATTATATTCCACCAATATTTCCGCCTGCGGCGTAACAATGTAGCCATTCGGGGCGCCGGCTCCTGAGCCGCTTCGGCACTTCGTGCCTGCGCATCCGCCGGCACTCCCATGCTATCATGCTTAGTGTTTTTGGTTGGTCGTCGAACCCACTCCCCCAAGAAGAGGTCGTGGGTTTAATTCATTATATTCCACCAATATTTTCGCCTTTGGCGAAAATATTGGTGGGCCATGAGGGATTCGAACCCACGACCTCCCGATTAAGAGTCGGCTGCTCTACCAGCTGAGCTAATGGCCCAATAAATACGATTACTGATTACTTATTGCTAATTACTAATTGCCAATTAAAACAAGCAAAACAAGAAGAAAATTATAATACAACCAACGGAAGAAATCAAGGACATTAAGCCCTTAATCAGCAATCAGCAATCAGTAATCAGCAATTGCTCTTAAATGGGCCCGAGAGGACTCGAACCTCCAGCCTACTGCTTAGAAGGCAGTTGCTCTATCCAGATGAGCTACGGGCCCGTCAAATACGGTATTATTCGTCGTTTAGAAATTCGCTGATCTCTTTTTCTTTTGTGCTTGCCAGCTGTCTGAGCTTTTTAAGCGCCCTCAGCTCGATTTGCCTCACCCTCTCCCGGCTTATCTTATATATTTTCCCGGTCTCCGCGAGGCTGTGTGCCAGTCCGTTCTTTAGCCCAAACCGCAGTTCAAGCACGCGGCTCTCCCTCTTATTCAGCATGCCAAGCAGTTTGTCAATTTTTTCCGTCTGCATCAAAGTCATATGCGCTTCTGACGGCGTAATTGAGTTGCGGTCTTCTATTAAATCTTCTATGCGCCTCTTGTCGTTCTCATCAGGGCTGTAAATATCCAGAGAGATAGGCATCTCTGAGATCTCGACTATCTTCCTCGCCTTCTCGACATTGAGCTTCAGTTTCCTGGCCACTTCTTCAATGGTCGGTTCTCTTCCTGATTTCTGGGCTGTTGTAGTCGTCAGTTTTATGTACTTGTTTAGAAGCTCAATTATATGGGCCGGAAGATGAATGGACCTTCCCTGGCTCGAGAGCGCCCTGATGATATACTGCTTTATCCACCAGGTTGCGTAGGTAGAAAACCTGAACCCCTTTGCAATCTTAAATTTCTCTACTGCCTTGATGAGTCCGAGATTGCCTTCTTCAATAAGATCCATTATGGAAACACTGAACCTCGTGTACCTCTTCGCGATGCTGACAACCAGCCTTAGGTTTGAATTTATTATGAGTTTCTTTGCCTGTCTGTCCTTCTTCATTTTGCGAAAGAGGCGCTTTTCGTCTTCTTGCGTGAGCAGCGGAAACTTGCCTATCTCGCTCAGATAAATTTTTAATATATCGCCGGCAAAAGGCCGGTTCTTGCTGAGCTGAATTTGAACGTTTTTCTTTCTCATTTTAATATTTTATTGAGAACCCCTTGACGGATAACGGCGCCGCCTTCCACTCAATATCAACCGACAGAACTCTGCCGCTCGGCGGGCCTTTTTTGAGCTCAGTGATAAGAGCTTCCACGGCAGGTTTCCTGCCGGAAACCATCACTTTAACGCTCCTTCCGTCTGCCATATTCATCACATTTCCGTTTAGACCGAGCGCCAGCGCTTCTTTTTGCGCGAAATACCTGTAACCGACGCCTTGCACATTGCCTGAAACAGTTATTTCTGCGGACACCTCAACGGTCATATCAAACCATTGAGGCTGAAGTTAAATACTTCAGTGTAGGATATCCCAAAAATTACGGATGTGTCTATGATATTGTTAAGATACGGGTTCTGGGATATACGCCTGAGCCCCTTGAGGTAGAGGTCGAAGGTCACATTTGGGGAAAGTTTAAGCCTGCCCCCTGCATTGAAGTCCAAGCCGTCATACTCAAACATCGCGTCAAGGACCGGGTGTACCGGACAAGAAAGTCCCGCAAAAAACCAGTTGAACCTGTTGTTTCCGGTGCCGGCAATCAGCTTCAGCCCCCCGAGTTCAGGGAACGTTCTGTCGACAGCGGCGTAAATATTATTACCCTCAAACCCGGCGCCAAGGTTAAAACCGGCCGTTTTCTCATCAAGCAGGCGCGCCTTGAAATTGTAGGCCAGTTTTTTGGCGATGACATCAAGGCTTGTCGTGCTGTCAAAATCCGTCTTTACGCCCAGCTCGAAGAACGAAAAGAACCCGTAAGAGTATTTGAGCTGATACCTGTGCAGAGAGAAAGTTTGTTCATTCGCTGAAAGAATGCCGCCGGACGGGATATTCATAAGTCCCGTGGGCCCGTTATATGACCCGCTGGCTCCGGATCCGGCGAAAAGCGCGCCGGCCGTCACAAACACAAGAATAAAAATCGGGGCGATCCGATTTGAACGGACGACCCCCTGGTCCCGAACCAGGTGCTCTAGCCACCTGAGCCACGCCCCGATGTGTTTGACGGTCATCTGCGAAGATTCTCAATGAACTTCAACCCGGCCACTGCCGGATGGTTTGTAAGATCAAAATGGAGCGGAGTAACGGAAATCCTGTTGTTCTTAATGGCCTCAAAATCCGTGCCGCTCTCTACTAGGGCAGAAGGCTCCTTGCCGCCGAGCCAGTAATATGTCCTGCCGCGCGGGTCAATCCTTTTTAGAAACATGTCGCGGTAAACCCGCTTGCCCTGCCTGCAAACTTTTATTCCTTTTATACGCGCCCTTTCGACATTCGGTATATTCACATTCAGGAAAGTATTCTTTGGAAGCCCTTCCGCCAGCACCTTAGAGCAAAGCGCCTTTAAGAAAACCGCGCCGCTCCTATATTTCGGGTCTATTCTTGAACCCATTGAAACCGCGATTGACGGTATTCCAAGGAGCGTTCCTTCCAGAGCCGCGCTCACTGTCCCGGAGTAAGTTATGTCGTCTCCAAGATTGGGCCCGTTATTTATGCCGGAAACCAAAAGATCCGGTCGGGCCTTTTTCATAAAACCATAATACCCGAACATTACGCAGTCTGTAGGAGTACCCTCAACCGAAGCTTCTCTTTTGTTAATAAAGTTCACTCTCAGCGGGTGATTAAACGTAATTGAGTGAGCCGCCGCGCTTCTTTCACCGGTTGGAGCTACAATATAAACATCCCCGACCGCAGAAAGCATCGAAGCCAGCGCCCTGATGCCGGGGGCGTTTATCCCATCATCGTTAGTGATAAGTATCCTTGGCGCCATAGTTCAATAAAATACCATATTTTCCAGAGGTTTTCAACAGCATAATGGCGGGAAGGACCGGAAGGCGTTTCCGTATATTGGTCGGGGCGATCCGACTTGAACGGACGACCACTCGCACCCCAAGCGAGTGCGCTAGCCACCTGCGCCACGCCCCGACAAACGAACCATTTAAAAGGGTAACTGCCTATTTTTGCTATTGTGCGGCGCGTTTGTGCCGCCGTCTAAAAGAGTTTGATTCTATCATAAAGACCGCGCTTCTTTCAACCGCAGAATTTTGCGGCCTCAAAGAACTAGGAGTCCATGGATTCTCTGAGACTTTGAATTTTTTTCTTCAATTTATTCACTGTCGCAACGAGCTCAGCTTCCTTGAAGTTAATTTCCAGCTGGGAAGGATGTTTCCCCGCCTCTTTAATCTCCTTCAGTCTGTTCTTCGCGCCGGCGATGGTGAACTTTTCGTCATACAGAAGCTTTTTTATGAGAAGCACCATCTCCACATCCTTCTTCCTGTACGACCTCTGCCCGCCAATGCTGCGGACCGGCTTCAGGAATTTGAACTGTTTTTCCCAATAGCGGAGGATATACGGTTTCACCTGAGTGATCACGCTCACCTCGCTGATGGTGAAAAACAATTTGTCCGGTATGACTACCTCGGACGGATTCTGCGCCTGATTATTTTCGCTCATCTGCGCTCACCCCTTTTTCGATGCGTTTCTTCAGCATCTCGCTGGACCTGAAGGCCGGGACCCTCTTGGCCGGGATGAGGACCTTCTCTCCTGTTTTAGGATTGCGCCCCACCCTTTCCTTTTTCTCCCTTATGACAAAAGTTCCAAACCCGCTGATCTGGACCTTCTCGCCGCTTTTTATAGAACCGACTATGCAGTCAATGAAGGTCTGAACCGTCTTTTTAGCGACCTTTCCGTTAACACCGAGCCCTATCACGTTCTTTACGAGTTCGAATTTTGTCACTGTCATTGCACTTCCTCCCGCTTGAGTTTGCGTCCCATCAAAGCTTTCACGGCGCCCGCCGGAGATGCGCCCCTAAAGAGTATCCTGTACATCTCCCGCGCTATAGGCATTTCAACGCCGAGTTTTTTGGCCAGCCTGTGGCAGGAATCAGCAGTCGTGACGCCCTCGGCGACCATTTCCATGGAAGCAAGTATCGCGGGAAGTTTCTCTCCTTTGCCGAGCCGCTCGCCTACGGACCGGTTTCTGCTGTGCCTGCTCATGCAGGTAACGATGAGATCTCCGGTTCCGGATAACCCGTTTAAGGTTTCAGGCCTGGCGCCAAGTTTTCTGCCGAGTCTTTTCATCTCTGCCAGCCCACGGGTCATCAGAGCGGCTGTCGTATTATCTCCCAAACCCATGCCGTCCAGCACTCCTTTTGCAAGGGCTATGACATTCTTTACCGCTCCGCCAAGTTCAACTCCGATAACATCATCCGAAGCATAAACGCGAAAATATGGCCCGGAAAATACTTCCTGCAAAATCTCAGCTGTCTTTATCTTCTTAGCGGCTATTACTACAGCTGTCGGCGTCTTTCGCCCGACCTCTTCCGCGTGGCTCGGCCCGGAAAGGACTGCTACCTCAAACTTTTTCCCGAACCGGCCCGAGATAAGCTGGGACATTCTCTTGAGCGTCGTCCTGTCTATTCCTTTAATCGCGCTTACAAATATTGCTCCCTTTTTCAGTGAACCTGTGTCCATGAGTTCCAGCACGCCGGGCAGGTGTTTTGAAGGCACGGCAAAGAGTATTATCGCCGCTCCTTTTACCGCCTCCGCAAGAGAGGAGGTTATCACTACCCCGCGCGGTATTTTTACGCCGGGCAGAAAAGTTTTGTTCTCCTTCTGCACGCGGAGTTTTACCGCGTATTCCGGAAAATGTTCGTAGAGAGAGACTTCATTGCCGTTTTCTGAGAGCAGCACGGCAAGGGCAGTACCCCAGCCTCCCGCTCCTATGACCCCTATTTTTTTCGCCATAACCTGTTCTCGTTACCCTCCATAAGCCTTTTTATATTGGCCCTGTGCGTGTAGAAAACAAGCAGGGCAATTATTGTGCCTATGATCTTTATCTCCGGGCGGACATCTGCGATCCGAATAACTGTCGTTCCTGCGAGCTTGATAGCCGGAACCGCCGAAGACATCCATAAAAATACGGACAGAGCCACGCCTGCCGTCATTGACCCCAGCGAAACATAACCGCTCACTCCGAGAACTGCGGCGAATACCGCGGCCGCGAGCACGGTTTGGAGAGGAGCCAGCGCGAGGAAGACTCCCAGGCTGGTAGCAACGCCCTTGCCTCCCTTGAAATCAAGAAATACCGTCCAGTTATGCCCCGCGACACAGGCCAGGCCTGCCAGCACGGGGGTGCCCAGCGTGCCCAGCGGAAAGAGCATATCCGGGATGAAAAATACCGGCAGGAAACCTTTCAACACATCAATGATAAGCACGGTGATGCCGGGAAGCGGGCCGAAGACCCGAAAGACATTGGTCGCGCCTGTATTTTTGCTTCCTTCCTGCCTGATATCCTTTTTGAAGAATATTTTACCGACGAGAAAGCCCGTGGGAATGGCCCCAAAGAAGTAAGAAACAAATATAAGGATGCTGAGCTTAAAGAGATTATCCAAGGCGTTTTATCCCCTTCCACGTGTAGTCTATCAGGGCAAAACCGGCAATGACTACAGTCGCGATAGTTGTACCGTGTATGCTGAGCCTCATAAACTCCGGCGCCGAATTGACAAAAGGCGTCAGCAGCAGCACTATTACAAGAATACTCTCAAAGAAATTCGCAAGTTTCCCGAAGATGCTCGGCTCAACTCTGGTATTTGAAGTCATAATGTAGACAAGCAGCCAGCCAAGGATAAGAATGGCGTCTTTGCTGAGTATTACGGTCACCACCCAGTAAGGCACCAGTTTGCTGGAGGCAAGCAGGAGCAGAGCGACATTCACCAGTATCTTATCGGCAAGCGGGTCAAGAATGGAGCCCAGAATAGTCCTGGATTTTTTCATCCTCGCAATAACTCCGTCAAGCACATCCGTAATAATCGCGGCGATAAAGATGACAGCCGCTATGCCCGTATGGTCGGTCACATAGGCAACCGCAAAGAGCGGGACACCGAGAATCCTCGCGAAAGTAAGTATGTTTGGAACTGTTATTGTCTTCATTCAGATACCACCCTGTTCTTGCCGTTTTTTTTGGCGATATATAGCCTCCGGTCCGCGCTGTCGATCAGTTCCCGGTTGTTCTTCGCGTCGGCGGGATAATTGGAAACTCCAACGCTTACCGTGATAGCGTTCTCCGGAGCATCAGTTTCGTTAACGAACCTGTAATCCTGTATGGCGACCCTGATCTTTTCCGCAATCTCCGCCGCGTTCTTCTTTGACGCGCCCGGAAGTATTACCGCGAATTCTTCTCCGCCATAGCGCGCGGAAACGCCGGAATCCCCGATTATCTTTCTAAGGATGCTTCCCGTGTCGCGCAGCACCTGGTCGCCGTATAAATGGCCGAAGGTATCGTTGTAATGCTTGAAATTATCAAGGTCAAGGTATATCAGGGAAATATCCGCTTTTGATTCGCCGGTCATCTCGAATTCTTTGCGGAGCGAATCCTGGAAATACCTGTGATTAAATAGTCCTGTGAGGCCGTCCGTCACCGAGAATTTCTCTATGGTTTCGTAAAATCTCGCGTTCTGTATGGCAATGGCAGACTGGTTAGCGAACAGGTCGAGCAGGGAGATATCCTCATCCGAGATGCTGGCCTTGGAATAACCGTCAGCGACAACAACCAGAACCCCCAGCACAGAGTCCCTCGCGATAAGAGGGATCGTAGCGAATTCATTGAGGTTGAGCAATTCCACGAGTTTTTGCTCGCACCGGTAGTCATTCCTGGCGTCCTTGACAATAAACGGTTTCTTCTCCATCGCGGTTTTGGGTATCAGGCCGGCTGACTCATCCATCTCAAATTCCTGAGAGCGCAGGATCTCGTTAAAAATACCGACCCCGGTCTCTCCCTTAAGGTATTCTTTCTCCCCCTTCTGGACAAGCAGGAAGATAAACGCTCTCTCGTAACGCAGCTCCATGGTAAGGCTTTTCAAAATCATGTCGAGGAGCTGATCAAGTTTCATAGTGCTGCGGAGCGCCTCGGTTATCTTGTTCATTGATTTTATCTCGTTATACATGCGCCTCAGGTACCTTATGTGCCAGAAATTCTCAATGTCCTTCTTCACGAAAAAATAAACAAAAAGTATAAAGACGGAGTACTTGACCCAGAGCCGGGATTCCTCGGTTAAGTCAATTACGATAATCGTGGCAAGCAAAATGATAAATATAAGGCTTGAAGTGCGCAGCAGCCAAGGAAGCAACCTCAGCTGTCCCTCTTTCAGGTACTTGTTTATGAAATCGTTAATCTGTTTTATCATTTTTTCCTTTCTTGTTCAGCACCCTGGTGAAAACATCCACTATCTGCGGATCAAACTGGGTCTCTTTGCAGCGGATAAGCTCCATATGCGCTTCTTCCCTGCTCATAGCCTTTCTGTATGGCCGGTCAGAGGTCATCGCTTCAAAAGCGTCTGCAACCGTTATAATCCTGGAGAGCAGCGGGATTTCTCCTTCCTTCAGCTTGCCCGGATAGCCGCTTCCGTCGAACTTTTCGTGGTGGTGAACAATTATGTCAGAGACGTCGCTGAACTCTTTTATATTCTCAAGTATTCTTGAAGCAATGTAGGGATGGTTCTTGATTTTTTCATATTCCTCGCGTGTCAATATATCGTCTTTCTTAAGAATCTTATCGTCAATCCCTATCTTGCCTATGTCGTGAAGTATGGCAGAGAACCTTAGCAACTCCACCTCGCTTTCAGACAGCTTCATTTCGCGCGCCACTTCTATGGCGTACTTTGTCACCTGTTCTGAATGGCCGCGCGTATAGTTGTCCTTGGCATCAAGGGCGTCCGCGAATGATTTCATCACGTTCAGGTACATCTCCTTGCCGCTGGAAAAAAGCCTGGCGTTCTCGATGGCGATGGCTGTCTGCGAGGCGTATATCAGTATTATTTTTTTATCGTTGTCGGTAAAGTTCCTTTTTGTCCTGAAAAACACCGTAAGCACGCCGGTTACCCTGTCCTTGGCCATAAGAGGAACGCAGAGCAGGGATTTTATGTTCTCCGCCTCGGCATTTGCCTTGTTCTCATATTCACTCCCGGACAGATCCGGTATTGCCGCTATCTGGCGGGAATTCACGACCTTGCCTTCCGTTGAATTCAGCGCGCTGATACTGCCATTCTCAAGATACCGTGAAGAGAGCCCGTAGGCCGCGTGCAGTTCCAGCATAGTCGCATCTTCATTAAGCAGCCTGAGCGCGCAGCCTTTCGCTTCCATCATCTCGCATATTGACCGCACGATGAGATTGAGCACTTCCTCGAGGTTGACAGTGGAAAGAATCATATTTCCGAGATAGGAAATTGCGGACAGATCGTTTACGATATTTGCCGAGGCCTCATAGGAAAGCGACCGCTCTATCACTATGGACGCCTTGTCGGCCAGGTTCGACATGGATTTAATTTCCTTCTCGTCAGGCCGCTCGCGGTAAAGAAGCAGGCTTCCGAAAGCCTTTTTGTCTATCTTCAACGGGAAACAGGTTTTCCTGCCGTTGCCGTAAGTAATCTTTGACTCCGCGGCGCACTCCCTCGCAAGCTCAAAATCAGCCGCGTCTTCATCCCGCGTAAACCTATAGTTGGTGCGGGCGCGTGCCTGTAATTCTCCGGTTTTCTGGTTAAGCAGGAAAAGCTTGCCGGCTGAAGACTTGGTAATCCCAGTGAACCTGTTTATTAGTATTTCCAGCGCATCGTCTGTTGCCAGAGCCATCAGCCCGACTTCAGTTATGGAGTTTACGCTGGCCAGCTCTTCTTTGTAAAGGTTGCCGTATTCAAGCAGACGCTTGCTCTCCAGTATAACAGATACCTGAGCGGCAAAACTTCCCAAATAGGCCTTCTCTTCCTTAATAAAATGCTTTGATTTTGCCATGTTCATAACAGCCAAAACGCCTATTACCTCACTTCCCTTTATAAGCGGTATAAAAAAACATTCACTGTAGGGCAGAAGGCCCGGCTGCATCAGAGAGTTTGTCTCATAGGTGCGCTTTCTCATCAAGGCTTCAAACGCGTCCGGCTGTTTATTGTACAGGAAGTCAGCTATCTCAAACCCGGTATTATCGTTTCCCGAGGATACTACCTGCACAAGCGAATCCTTTGAATTGTTGAAGGTTAGTATGCTAACTCCGGCGGCAGGAAAGGTTTTGACTATTTCATCAACTATTATCCTGAGCACATCATTCATGCTGGAGGAATAAAGGATAAGATCATTAATCTTGCTAAGCACCTTGAAACGCTCGTTGGCTGATTCTAAAAGGTACGCCAATTTCTTCCTGCTATCCCTTGATCCGCTGAAATAGACAATGAAAAGAATGAGCATCATGAAAATGACGAAGAAAAGAGATATGGTTATACTCTCAACACTAACCACGGCAATGATATTTTTAATATCTTCAAACATTCTATTCCTTATTCTCTATAGGCATAATGAATTGGCGATGAAATAATAACACGGTCCTAACTTTTTGTCAATAAGTCGTTATACACTAATGATATTTTTGCTGCAAGCAAGTCAAGATTCTTCTTGTTCAAAGCAGAAACAGGTACCGGGTTATCAAGACTTTTGGAAAGCCTGGCAAGTTTGATACTGTCAAGCAGGTCTATCTTGTTTAGTATTGTTATCCTCGGTTTATCCAGTATATTCAATGCTTTCAGCTCGTTGTAAACTGTCTGATTCTGGATCTCAAGATCGTTTTTTGACCCGTCAAGGACTATAAGCAGAACATCAGAATACTTGGTTTCTTCAAGTGTTGCGCGGAACGCTGCTATCAGGCTTGCCGGAAGGTTTCTTATAAAACCGACAGTGTCGGTCAGCAATATTTCCACTCCGCTCTCCAGCCTCAGCTTTCTTGTTGTCGTATCAAGCGTGGAAAAGAGCTTGTTTTCGGCAAGAACCCCTGCCTTGGTCAAAGAGTTCAGCAGAGTTGATTTTCCTGAATTGGTATAGCCGACAAGCGCGCCCGAAAGAAAACCTTTAGACTTTCTTCCTTCACGAATAATTGCCCTCTGGGTCCTCACCTGCTCCAGCTTGCCTTTAAGCATATCCATCCTGTTCCTGACAGCCCTTCTGTCTGTCTCCAACTTTGTTTCACCCGGTCCGACCGTGCCTATACCTCCCCCGGTCTGGGAAAAAGAAGCGCCTCTGCCGGATAATCTCGGATAAAGGTAAGACAGCTGGGCAAGCTCCACCTGTAATTTACCTTCATTTGTTCTCGCATGCCTGGCAAAGATATCAAGTATAAGCGTGCATCTGTCAACTATCTTTAACCCTGTAATGTCTTCCAGATTTCTCTGCTGGTTGGCCTTTAAGTTGTGATTGAATATTATGGTTCCTGCTTTAAGGCTTTTGGCAAGAGCCGCTATCTCTTCAACTTTTCCGCTGCCTATAAAAGTAACGGGGTTAGGCGTTTCTCTATTCTGGACACAGGTTCCGACCGTAAGTGCGCCGGCTGTAGACGCAAGCTCCTGAAGTTCTTCGTAGGCTTCCTGCGGCTCCGTATTCAAACCTGCCAAAATGACTCTTTCCATTTAAATCCCCCTATTGCCGCGAATATCATTGTAAATATTGAGGGCCGCGGCTTCCGGATTACGATTATCCACCCAAGTGTATCTTTTATCATTCCTAAACCAGGTAAACTGCCTTTTTACATAGTTCCTGGTAAGCAGCTTAATCTCTGTCACCGCAGACAACACATCACGTGTCCCTTCAACTACATCCCGCATCTGCTTGTACCCCAGAGATTTTAACGCGTCAACATTTTCAGCGCCGTACTTTTTGATTATCGCTTCTGTTTCATTCAACAGACCGTCTTTCATCATCCGGTCAACCCTTTCTTCCACCCTTCGGTAAAGCTCATCGCGGGGTATGGACATGGCATAAAACAGGTTTTTCTTTGCTGAAAGAGCGGGTCCGGTCTTCTGACGGAGAGCAGTAATAGTCGAACCTGTCCCCCGGTATACTTCAAGAGCCCGAATAATACGCGAAGCATCGTTATTGTGTATCCTTATAGCGGCTATCGGATCAATAGATGCCAGTTCCGCGTGCAGGGACGAATTCCCCCTGGAAGCAAGCTCGGCTTCCAGTTCCTGCCTTATTTCCTTTGGTATTTTTGGGCTTTCAAATATTCCATCAACAATGGCCTTTATATATAGCCCTGTACCGCCGGCCAGTATAGGCAAATGTCCTGATCCGGCAATCTCAAGTATCGCTTCGCTCGCGAGTCCCGCGTATACAAACGCGTTTATCCGTTTATCAGGCTTAAGCGTTCCCAGCAGCCTGTGCGGAGCCATTGCAAGGAGCTCCGGCGCCGGTTTTGAAGCTCCGATATCAAGCTCGGAATAAATCTGCACGGAATCAGCGGAAACAACCTCACCCCCGGAAAGCGCCGCCAGCCTTGCGGCTGTCTCGCTCTTTCCTGAAGCGGTTGGGCCGCCTAGGATGATTAGAAGGTCAGGTGCGGCTAAATCGTTTGTCGATTTCATCGAATTTTAGCCGGAAAATCCCGGGACGTCCATGAGGACAGTAAGGGGTATCAACCTCCCCAAAATCAAAAAGAAGCCGGTTGATCTCTTCAGAAGTGATGGCGTCGCCCCATCTGAACGCGGAATGACAGGCAACGCTCTTTATTATTTCGTCTTTCAGGTCCGCGGCCTGCTTTACCGAGGAAAACTCGGATATGTCGGTTGCCAGGTCTTCGATAAGTTTCTCCGGGTTTACGCGGCTTATGAGCAGCGGTACACCGCGTATCACGAGAGTGTTTTTGCCGAAGACCTCAAGGTCAAACCCCAGGGTTGTGAGCGCCTCAAGGTGCTTTTTAAGGAAATTAAATTTTACAGGCGTAAGTTCAAGGCTGACAGGCACGAGCATCGCCTGGGTTCCGTCTTTTCCGGCCCTCTTCCTGAATTTTTCGTAGAGAACTTTCTCGTGAGCGACATGCTGGTCAATTACACAGATGCCTTCGTCTTCTATTGCAACAATATATCTATTCTTGACCTGCCCCAGGGGCCTCATCTTAAGGCTTTGAGAGAATCCGGGCAATGGTTCCGCCCGGCGTTCAGGTTCAGCAACGGAGAAACCTGCCTGGCTTCCCGCCGTCATATCCAGCGGATCATAAGGTTCGCCGGAAACACTTTGACCGAGTCCCATATTCATCTCGGGAACGGGTTTATTTAGTACTAGCGTCTTCTTCACCGCCGCCGCCACAACATCGTGGACCAGGCTCCCGTTCACGAACTTTATTTCTCTCTTTGTCGGATGGACATTTACATCAACAAGTTCAGGATCTATATCAATAAAAAGGAAACAGACAGGGTTCCTTCCGGAAGGAATCAGCGCCCCAAACCCCGAGGCCACGGCATGGCTCACCGTGCGGTCGCTTACCACGCGCCCATTAACATAAATATACTGCCAGTTGCGCTGGTTCTTGTTGAAATCGGGTTTCCCTACATATCCGCTTATTTTAACGCCTGCCTGCGCAGAGTTTACGTCTACAAGCGCTTTGATAAGCTCTCCGCCAAAGGCTTGATAGAGCCTCTCTTTAAGGTCAGCGGTTTTTTTAAAATCAAGCACCTTGCGTCCGTCTTCCCGAAGCACGAAAGAGACCCCCGGATACGCAAGTGAAACCTTAAGCATGAAATCATAGATATGAGCATTTTCCGTATCGGCGCTCTTCAGGAACTTTAACCTGACCGGAACATTATAGAAAAGACCGCGCGCCTCTACTTTGGTTCCATCCCTGCCTGCAGTCTCGGAAATAGTCTTCCCGGATTTGTCAATTTCAAGAACGTATGCGTCCCCGCCCCTTCCGCTCGTTATTTTCAGTTTCGATACCGCCGCTATGGAAGAGAGCGCTTCTCCGCGGAAACCGAGGCTCTTTATGTTGTAAACATCGTCAACCCTCGAAATCTTGCTAGTGGTATATCTTTCCGTGCAGATTGCGAGATCGTTTCTGCTCATTCCCGACCCGGTGTCCCGGACAGAGATAAGTTTACGCCCGCCTGCCTCTATTTCAACTTCAACAGAATCAGCCCCCGCATCAAGCGAGTTCTCGACAAGTTCCTTCACAACGGAGACGGGCCGTTCTATGACTTCTCCCGCGAAGATTTTTTCGACGACTTCCTGGGAGAGCTGCTTTATCCTGTCGGTCATTTTACCGGAGCCGCCTTCTTGTGCCAGTCCGTTGCCTGTTCATAGGAGTAAGCCGCGCGGAGCATTACAGCTTCTTCAAAAGGCCTGCCAATCAGCTGGAGGCCCAGAGGAAGCCCTCCGGCAGAAAAACCGCAGGGAACAGAAACTCCGGGTACTCCCGCCAGGTTCACAGAGATAGTGAAGATATCAGAAAGGTACATTTGTATGGGATCCGAAACCTTCTCCCCTATTTTAAACGCGGGAGTCGGCGTTGTAGGCGTAAGGATTAAATCAAAGCGCTTGAAGACGTTATCAAAATCCCTCTTGATAAGCGTCCTCACCTTCTGCGCCTTGAGATAGTACGCGTCATAGTACCCGGCGCTCAAAACATAAGTGCCGAGCATTATTCTCCGCTTCACTTCCGAACCGAAGCCCTTAGCCCTGGTCTTATTGTACATATCGCGCAGGTTCTTCGCGTCTTTATCCCGGAATCCGTAATGGACGCCGTCATAACGGGCCAGGTTCGAACTTGCCTCTGCCGTCGCTATGATGTAATAGACCGCCAGGCAATAATCTGTGTGAGGCAGACTGACTTTCTCAATTTTTGCGCCGAGTTTTTCAAATACTTTCGACGCTTCAAGGACTGATTTTACTCCTTCGGCGGACGGGTCCTTCTCAAAATATTCAGACGGCAGGCCTATTCTCATTCCTTTGACACCGTCTTTGAGTCTCACTGTGTGATCCGCTGATTCCCTGTTTATGGAGGTTGAATCTTTTGGGTCATATCCCGAGATAGCGTTCATAAGGAGCGCGCAATCTTCCGCAGTCCTGGCGAATGGGCCAATCTGGTCAAGAGAAGAAGCAAAAGCCACAAGCCCGTACCTTGAAACCCTTCCGTAGGTAGGCTTAAGCCCTACAATACCGCAGCAGGCCGCCGGCTGGCGTATGGAACCGCCTGTATCGGATCCGAGCGACAACGGAGCCTGTCTTGAAGCGACAGCCGCAGCTGATCCGCCAGAAGAACCGCCCGGTATCCTGGAGCTGTCCCAGGGATTGGTTGTGGTATGGAAGGCGGAATTTTCGGTAGAGGAACCCATCGCAAACTCGTCCATATTGCACTTGCCGAGGAAGACCACGCCCTGCGCCTTGAGCCTTTCAATTACAGTCGCGTCGTACGGAGCGGTGAAATTCTCCAGGATTTTAGACGCGCACGTCGTCTTTGAACCCAAAAGACACATATTGTCCTTTATCGCCACGGGGACTCCGTAGAGCGGGCCGGACTTGCCTTTTGCCAGTTCCAAATCCCGCTGCTCCGCTTCTTTCAGGGCAGAAGCATTCACCGACAGAAAACTTTTCACCGTGCCGTCAGTATCTTCTATCCTTTTCAGGAACGCGGCTGTTGCCTCTTTCGAGCTTAGTTTTTTTGTCTTTATTGCCGCGGCAATTTCAGCGGCTGAAAGGCCTGTTATATCCATTTTTACTCCATTATTTTTGGTATTTTGAAGAAACCCATGTCTTTTTCCGGAGCGTTAGAGAGCGCTTGTTCCTGAGTGAAAGAGGGCTTCCCTTCGTCCTCCCTCATAACGTTGCTGACCGGCACTACAGAGTAAGTCGGTTCTACTCCGTCAGTGTTAAGCTCTCCCAGCTTCTCTACGAATTGCAGTATGTCGCCGAGCTGTTTTGTCAGCGTTTCTTTCTCGGCCTCTGAGAATTCCAGCTGGGCGAGTTTTGCCACATGTTCAACTTCTTTCTTTGTAATCATTTGCTTTTCCTCCGGCCCGGGATTTCCGGCGCCTTCTTTTCTTTCAGGAATTTGAGTATCTTAAGCAGAGCATCCCTCTTTCCAAACCCGCCGGATTTTGTTACTACCGGCGTGCCGCCGGACCGCGACAGAAGCAGCGGTATTCCCCCGGCAACCTCTCCCTCCAAACTGAAACCTCTCATTGAAAATTCCAGGGAAGCTCCTTCCGCGGTGGCCCCTCCGGTAAAGAAAAATGCGTCATTTGAAGGATTCGCGCCTAATTGTTTTGCTATTGAGGCCAGTCCCCGGCTTATAGACTCAGCCGCTTTAGCCGCTCCAATAGTTCTTATCAACGACTTGATGTATCTATCCGCGCTTTCTCCGCCGCGCAGTATTACTATGAAATCTCCCAGGATAGCCCCTTTTGTATTTGAGGAGATATTATTATTGTTTTTATTCCTTTTGAATTCGGCCAATGCATCTTCAGCATCAGCAAATACGCATTTAATGCTTTCACGCGACCTGAGATACTCCAGTTGTTCCATTGTAACCGGATTTTGGCTTCCGATAATGCCGGCAACCCGTCTTCCTTTCAGCTTTGCAGCCGCTTTTTTTCTGCCGCCTTTTCCTGCCAGTTCTTTTGAGAGCGCCGAAGCGCCGCAAATTATCCTGCAGTCTGCTATCGCGCCCGCAACAGTCCGCAGATCTCTGCCGCTGGCGCAGTCAAAAATCAGAATTCTGGCGCCGCCTTCAAGCAGCCTTTCTTTCTCGCAAAGAACTGCCGCGATTCCCTTGCGTATCACTTTAAGCGTTATTAACGCAGAACTCAGCTTTGTTCCTTCGCCTAGGACCTTCACTATTTTTGAACTTCTTAACGGATTCAACGGGTCTTTCGCGAAAACCGTTTCGGTTACCTTCTGCTCTCCCACATACTGCTCGCCGTTCTTTGTGGTCCTGCCGGCTTCGGGATAGGCCAGGCATACCGCGGCATAGTCTGTGACCCGGCGCTTAAGCACGGCATTTATAACGGCTCCCGGATGACCCCTGAGCGTGGAATCGAATTTCAGATATATTAGTTTCACGCCGGCGGAAAAGAGTCGTGACGCGATTTCTTCCGTTATTCTGCCTGCTTCTGACGGCCGCTTCTGCCTTGTTCCGGAATCAACTATCAATATGCCTTTGAATTTTTCCGCGGCGCAAAGATCTTTCTTGAAAGCGCCCTTCTGATAGATGAGCGTCTCCGCGGAAAGCCCTTTCTTCAAAAAATGCAGACCGTTCTCATTCGCTCCCGTCAGATCATCCGCTATGACGGCGAATCTGTTCATTCTATTACGTAGACCTTCAGGTAGCGCGGGCTGTAGACAGATGATTCCTTATATGTCTCAAAACAGAGGTCAATAGCACGGTCCTTGATACCGCTGCCCTCATCGGCAGCAATCGCGAAGCCGTATGTCGGGATGTAGAGTTTCGTGCCGAAGGGTATGACTCTTTTATCCACAGCCACCACACCGTAGCCCGCTTTCATCCCGCTCGCGGTGACGCCTTCCGCAAAAACGCCGCAATCTTCAGGACCCGGATAATAACCGGTCGCGTGCATCGTGAGGGACCGCACTACCCACATTTTTTTCCTGGGCATCACGGTTACCCGCTTCTGCGCGCCCGTGCCTACAACCACCAGATCGTCCTTTGGTTTTTGCTCCGAAGTTATATGATGCAGTTTACGCCAGACCTCTTTGTCGTTATGATAGAGCACTTTGTACTGTTTCTCGACATAGCCGGGCCTGCCGCATTCCAGAACCACAGTCTCGTCTTTGTTCAGTTTGTTGTCGTAGATATGCGTGATGCCGTATTTCTGCACGTTCCTGACTTTGACCAGCGATTCCCTTACCCTGATAATGTTAATATTCATACCGTCGGAAACTCTCGTATTCAGCGAGGGGGTTACAATATCCATTGACTCAAGCACTATTCCGGCGGATTTCAGCGCCTCGTAGACAGTCTGGTTCTTGACTTTTGCCTGAACGGTCTTGTTGTCGGCAATAATAACGCACTTACCGTCATAAGGCGTGAAATAGATGCTTCCGGTAAGCATCAGCACCGCAGCAGCGGCTATGCCCAGCACAAGTTTTTTCATATCACCCTACCTTTCCGTATTCCCTGACCCTGTATTTTACTCCTAATTCCTTTTCCGCAATCTCTTTGCAGCGTTCCACATCCACGCCCGGCACCGTAACAAAGGTCACCGCCACGTCCTTTATATGATTCTTCGCGTCAAGCACAAACTCTTTGAGGCCCTGATACGCTCCCTCTCCGTACTGCGAGCAGCACATTTTATCGTAACAGGCGCTATCCTGCGCGTTTAAGCTGACCGAAACCGCGTCAACTGACCCGGCAAGTTCAGCTGCAACTTCCCGCCTGTGCAGAAGGTTGGCCTGGCCGTTAGTGTCTATCCTTATCTTCCCGCCGTGCTTCTTGACCCAGGAACCTATCTCTTTCACTGCTGAGAGGCGGATCAGAGGCTCGCCGTATCCGCAGAACACAACTTCCCTGTATTTCTTCGGGTCTCCTATCGCGGCAATCACCTCGGCCGGAGTCGGTTCTTTCTTGAGGCGCAGGTTATGCCCCTTTACAAAATCCGTTCCGTTTCTTATGCAGAAAGTGCAGTGATTTGAGCACCTGTTCGTTATGTTCAGATAGAGCTGGTCGCGTATCTCATAAACTATCTTTCCCTGCGTCTTGATTCCGACGCCGAACAGATAACCCGCGTTTGAAGTTGAGGATGCTTCAATTTCGTTAAGCGGCCGGCCCAGCACCTCAGAGACTTTTTTCGCTATCTCAAGGATGTTTGCCGGCTCGTTCCTCTTCCCGCGGACTGACGCCGGAGCGAGATACGGGCAATCCGTCTCCAGCAGCAGCCTTGACATCGGAATGCCTTTGACCGCTTCCCTTAAGGCATCTGCTTTGGGAAATGTCACCGCACCGCCAACGGCTATGTAAAACCCGAGGCGCAGGGCCTCGTCGCGCATCTTGATGCTGCCGTTAAAGCAGTGAAGAACGCCCCCGCACTCCTGGGCGTTCTCGCTCCGGAGTATTTCTATGCTGTCATCCTCCGCGTCCCTGCTGTGTAGAATAATCGGAAGAGCCAGTTCTTTTGCCAGCCCCAGGCATCTTTTGAAGACTCTCTTCTGCGCGTCGGCCGGGGCAAGGTTTCTGAAATAATCCAGCCCCGTTTCGCCTATAGCCGTCACTTTTTCAAGGGACGCCAGCTTTCTCAGCTCAACAAAATCAGCCTCGGTTGCTTCCGCGGCGTGATGCGGGTGGATTCCAACCGCCGCGTAAACGCCGGGATATTTCCCGGAGAGTTCAGCCACCAGGGCATTGTCCTTAGGGTTTGACCCCGCGTTGACAATATAATCCACTCCCGCGGCGGCGGCGCGTTCAATTACCTCGTCCCTGTCGCCGTTATACTGTGAATCGTCAAGATGCGCGTGAGAATCGGTAAACATACCGGCTAATAACCAACAACTAAAAGCATAGACTTATTAGTCATTCCTCTAATTAGCATTAATCTTATCCTTTGGGAAGAGCACGGCGCCTTTTTTTATCGCGGTGCCCGGCTTAAGCCAGCCCCACGCCGAAAGCTCGTCAAACCCGAGCGCAAACATTCCCTTTCCGTCAATCCCGAGCTGTTCTATAATCTTCTCCGAGGTGGCTGGAATAAAAGGATAGACCAGCACTCCAGTTATTCTTATTGCTTCCGTAAGGACCGAAAAGACCGAGTTAATTTTGTCCGTTTTCCCTTCCTTCGCCAGCACCCAGGGAGCGGTCTTGTCAACATACTGGTTCAGGAGTTTAACAAGTTCCCAGATGGTGTTTAGAGCTGCGGAAAGATTGAAGGCTTCCATCTCAGACTTCACCTTTGAACATACTTCTTTCGCCTTTGAAATAACGGCCTTATCTTCGTCGTCAAGCGTTCCCGTGACCGGTACCATACCACCGCAGTATTTTTCGCACATAGTAAGGGTCCTGCTGACCAGGTTTCCAAGTTCATTAGCGAGATCCGAGTCCCTCCTCTTAAGCAGCGCTTCCGAGGAAAAATCCCCGTCCTGCCCAAAGGTGGTCTCTCTCATCAGAAAATACCTTGCCGCATCCACTCCGGCTATAGCAATGAGCTCGTCGATATTTATGACCTTGCCTCGTGACTTGCTTATCTTCTCTTTATCAAAAGTCCACCAACCGTGCGCGAATACTTTCCTCGGCGTTTCAATACCGGCCGACATAAGCATCGCGGGCCAGATGACCGAGTGGAACCAAAGGATATCTTTCCCCACCAGATGCACAGCGGGCCAGAACTTCTTATAATTCTCTCCGGGATAATCAACCCCCGTAAGATAATTCGCAAGAGCGTCAAACCAGACATAGGTAACATGTTTAGCGTCAAAGGGCAAAGGTATTCCCCAGCTGAAACTTGTTCGCGAGATGGAAAGGTCATGCACATCTTCTTTCAGCCTGTTCTTTATCTCGTTCATCCTGGTGTGAGGCATTATGAAATCCGGGACACGGTCATAAAGTTCCAGCAGTTTTTCTCTGTAAGCCGAAAGCCTGAAGAAATAGGTCTCTTCCGAGATAAGCTCCGCCTTGGTCTTATGAATCCTGCAGCAGCCTTCGTCAAGTTCCTTTTCCGTGTAATACGCCTCGCAGCCGGTGCAGTAGTTGCCTTCATACTTGCCCAGGTAAATGTCGCCGTTATCAAAAGACCTTTTCAGCATTTCCCGGACTACCGCATAATGTTCCGGCTCGGTTGTCCTGATGAAACGCGAATATCCTATATTCAGCTTCTGCCAGGCGTCTTTAAATTTTGGAATCAGCTCGTTGACAAAATCCATTGTCTTTTTTTTGTTCTTTTCGGCGGCCTGCTCTATCTTTCTCCCATGTTCATCAGTTCCGGTAAGGAAGAATACTTCTTCGCCGTTCAGCCTGTGCCAGCGCGCCAAAACATCGCACGCCACGGTCGTATAGGCATGCCCGATATGCGGGATGTCGTTCGGATAATATATTGGCGTCGTTATGTAAAAAGTTCCTTTCAAAGTCCCGGCTCCTTCTTTTCGGTATTTTGCGCCGCTTGCGGCGCCTGCGGCGAAGCAGGAGCAATTGACTGTCCTGCCTGCGGATTTGCCGCGCTTCCCTGCTGCGGCCTGTTCCTGTTGTTATCCGGCCGTCTGTTATTGCGGTTGCGGTCATTGTTGGCGCGATTTCTGTTGTCGTTGTTTGACCTGCCCTGGTTCTGTCCTCCGGGCCTGCCGTTTTGATTACCGCGGTTGTCTCTATTTCTGTTGTCTGGCCGTCCGCTCCCGCTCTGTCCCGGCCTGTTTTCCCTGGGGCGTGTGCTCTCCGGCCTCCGTTCAGCCGGAACCGCCGGAACAGGCACCTTATCTTCCCATACAGGAATTGAAACTTTACCGGATGGATCCGACCCTTCCGGCGCATCTGTTATAACCTGCGGGATAACTTCTTCCGCAGGCTTGGCTTCAACTGGTTTCGGGTTGCGATTTTGTTCTTTCATCTGCCGGTACATCTCGTGCTCGTACGACAAACAGCACATAAGCCTGCCGCACATGCCGGAGATCTTGGCCGGATTTAACGGGAGGTTCTGTTCTTTTGCCATTTTTATCGTGACCGGGATAAAATCCCGCAAGTGCGTCACGCAGCAAAGCTCCCTGCCGCAGCAGCCGTAGCCGCCGAGCATCTTTGCTTCATCCCTGACCCCTATCTGTCTCATATCTATTCTTGTCTTTAGAGCGTAGGCAAGATCTTTTACAAGGTCCCTGAAATCCACGCGCTTCTCGGCGGTGAAATAGAATATTATCTTCGACCTGTCGAAGGTGTAATCCGCCTCAACCAGCTTCATTTCAAGTTTCTTCTCGTTTATCTTCTGGAGGCAGATCTTGTAAGCCTCTTTTTCTTTCTCTACATTTTCTTTGAACTTCAGGCCGTCTTCCGGCGTGGCAATCCTGTTAATCTTGTAGAAGTTCACATGCTTATGATCGGTTACCGTCTTTGGCCCGCGCGCAACCTGCCCATACTCCGGCCCTTCGGAGGTATCCACTATTACATACTGCCCTTCTTCAGGAACAACCGCATGGCAAACACAGTTATAGGTTTTACACCTTTCGCGGAATCTAACCCCTGCAATCAGCCTTTCTATTCCCTCCTCGGAACGCGCGACAGCGGCAACAGGCGCGGGAGCAGGAGCAGTAACTGCTGAATTTTGAATATTATCCGCCGCAGAATGCGACGCTGCCGGCAGAACCGGAACGACCGGAACCGTAATAGAAACAGGCGCTGCGACTGCAGGTTTTGCTTCAGGCGCAGGCGACGGGGCCGGAGCTATTGGCGCTGCCGGCGCAGGCTGCGCGGGAGTAACCTGAGGTTGAGGCGGATGGAACGGCGCAGCATCCGGCCTTTGCCCCGGCATATTCCAGGCAGTATGATGCGAAGACTCTGTTCCGTCCCCGCCATGTTTGCTAATGTCTTCCATTTATTTTCCTCCGCGAAAAATAAGATTCCCTGCCGAAAGATCGTAGTTTATCGAGTTCTTCAGCAGTCCTTTTATCCTGTTTAATCCGCTCAGTATTCCGGCCGCGGCTTCCGCCGAATAGATACCGGATAATTCCTTTATCAGAGCGTTCTTGTCTATATTTACGATACTGCCCGCGCTGCCGGTATTTACCAGAAGCACGTCCCTGAAAATGCTTATAAACATATCGGTCAAATGATTCCTGACATACAGCGTCTTCTGTCCGTTTGTGGTCTTCTCTTCAGGAGCCGGACCTTCTGTGCCTTCTGCCGGATCTTCCGTCTCTTCGACTTCCTCTTCCTTAAATTTGCCGTATTTCTTGCCAAGGTCTTTCGTGATAAAGAAAACTCCGTTCCTGGCAAGATCTGCCGCGAACTTAAAAGCCTCTTCCCTCAGCCCGAAAAGATCGTCTTCCGCGAAATTCACCGCCTTGCCGGGGCAGCCCTCAGAACTGCGGGCAAGGAAATCAAGCTGAGGGCCTTCAAGGCCTTTGCGCTTCAGGACCGCAAGCGTATCCTCTGCAGAAAGCCCTCTGAAATCGATTCTCTGGCAGCGGGACCGTATGGTGTCGCTAATCGCGTGAATGTTAGACGCGATCAATATGAGCAGGGTACCGGCTACAGGCTCTTCTATCAACTTGAGCAGGGCATCCGAAGCCTGCATGTTCATTTTGTCAGCGTCGTTAATAAGGACCGTGCGGTATTCGCACTGCGCCGCTTTTAGACCTACAAGGTCTTTTGCCGCCCTGATCTGCTCTATTTTAATGACTGCTTTGACCGGTTCTATTACAGCCAGGTCTGGATGGTTTTTTGCTTCAAGCCCTTTGCAGGTCGGGCAAGCGCCACAAGAGTCCTGCCTGCGCTTAGAACAGTTAATGTATTTTATGAACTCTTTTGCGAAAACTCTTTTGCCGCAGCCGGCCGGGCCATAAAATATATATGCGTGAGCCAGCCTTCCGGACTTGAACGCTCTTATCAGTTTTTCCTTTGCCTTCGCGTGTCCAATAACATTACTAAGCATCTTTAACCTTCAGCAGTCTGTCGACAAGAGAGGAAACTCTGCCGAAAACCGCTTCCACTCCTGAATTTATTCTTACCAGCTTGACTCTTTTCGGTTCTTTTGCTGCTATAGCCCTAAACCCGCGGCGCACCCTGGCGTGAAAAGCCACAGGTTCCAGTTCCAGCCTGTCCTTGCTGTTCTTCGCCTTGTGAGCCCTCTTTAGCCCTTTTTTTATGTCTATATCAAGAAGGATAGTCAAATCAGGCTTCCTTCCGGAAGCCGCGAATTCATTGAACATTTTGATGGTTTTTCTGTCAAAACCTCTCGCATACCCCTGGTATGCCATAGTTGAATCTGAGAACCTGTCGCACAGGACGATATATCCCTTTTCCAGCGCCGGCTCAACCGTATCGTTTAAATGCTGGGAGCGGCTTGCCAGGTAAAGCAGCAATTCAGAGTTAGGGCAAAGTTCTTTATTATTCCTATCAAGCAGTATTTGCCTTATTTTATCGGCTACTCTGGAGCCGCCCGGCTCTCTGGTCATCACGACTTTATGGCCTTTTTTCCTTAAATAGGCGTCAAGAAGTGCTATCTGTGTTGACTTTCCGCTGCCTTCCGGCCCCTCGAAAGTTATGAAACACATAAACACCACCTCAAAAAAGCGCTGATAGGCCTACAAATATGTATGTTAACATACAAATAGGGGAAAGTCAAACTTAGAAAGGTAATCCCTGCAGGTGTACTGGTTTACAGGCGTAAAAGGACTGCATCGGCGCTATCTGCCTCAGGTTCTCTTTTTGTCTGTAATGATTTTATAGAGTTCCGGCCTTCTTTGCAATCCCATTTCCCGGCGTTTGAACTCATGCTTATGTGTCGCCAGATCGCAGGTCTTCTTTTCAAGACCGCAGCGTTCAAGCCAGACTTCAGAGGTGGCGAACCCGGGAGTGAACCCTGTATCGGCCAGTATCAAACCGGCCGGGGATACAATGGCGCCTCTACCGTGAACTCCCAAATCAGGATCAGCTTTGGCATAACCGGAAGCAACAAAATAGACGCCATTCATCATGGCTGTGGCCTTTATGTATGTATCATAGTAAAAACTGCTCGGAAGCAGGGCCTGCCACATAGTCGGCCAAAGTATCAACTCGGCGCCTTTAAGCGAAAGTGTGATTGCCGCTTCCGGAAAATTAAGATCATAGCAGGTAAGAAAACCTATCGTGCCAAAATCCGTCTTGAACACGGGAAGGCTGTCTCCCTGAGTAAAATAATTTTTTTCACCGCCGGGAAGATGCGTTTTTCTGTATTTACCTGAAACATTCCCTTTCCTGTCTATCAGCGCAACCGTATTGTAGAACTTTCCTTTATCTTTCTCAACCAGACACGCGGCAACATACATTGAGTGCTTTTTGGCATAACTCGAAACAATTTCCAGAGTTTTGCCGCCGGGGATTTTCTCGGCAAGTTCGTCCTGAACCAGCTCAGGCTCATCCGGACGGAACCACTGGCTGAGGCCTTTCGTGTTGAACGCTTCCGGCAAAAGCATTATATCCGAACCGGCCCGGCCTGCTTTTTCAAGATAATATTTCGCTTGGGCGAGATTCTCGTCGTAAGTCATAGGATGTTTCTCAGACAGATCGTCATGTATGCTGAACACGCAAGTGCTGACCTGAATCTTTCTGTCTTTCATCCTACCCTCCAATATTTCTTTCCTTGCGCTTTACGTTACAAACGTTACGAACGTTTTATTGACTTTGCCCTTATGAATTTTGCTTTACGTTTTGAACGTTACGAATGTTATGAACGTTATTCTGCTATGCCGGACGTAGTCCGGCATGAAATATATCTTACCTTACAGAACATGACGCACGAAGTGCGGCATATAAACGTTAAGAACGTTACAAACGCTTTTATATTTATGTCATCCTTCCCAACTTTTCCTTTGTTATATTGTTAAACGGTTTTTTCCCCGCGAGAACCAGTTCAACATCATCCACCACCTGCCCTCCTTCTCTCTTAGCCGCATCCTCTGTCATCCCCGGAGTGTGTGCAGTCGGGTAGCAGTTCTTAACCTTTCGGTACTCGCTGTCAACGGGAAGAGGCTCAGGTTCAAATACATCAAGCGCCGCCTGTATCTTTCCGGCTTTTAGCGCCAAGAGCATCGCATCGTGGTCAATCAGACCGCCACGCGCCGTATTGACTATCAGCACCCCGGGCTTCATCATTGCAAACTCTTTTGTCCCTATCATGTTTTTTGTCTCAGGGGTCATGCCGGCGTGCAGGCTGATTACATCAGAGTTTTTTACAATATCTTCTTTTGTCGTGAGCGTTATCCCCATAGCGTCTGCGGCTTCTTTCGGCAAATACGGATCATACGCTTTTAGGTTCTTTGTGAAAGGTTTAAGCAGTTTTACGACATTCCCGCCCACCGCTCCGACACCGATAAGCCCAACTGCCTTATCCTGAAGATCCTTGCCCATCGGAACGCCTTCAGACCACGTTCCTTCCCGGACATGGTCCATGCTCTCAAAAGCGCGGTGAAGCGCGGTAATCATTACGCCGACAACGTATTCCGCAACCGTGTAGCCGATGCCGCCCGCGCTGTTCGTTACCAAGATGTTTTTCTCATAACACGTTTCCGGGCTGACGAATCTCACTGCGCTTCCTATCACGCCAACAAGTTTAAGATTCTTTGCGCTATTTATCTGTTCGGGAGAGAGTTTGTATCCGCCCCTGCAGGTAATAATTACCGCTGCTTCGGCAATGAGTTCGGCTTCTTTTTTTGCGTCAGGATTTACTTTTCTGCTTTCAATTACCTCGCCAAGCGACTGCAGTTTCATTTCCGCCGCCGGGGTAATGTACTTTTTGTAATTGGCATCGCTTAGCGTAACCCATATCTTCGGTCTCATCTCTTTCTCCTTTTTATGCGTTCCAGACTTGTAAGCTTTCAGCATCCAACCATCTGATCTTCCGTCCTTGAAAATAGGGTCTGTCCCCTTTGTTTTTGCCGCGCCTATGCGCGTCAGCGCATCTTATTTATTAATTTCGCGCGGTATCTTTTCAATCTGATACCCCAGTCCGTATCCTTTTAACGAATCCGTGTAGGCATAGCCGTCACGAATCTCGCAAAGCCTTCCGTGAACCTTTGCTTCCGGCTCCGAGAAAGCAGGATAGAATTGCCTGGCGTTGACCTCGACCGAGGAATTCAGCGTGCTTATCCTGGCAGCAAACCCCACAGCGTGTACAAGGGAAAGCCCCGGGTTTGTAAGATCCTGAAGCGTATAAACAATATTTTTCTGAACTGCCTTGCATATCATGAGGAGTTCCATGGAGACGCACTTGCAGGTTTTAAGAGCGATACCGCTCCAGCCGAGCTCGTTTGCAAGATCAAAATCTTCAAGCGTCATAAGACTTTCGTCTATTATCACCGGCTTTATGGCCGAAAGCTTTCTCATATCAAACCTGTGCGCC